>NZ_AUHY01000005.1 GCF_000423425.1 Meiothermus rufus DSM 22234 | reverse complement strand
TTCCCATCCGGGCCATCCAGGTGGATGGGGGCAGCGAGTTCATGGCCGAGTTTGAGGAGGCCTGCTGTGCTCTGGGGATTGCCTTGTTTGTGCTGCCGCCGAGGAGTCCTAAACTCAATGGTCACGTGGAGCGGGTGCAACGGGCCTTTAGGGAGGAGCTCTATACCCGGCCTCTGCCCCCCCGGCTCAGCGAGCTACAGGCAGAGCTGGATGCCTACCTGGACCACTACAACCGCCGAAGGCCTCACATGGCCCTGGGGGGTCTTGCTCCCTTGGAGTATTTAGCTATGATGCAGGAGGAGTCGGTTCCCCAGTCTCACATGTGTTGACCGATTACAGGGCCTTGATTTTCGGCAGTCTACAGGGCAAAATAGGGGGGCTTGGTTGGCAGCTTGCCAGGCAAATGCGATAGGCAAAGCACAACAAGGGCCGTTAGCTCAGCCCGGTAGAGCACTCGTCTCCAAAACGAGGTGTCGGAGGTTCGAATCCTTCACGGCCCGCCATAAATGGGGCGTCCTGGGAAATCCCAGGGCGTTTTTTGCAGGGGATAAACAACCCTGGCGATAAGCCTTCTCAAGGCATACAGTGGGGGCGGTATCCTGGCGCAGAGCCAGGGTTTGGGAGGTTGCCATGTTCAAGCAGATATTGTTGGCGTTTGATGGCTCGCCCCACGCGCAGAAGGCGGCCAAAGTTGCGGCCGATTTAGCCCGGCAGTACCAGGCCACTCTTTGCATCGTGCACACCTACGACCCAATACCAGACTATCTGGGTGAACCTTTCCTGCAGGAGGTCATCTCCCGCCGTACCGAGGCGGCGGACCGGGTGATGGAACAGGCCAAGGCCCTGGTAGGCGCGCTGCCGCAGGTGGAAACGGAGGTTTTGGAAGGGCCAGCGGCAGAGGCGATTCTGCGGGTTGCCGATGTGCGCAAGGTTGACCTGATTGTGATGGGGACTCGAGGTCTGGGGCAGCTAAGCGGTTTGCTCTTGGGCAGCCAGAGCCAGAAAGTGGTGACCCAGGCCCAGTGCCCGGTGCTGCTGGTGCGCTAGGACAGCCGCTGCTGGAGGGCTCTGACCTCGGCCTGCAGCTCTTCGAGCTGCTTGAGCTGGGCCAGGAGGTCGTCGCGCCAGCTTTCCAGCCGGGTGCAGGAGGTGCGGTAGAGGCTGTGGAAGCGTTCGCGGGTGCGCTGCAACTCGGTCTCTAGGGTTTCGTTTAGGGCGCCCTCGAGGGTAGTGCGCAGCTCGGCCAGGCGTTCGCGCAGGCGGGCCTTGGCGATTTCCTTGCGTCGCGGCAGGATAGAGGTGGCCAGGATGGCCCCAAACAAGGTGGCAAAAATACCCAGAATGTCCAGGGCGATTTTTTGTGCTACCAGCAGGATGGTAAGCCCCAGCCCCATCACCCCCACTTCGGCTAGGGCGGTGCCGCGCAGGCTTTCCTGGATGAAGTCACGAAGCTGGATGGCCTCCGCCTCGGGGTCGAAGGAGCGCAGGGCTTCCTCTAGGTTGCCGGCGATGGCACGGGTTTCCGAAGGTATGGCCTCGGTCTGGCGTAGGCTAGGGGCTTCGCGCAATAGCGATAGGGCGTCTTCCAGAAGCTCCCGGTCGCGCCGAGCCAGCCAGTGCATGGCCTCCAATACCGAGCGCTCGATCTCCTGGTTGGCCCCTTTGACTACCTCCTCGATAAACCCCTGCTTGAGCTTGCTGGACTGCATGAGCTCGAGGAACTTAGAAAAGCGCACCTTTTCGTCTAGCCAGCGTTCTCCGCGGCTGCGCACCTCCTCGATGGCTTGCAGGGCTAAGGCCACCTGGCCGCTAAAGTCGCGGCGGATGCGGCTTTCGTGTTTTTGCAGCAGATGGTCCAGCTTGCGGCAGGCCTCGAGCTGCTTTTCCGCTTCCTCCAAACGGGCTTCCAGGGCTGGCTGGGCCTCTAGGGTTAGGCGGGCCAGTACTCCCAGGGGGGAGCCCAGTTTAATCTGGGCAGCCTGATGGGCCAGCACCTGCTGAATGTGGCCCTCGAGGGCGGTGATACCGCTTTGCTCTCGTTCGCCTTGCCGTGCGCGGCGGGCCGAGAGGGCAAAGAGGGGGGGAACCTGGCCTAGGGTCTGGTCGGCCCCCTTGCGCACGAACTCCAGCACTTGCGAAAGCTCGTCTTGGGTTAGCAAATCCGCTTTGTTGAGGACAAGCACCACCTTTTTGCCCCAGTCCCGGATAAAGCGCAGGAATTCGGCCTCGGACTGGGTGAAGGGCCGGTCGGCGCTGGTGACAAAGAGGATTAGGTCAGCCCGGGGCAGAAATCGCTCGGTTAGGGTTTGGTGCCGCTCTAGGATGGCGTTGGTACCGGGGGTGTCTACTAACTGGACTTCCTTAAGCAAAGGATGGGGTAGTTGCAGCAGTACCAGCTCAGGGGAGTGGGGCTTTAGCTGCTCTTCAGGGCCGTAGGTAATCAGGTGAATACGGTCGGTGGTGGGGGTGACCCCTTCTTTGAGGAAATCGCCCCCCAGCAAGGCGTTCAACAGGGAAGACTTGCCGCTGTTAAACTCCCCTGCCACCACCAGCAAAAACGGCCCTTCCAGGTCCAGCAAAGCCTGCTTGAGGGGGGTGGTCTCGAGGCCAGCGCGGGCCAGTGTTTCCAGGCCTCGAGCCAGGAGGGCGCGCACGTCCTGGGCCAGGGCCAGGGTTTGGGAATCCAGCATGCTGTGTATTGTATCGCAGGCTTTTGTTGGACTTTTCGATTAGGGCTAAAAAGCAAACCCGGCGGTTGCGCAATGAATGACTAGCATGCCCAGTAGTTGTATCTGGACTGCGAAAAATCTACAAGATGTAGTATACTTCGGTTCAGTGGAGCAACAATCGAGCAGCAACACCCGTCCATATCCGCCCGAGCCTTGGGCTTGGTTGGGTGGGATGGATGCGGTGTCCGCCGGATGGCGCATGCTGTAGGGGCTTGCTGCAGTGGCTCCACATTAAGCTTGAGGAGGGAAATTCATGCCTGAAAGCTCGAAATCTACTGCAAAGAAGAACGCGGCCAGGAAGGCTTCGCCTAAGTCCGGGGCGAAGGCTACCGAGAAGAAGAGCGCGACTAAAGCAACGGCCAAGCCAGAGGCTAAAACAGCGGCTAGAAAAAATACGGCGAAGCAGAGCGCGGCCACGCCTGAAGCCGAAGCGACCACTAAGAAGGCTGCTCCAAAGAAGAGTGCGGCCAAAACGGCAGCCAAGCCAGAGACTAAGACCACCACATCGAAGTCTTCTGCCAAGACCACGGCAAAGAAAGGTACGGTTAGAACAACAGCCAAAAAAGCCACCGCCAAGAAATAGGCCCATGCCACTCCACCCTGACACCGTCAGGGTGGAGACTTCAGCAATACGCTTGGTTAGCCCCCATCAGGGTATGGGAGGCATTGGGTCTACTTTCAGCCTGCTGTGCTGCGGATGGCCTCAACTGCCTGGGGGTTTTCCAGCGCGGAAAGGTCGCCGGGATTCTGCCCCAAAAAGGCCGCCCGGATGACCCGGCGCATCACCTTAGCATTGCGGGTTTTGGGTAGGTCAGGAACGAAGAGGATTTTCTCTGGCTTCAGAGCCTTGCCTAGGCGTTGGGCGATGGTCTCGCCAATGGCCCGCTCGAGGTCGGGGCTGGCCAGGTGTTCAGGCCGTAGCACCACAAACACCACCGCGACCTCACCCTTCACCGGATGGGGAACCCCGATGGCCGCAGCCTCCTTCACTGCAGGGTGTTCTACCGCAGCGCTTTCGTACTCGGCGGGGCCTACCCGCTTGCCCGCGACCTTTAGGGTATCGTCGCTGCGGCCATGAATCATCCAGTGCCCCTGGCTGTCCAGTAAGGCCCAGTCGCCATGCACCCAGATGTTCTCGAAGCGGCTCCAGTAGGTGTTGAGGTAGCGCTGGGGGTCGTTCCAGAAGCCTTTGGTCTGACCGGGCCAAGGGGCCAGCACCGCCAGCTCGCCCACCTCGTCCCGCACAGGCTTGCCGTTTTCGTCCAGCACCTCGGCGTGGATGCCCGGAACGGCGGTGTTGAAGCCCATGGGCTTGATGGGCCGCCAGGGGGTGCAGCCCAGGATGCCTCCGCCAATCTCGGTGCCGCCCGAGTAGTTGATGATGGGCAGGCGGTTCTGACCCACGGTTTTGGCGAACCACAAGTAGGGCTCGAGGTTCCACGGTTCGCCGGTGGAGCCCAGGACGCGCAGTCGAAAGAGGTCGTGCCGGCGGACGGGTTCCTCCCCCAAAGGCATCAGCGCCCGCACCAGGGTGGGGGAGAGGCCCAGGTGGGTCACCCCGTGCTTCTGGCAGAGGGCCCACAACCGCCCCGCATCGGGATAGTCGGGAGCACCCTCGTAAAGCAGCACGCTGCCGCCCAAAGTCAGGGCCCCCAGGATGGCCCAGGGCCCCATCATCCAGCCCATATCGGTAAACCAGAAGAGCACCTCGCCCACTCTGAGGTCGAAGAGGTGGGCCATGTCCTGCGCAGCCTTGAGGGGGAAGCCGGCGTGGT
This sequence comes from Meiothermus rufus DSM 22234, assembly GCF_000423425.1. Lineage (GTDB taxonomy): Bacteria > Deinococcota > Deinococci > Deinococcales > Thermaceae > Meiothermus > Meiothermus rufus. Next base: position 73,545 of record NZ_AUHY01000005.1, on the reverse strand, counting down.
AGTGCACGGTGCCCTTGGGCTTGCCGGTGGTGCCGGAGGTGTAGATCAGCATGAAGGGATCCATGCTGTCCATGGGTTGGTAGGGAGCCTGGGTGGGCTGGTGGGGCACAATCTGGTCCCAGGCTACCTCGTTAGGGGCTAGGGGGGTTGTACCAAAGCGGCGTACCACCAACAGGCGCTCGACGCTGGGGGAAAGCGCTGCGGCAGCCCGGGCGTTTTGCAAAAGCTCCACCCGGCTGCCCCGGCGGTAAAAGCCGTCGGCAGTGATGATGAGCTTGGCCCCGGCGTCCTGTAGGCGGGTGGCGGCAGCCTCGGCGGCATAGCCCGAGAAGATGGGCACGAAGATGGCCCCAAGCTGGGCGATGGCCAAGGCACTGATGGCGGTCTCCGGCAGCATAGGCAAAAACAGGCCCACTCGGTCGCCTTGGCCGATGCCCAGCCCGGCCAAGGCATGCACCGCTTGGGCTACGGCGGCCTCGAGCGCCTGATAGCTCAGCTGCGAGGAGGCCCCGTCCTCCCCTTCCCAGAGAAGGGCTAGGGCCTGGGGCCGGGTGCGGGCGTGGCGCAGGGCGTTGTGAGCCAGGTTGAGCTTCCCTCCGGCGAACCAGTGGGGCCACTGGGGCCCCTGGGGCAGCTCGAGCACCCGGCGGTAAGGGGTGAACCACTCGATGCCCAGTAGCTCCAGGGTGGTTTTCCAGAAGGCCTCGGGCTGGGCGATGCTGAACTGATAGAGAGCCTCATAGCTGTCCAGGCCCAGACGTTGCAGCAGGGCCTCGATGTGGCTGCCGCGCTTGTACTCCTCGGAGGGAAACCAGATGGGTTCGCTCATAGACGGCCTCGCTTGGCTTGCTCCTCCAGTTTATGGTTTTTGTTGGGGCTGTGTAGCCTAGGGTCGCTTTAGGTAGCGCAGGGCAGCCTCGAGCTGCTCGGCTGGGTCTTCGACTACCAGATCGGGTTCTACCCCCCGCCCTTCCCAGGTGGGGCCCACCAGCGGGGCCAGCACCCCACCCGCTACCAGGGCTACCCCCCCATCGGGGAAGCAGTAGGGGGTAAGGGCCTCGGTGTTGCCCGCGCTGCGGGTGCCGATGAGGTAGGCCCGGCCTGCGTTCTTCAAAGCCCCAGCCAGCCCTTCGGCAGCAGAGTGAACCCCGCCATCAATCAGCACCACCAGAGGTTTTTGCGTCTGGGGCAGACCCCAAAACGGCACGGTCGGTAGAGGTACCGCTCCCAGCCCTCGGCTGACCAGGCGCCAGGGTACCCCCCGCAGGAAGACCCCAGCCACCTCGGCCATGCGCAAGGCCAGCCCCCCAGGGTTGCCCCGCAGATCCAGCACGTAACCCACAGCCTGGGCCTCGTAGCGGCGGATGGCTTCTTGTAGGGCTTCCAGCCCTGCCCGCTCCACCAGGTTTTGCAGGCGTACCACCACTACCCCTTCGCTAAAGCGCACCTGGGGGGGCTGGTAGGGTTCTGGGGTTTGGAAGGGCAGGGCCAAGCAGCGCCCGCCCCCTGCTCCCAAGTAGCGCTGGGCTTGGGCCGGGCTGAGCACCCGGGAGTGGTCGTCGCCTAGCTCGGCGTACATCTGGTCGAGCAGGTGGTATAACCCCTCCCAGTCCTGTACCCCGGGGAGCTTTTGCCGGTAGCGCTGGCCTACCGCTTCCCAATCTACCCCGTTGAAGCTGGGGTCGTAGTAGCGCTCCTTGACCAGGCGCCAGGCCTGCTCGAGGCGCAGGGCAAAGTCCTGGGGGTTTTGGGCCAGGGCCAGGCCCAGCAAAAGGAAAAGCCCCACGGCCCAGCGGTGCATGGCCCCATCATAAGGCCCTCACCGCCCCAGCAGCAGCACCACCACCGGGTACTCCCCCTCGGGCAACGAGAGCAGCCGGCGCACCTCCTCGTCGTAGAAGGTCTCGGCAGGGTAGGCCTGTAGCCCTAAGGCGGTCGCAGCTACCATGACCTCGCCCACTGCGTAGCCCACCTCCAAAAGGGCGTAGCGGAAGCCACGCAGGCCGAAGACCGCCTCTGAGCGCTCCGGTACTGCGGTGAACACCACCAGCGCTGCCGAGGCCTCAACCGCCTCGAGGTTCATCAGGGCCTGCTGCCACTCAGCCGGATTGAAGCGGCTGGAGAGCTGCTCGAGCTGGTGTTGTTTGGCAGCGTAGTGGTAGATGCCCTGGAAGGTGTCCTGTAGGCGCTGTACGGCCAGGTAGACCTCCAGTGGGTAGGCTCCCCCTGCCGAGGGGTAGCCCCGTCCACCCCGCCGCACGGCCAGGGGGGCCAGCACCTGGGAAAGCTCGGCTTGGGTGATGGAGGAGCCCACCTTGGGCGCGGTGGGGGCTACCCGCGAGAGCACCCGCCAGACCGCTGGGCCCCCCTCGCGCACCGGCTCGGCCAGTTCTACCGATTCCAGCGGGTTGGCGTAGACCTTGGCAGCGGGCGCTCGTCCACCGGGGAGTTGGTCGCCGGGGAAAAGGCGGGTCAGGCGGTAGAAAGCCTTGCCAGGATGCTTGTCCATAAAAATAAACCCAGGCCAAGCCGCCTAGCAGGGGCTAGAAGCGGTAGCTTTTGGGCACCACCACAATCCCCTCTGGGGTGACAGTGAAACCGCGGGCCCGGTCGGCCTCGAGGTCGTAGCCAATCTGGGTGTGGGGGGGGATGCTCACGTTCTTGTCCACGATGGTGTTACGCAGTTTAGCGTAGCGGCCCACCTCCACCTCATCGAAGAGTATGCTTCGCTCGACCAAGGCGTAAGAGTTGATGCGGCAACGGCGGAAGATCACCGACTCGCGGATGGTGCCCCCGGAGATGATGCACCCTCCGGCGATCAGGCTGTTGAAGGCCTGGCCGGTACGGGCTCCGGCCTCGTGCACGAACTTGGCCGGGGGGGAGTTGAAGTTGGCTGCGCGCAGGGGCCACTCGGGGTTGTAGAGGTCGAACTCCGGGGTAACCTGGATGAGGTCCATGCTGGCCTCAAAGTAGGCATGGATAGTGCCCACATCGCGCCAGTAGGTATTGGGGCCGTTCTGGCCGGGAATGGGGTTGCGCTTGAAATCGTAGACCTGGATGCGGTAGCCCTCCTGCAAAGCTCGGGGAATCACATCCTTGCCAAAATCGTGGGAGGAATTAGGGTCCTTGGCGTCGTGTTCGAGCTTCTCCACTAAAGCCTCAGTGCGGAAGATATAGTTGCCCATCGAGACCAGCGCCATGTCGGGCTTGCCTGGGATGGGGGTGGGGTTCTTGGGCTTTTCCTGGAAGCCCACCATGCGCCACTGTTCGTCCACCTGCAACACGCCAAAGCGGCTGGCCTCTTCGATGGGCACCGGGTAGGCCGCAATGGTCAGGTCGGCCCGGTGGTCGTTGTGGTACTCCAGCATGTGGGCGATGTTCATTTTGAAGATGTGGTCGCCCCCGAAGATGGCCACGTTCTCGGGTTTGTGGTTGTTGACCAGGTGCAGGTTTTGGTAGATGGCGTCGGCAGTGCCCCGGTACCAGACCGGCCCCAGCTCCTCGTAGCGATACATCTGGGCGGGCACCAGCAGGATAAAGGCGTTTTCTAAAAACCCGCCAAAGCGCCAGTGCCGTTGCACGTGTTCGGTGAGCGACTGGGCTTTGAACTGGGTCAGCACGTAGATGCTGTAAATGCCGGAGTTGAGAAAGTTGTTGAGTACGAAGTCGATAATGCGGTAGCGCGCGCCGAAGGGCACCGAGGGTTTGGCCCGCTTGGCGGTGAGGGGGTATAGCCTCGAGCCCTGCCCTCCCGCGAGGATCATCCCAAGAACTCGCATCGCCATGACGTATTGCCTCCTTTGCCCCACAGCATAGCAGGGTAGGTGGACTCTATGTCCAGGGTTGGTTTTGGGTAGCCGGTTTGTGGGTATACTCATCCGCCGTGAGGCTGTCCTACGAGGCTTTGGAGTGGCGCAGTTCCTGTGAAGACCCCGAGGCGCTGGTACCGCCTACCGTGGCCCCGCCCTTTTTTGGTCAGGAGCGGGCCAGGGCGGCTTTGGACTTGGCCATTCGCGGGGGGTTTCATGCCTACCTGGTTGGCCCTCCCAGCCTGGGTAAGCACGAGGCCCTGCTGGCCTACCTAAGCGCCCAGCGGGTGGAAACGCCGCCCGACCTGTTGTACGTGCCCTTATCGGAGCGCAAGGTAGCGGTGCTCACCCTCCCCAGCGGCCAGGAGACCGAGCTGGCCGAGGCGGTAGAAAGCCTGCTTCTGGAGGTGAACCGCCTGGACGAGCTCTTCCGCCAGAATGCTTTTTTAAAGGAGAAAAGCCGGCTCGAGGCCCGCTTCAAAGAAGCCCGCGAGCGACAGCTTGCCCTGCTAGAGCAGGAGGTTCAGGCGGCCGGCTATACCCTGCGGATAAGCGGCGAGCTGCTCGAGCTGAGCGGCGCAGAAGCCGTGCCTGCGGAGCTGAATGCCCGGCTGGAAGAGGTGACCCTGAGCCGCCTGGCCGCCGAGGCCGAACTCGAGCAGGCCTTGCGCCGGCTGCGGCGGGACTGGGCCTTGCACTATCTGCAGGGCCGCTTTGAGCCGCTTTGGCAACGCTTTCCCCAGGCCCGGGCCTACCTCGAGGCCCTGCGGGCCCGCCTGGTTCGCTACGCCGAGACCGGCGAGGCCCTCGACCCGGCCCAGTGGCGGCCCAACCTGCTGACCTCTTCCAGCAGCGGGGCCCCCCCGCCCATCGTTTATGAGCCCTACGCCACCGCCCCGCGCCTGTTTGGACGGCTGGACTATGTGGTGGACAAAGGGGTCTGGAGCACCAACGTTAGTCTGATCCGCCCAGGGGCGGTGCACAAGGCCCAGGGCGGTTACCTCATCCTGGATGCCCAGAGCCTGCTGCGCGAGGGCACCTGGGAGGCTTTCAAACGGGCTTTGCGCAACGGCCAGGTGGAGCCAGTCACCGACGCCCAAGCTCCGGCGAGCCTCGAGGTCGAGCCTTTCCCCATCCAGATGCAGGTCATGTTGGTGGGTCCCCAGGAGGCCTTCGACACCTTGGAAGAAGACCCTGCTTTCGGCGAACTTTTTCGCATCCGGGTGGAGTTTGCCCCCACCCTAGAGGCAAGCCCCCAGAACCGAACGGCCATCGCTGGCTGGCTTCAGGCCCAGGGGTTCCAGCTTACCCAGGGGGGCCTGACCCGGCTGTTTGACGAGGCCCGGCGCAATGTGGAGCAACGCAGCCGTATGGATGCCCGCCTGGTCGAGCTCAGGGCGCTGGCTGAGGAGGCGGCTGTGCTGGGCCAGGGCCTCATTACCGCTCAGGCTGTGGAGGAGGCTGTGCGGGCCCGCGAAGAGCGCAGCTTCCTTTCCGAGGAGGAGTTTTTGCGGGCGGTGCAGGAAGGGGTATGGAGCCTTCGCACCACCGGGCGGGCGGTGGGAGAGCTCAACTGCTTGGTGGTGGTGGAGGTGGCCCCTTACTGGGGCCGCCCCGCTCGGCTCACGGCCCGGGCCGCTCCAGGGCGGGATCACCTGATCTCTATAGACCGTGAGGTTGGCCTGGGGGGGCAGATTTTTCACAAGGCGGTCCTCACCCTGGCCGGCTATCTACGCAGCCGCTACATGGACAATGGCCCCCTGCCGGCCACCATCAGCCTGGCCTTTGAGCAGAACTATGTGGCCATCGAGGGGGACTCGGCGGGCCTGGCCGAACTGCTGGCGGCACTCTCGGCCATCGGCAATTTTCCCCTGCGGCAAGACTTAGCGGTCACCGGGGCGGTGGACCAGACCGGCAAGGTGTTGGCGGTCGGGGGAATTAACGCCAAGGTAGAGGGCTTTTTCCGGGTCTGCCAAAGGCTGGGCCTGAGCGGTACCCAGGGGGTGGTGCTGCCCCGGGCCAATGTGGCCAACCTCACCCTGCGGGCCGAGGTGCTGGAGGCAATACGGGCGGGCCGCTTTCACCTCTACGCGGTGGAGACGGTCGAACAGGCCTTGGAGCTTTTGGCAGGAGCCCGCCTGGAGGGCTACCGGGGTTTGCAGGAGCGAATCCGTGCGGGGCTGGTCAACTTGGCCAAGCTGGAGGATCAGAAGGAAGAATCGGAGTAAGCTCGAAGCGTGTTACCATCCTTGCGGTGGAGGCTCGAGTTCTCCTGGCCATTCTCCTGACCATCCTGCCCTGGGCCTCGGCTTTTGCGGCCATCCGCGCGGGCCTACAGGACTTTAGCCCCGGCCACCTGACCCTTTTGCGCTTTTTAGTGGCCTCGGGGGTTCTGCTGCTCTACGCTTGGGGGGTGCGGATGCCCCTACCTGAGCCCAGAGACTGGCCCCGCTTGCTGGGTTTGGGTTTTTTGGGCATCACCGTCTACCACACTGCCCTCAATTTCGGGCAGGTTTCGGTGAAGGCAGGGCCAGCGGCGCTGCTGATTGCCGTGGGGCCGGTGTTTGTGGCTTTGCTTTCGTACTTTTTTCTGGGCGAGCGGCTTTCTGGCTGGGGTTGGGCAGGCATTGGGTTAGCCTTTACTGGGGTGGCCCTGATTGCCTTGGGTAACCATCCAGGCCACGTAGCCATAGAGCCTGGCGCTTTGCTGATTTTGCTGGCGGCCCTGACCACCTCGCTGTACTTTGTGTTTCAGCGCCCCTTGGCGCGAAAGTACAATCCCCTTTTCTTCACCGCCTACACCATCTGGGCCGGAACCCTGCCCCTGTTGCTGTTCTGGCCGGGACTGCCGGCTGCGCTACGGGCCGCCTCACCCCAGGCCTTTTGGAGCGGGGTTTACCTGGGGGTGGTGCCGGGGGCCCTGGCCTATCTGACCTGGAACTACGCCCTGAGCCGGGCCCCGGCCTCGAAGGTGAGCAGTTTTCTCTACCTCTCACCGGTGTTGGCTACTCTGATAGCCTACCTCTGGTTGGGCGAGGTGCCAGGTAGGCTGGCCTTGGTGGGGGGTGGGCTGGCCCTGGCTGGGGTGATGATGGTGAACATCCTGGGCCGGGTGAGTCTGAAGGGGCCTTAGAGCCGTAGAATCAGGGGTGGAGTTATGGCTCAGGTTTTGCCCATCCGCCTGTACGGCGACCCTGTTTTGAAGAAAAAAGCCCTACCAGTGGAGGATTTTAGCCACATTCCCGCCTTGGCCGAGGACATGCTCGAGACCATGTTTGAAGCCCGTGGGGTGGGGTTGGCGGCACCCCAGGTGGGCATCAGCCAGCGGCTTTTTGTAGCGGCTGAGTACGCTGAAGAGGAGGCTGACGAGGGCCCCGAGGCGGATCTTAAGTCCCGGGTGAAGCAGCTTTACGTGATGGTCAACCCGGTTATCACCTACCGTGCTGGGCGGCAGTCCATCCTAGAAGGTTGTCTTTCGCTGCCGGGGCTTTATGCTGAGGGGGCCCAGCGCGACCTACAGGTGCGGGTGGCATACCAAAACGAGAGGGGAGAGCCCCGGGTGCTCGAGGCCGAGGGCTATCTGGCCGTGGTGATGCAGCACGAGATCGATCACCTAGACGGTATTCTCTTTTTTCAGCGCATGCCCCCCGCCGAGCGGCAGCGCTTCCTCGAGGAACACCGCGAAGACCTGGCCGAGTTTCAGCGCCAGGCCCGGGCCTTCCTGCGGGAAGCCGCACAGAAGTCCAAGTAGCCTCAGCTTTGCGAACAACCACTAGGAGGTTAGCGATTCGCTCTGCACCCCTACTGTCCCATCCAACCCGCCGCCGGGTGGCCTTTTTTGGCTCGCCAGCCTGGGCTCTGCCGGTACTGGAGGCCCTACAGCAGCACCACCAGGTGGTGTTGGTGGTGACCCAGCCAGACAAGCCCGCCGGGCGAGGTTGGCAACTGACCCCCTGCCCGGTGGCCGCCTGGGCCGAGGCCCGGGGGTTGCGGGTGGAAAAGCCCGCCAAGCTGCGCAAGAACCCCGAGTTTCTGCAGTTTTTCCGCTCGCTGGGCCTCGAGCTGGCCATCACCGCAGCCTATGGCAAAATCCTGCCTGCGGAACTTTTGACTGTGCCCCGGTTTGGCTTCCTCAACCTGCACCCCTCGGACCTGCCCAAGTACCGCGGCCCGGCCCCGGTGCAGTGGACCCTGATCAACGGCGAGGCTGAGACGGCGGTCTGCATTATGCAGACCGATGCGGGGATGGACACCGGGCCGGTGGTGGCCCGCTGGCGCACCCAGGTGGAGCCCCACGAGACCGCGGTGGAGCTGGCCGAGCGGCTGCGGGATAAGGGGATTACGCTGTTGTTGCAGGTGTTGGCCGACCTCGAGCACCTCCAGCCGGAGCCTCAGCGTGGCCCTGCCAGCCATGCCCCCATGCTGCAAAAGGAGGACGGAAAAATCCGGTGGAACCAAAGCGCCCTACAGATTTACAACCGCCACCGGGGGGTGCAGCCCTGGCCGGGGAGCTGGTTTGTCTTTCGGGGTAAGCGGGTTCGGGTGCTTCGGATGCGGCCCGCACTGGGAATCGAGGGCCTGGCTCCGGGGGCCGTTCAACCTGGGCCGGAGGGCCTGTGGGTGGCCACGGGGGAAGGAGGCGTGTTTTTGCAGGAAGTGCAGCCAGAGGGCAAGAAACCCATGCCGGCTTTGGACTGGGCTCGAGGGGCTCGCTTGGGGCCGGGGGAGGTGTTGGCCTAAACGTGAAACTGGCAGGGCGCTACCGGCTTTTGCGCCCCTTAGGGGAAGGAGGCATGGCCGAGGTCTGGCAGGGCCTCGACGAGCGCATGGATCGACAGGTGGCGGTCAAGATTCTGCACGCCTACCTACCCTCCAGCGAGCGTAACCGCTTTTTTCAAGAGGTCAAGGCCCTTTCCCGCCTTTCCCATCCGGGCGTGGTGCAGGTCTTCGACCTGGGGGAGGAGGGGGGGCGCACCTACTTTGTGATGGAGCTGGTGGAAGGGGGCAGCTACGACCGCATGGGGCCTTTCGAGGATGGCATGGAGGGCTTACGCTTGCTGGCCACCTCGACCCGGGCTTTGGAGGCCCTGGAGCACCTGCACCAGCGGGGGGTGATTCACCGCGACCTGACCCCCCGCAACATCCTGGTCACCGCTGAGGGCCAGCCCAAGGTGATGGACTTCGGCCTGGCCTACCTTATGCAGGAAAGCCGTCATCTGACCCGCACGGGCATCACCGTGGGCACCCCGGAGTACATGGCGCCCGAGCAGGCCAAGGGCCAGCGCCTGACCCCTCAGGCCGATCTGTACAGCTTTGGGGCGGTGTTATATCGCACCTTTACCGGCCAGCCCCTTTTCCAAGGGGAAAACGACCAGTCGGTGCTCTATCAGCACGTCTACGAGCCGCCCAAGCCGCCCCAACAGCTCAACCCAGCCATTCCCCAGGGGGTAGCGGCGCTGTTGCTCTCGCTGCTGCAAAAGGAGCCTGGGCAGAGGCCGGCCAGCGCCACCACCGCCCGGGCGGTGGTGGAGGAGAGCCTGCGCCACTACCGCGAGACGCTCTCGGCCACGCCCCGGGCCGGGGCCAGCCGCAGCGGCCACTACCCCAGTGGCCCGGCCTGGCCCGAGCGGCTCGAGCTTTCCGCTACCTACGACCTGGCCGGGCAGGTGGCCTGGCCGGGGGAGCTGGTGGCCCGCGAGGGCAGCCTCTGGGTGGGGGCGGGGCAGGGCATCGCCCGGCTGGATCTGACCGATGGCGCAGTCTACCGTCAGCGGCTGGGCGACGAGGTTTCTGCGCCGCCGGTGGTGACCGAGGAACGGGTCTACGTGGCCGCCTGGGATGGCCGCCTGACCGGGATGACCCTCTCCGGGCGGCCCATTCTGAGCTTCCCCACCCGCGCCGAGATTACCGCGGCTCCCCTGGTGAGCGAACTCATCTACCTGGCTGGGCGCGATGGCTTTCTCTACGCCCTCGATGCCAGTGGTACCCTGCGCTGGGGCTTCCAAGCTGGCAGCCCCCTGGTTGCCACCCCCACCCTCTACCGGGGGTTGCTGTTTGTGCCTGGGGAAAACGGCTGGCTGTACGCCCTCGATCCCCAAAGCGGCCACCTGCGCTACAAGGTGGAGACCGGGCCGGTACATACCGCCATTCCGGCCCGAAGGGGGCTGTTGTTCATCCCTACCTGGGCCGGGGAGGTGCACGCCTTCGACCCTTTGAGCCGAGAGGTGCGCTGGAGCTACGACCTCGAGGGGGAGCTGTGGGGGGCTCCCGCTGCTGATGAGCGGTATGTGTATGCGGCGAGCTGGGCAGGCTGGCTGTACGCCCTGGATCAGGCCAGTGGCGACGAGGTGTGGCGCCTCGAGGTCGGCAAGGTCACCGCAGCCCTTTCTTTGGCTCACGGAGTACTCTACCTGGGTACCGAGGAAGGCCGGGTGCTGGGGGTAAACACCCAGACCGGGCAGGTCTGCTTCGAGGCCACCGGCCTGGGCCCCATCCAGGTGCCCCCTTTGCCCTACCGGGGTGCCTTGTATGTGGCCACCCTGGCGGGGAAGCTGTACAGGTTTGCCTAGAACATGCGCAGGGGTTAAGTTTCGCATTCTTCATAAAAGCCATGTCCTTGCACCTAACCGACGAACAGCGAGCCATCGTGGCCCACGACCAGGGGCCAGCCTTGGTCTTTGCCGTGGCCGGCGCGGGCAAGACTACCGCCCTGGTGCACCGCCTCGAGCGCCTGGTACGGGAACGGGTTTTCGAGTCGCGCAAAATTTTGGCGACCTCCTTTAGCCGCCTGGCGGTGGAGGACCTCAGGCGGGCCCTGGCCCGCTGGCCCCACACCCAGGGGGTGCAGCTCTCCACCCTGCACGCCCTGGGCTACCGCATTGTACGCAAAGCCGCTGCGGAAGGGCTTTTGCTGCTTAAGCGGGGCTGGGAGGAGGGCCTCGAGCAGGCCCTGTTGCAGCGCGCTCTGCGACGGGCCAGGGACCTGAAGCTCCCCTGGGCTCCCGAGCTAGAAAACCTGGAATCTGAGGATTTTCTAAGCTATGTGGGGGCTTGCAAGGGCAACCTGCAATACGCCGACCTGAAGGCAGCCGGCCTGCCGCCCGAGGCCCTGAAAGTGGCCTCGCAGGCCAGCGCGCCTCGGGAACTCGAGTGGTACCTCGAGCTTTACAGGCTTCTGGAGCAGGTTCGGCAGGAGGAGGGCCTGCTCACCTTCGACGACATGCTGTTATTGGGCTGGGAGGTGCTGGTGCGCCATCCCGACATCCTGCAAACCGTGCAAAAGGCCTTTCAGGCAGTGCTGGTCGACGAGTTTCAGGATGTGAACCTGGCCCAGTCGGAGCTACTGGACCTGATTACCCGCCCGCACCGCAACTACATGGCCGTGGGCGACGACGACCAGACCATCTACGAGTGGCGGGGAGCCAGCCCGCGCTTCATCCTCGAGTTTGCAGGGCGTTACCGGGCGCAAAAATACCTGATTCGCGATACCTTTCGTTGCCCTGCGGCGCAGGTGGCGCTGGCAGCCCGGGTGATCGTGCACAACCAGAACCGCGCGCCCAAGCAGCTCAGCCTCACCAAGGGGTTTGTTGGGGGGGTGCACCTTCGCCTAGAGCCCCATACCCCGGCCCAGGCCCAGGCTTTGGTGGGGGAGATGGCCCGCCTACTGGCTCAGGGCCGCCGCCCTAGCGAGATGGTGGTGCTGCTGCGGCTGTATGCCCAGACCCCCTACATTGAGCAGTACCTAATTGAGGCTCAGATTCCCTACCGGGTGGTGGGCAGCGAGCCCTTCTACCAGCGGCCCGAGGTGCGCACCCTGCTGGCCTACGTGCGGCTGGCCCTGGAAAAACCTTTGGGGGAAGAGGGCCGGCGGTTGTGGCTACAGGTCTACAACACCCCCAAGCGCTACTTGAGCCGCACCCTGGCCGAGTCGGTCTGGCAACAGGTCGAGCAGGGGGCCTCGCTGGTGGCGGCGCTGCGGGCGGCCCAGGCCGGGGCCGAGGAACGGGTGGCCCGGCGGCTGGAGGAGCTGGCCCTGCTGTTTGAGTGGCTGGAAGGGGCGCTAAAGCGGGACTCGGCCCACGCCCTGCTGGAAGCCCTCGAGGCCCGGCTGGACTACCGCCGCCATCTGCTGCGCTCCTCGGGTTTCTACGAGGTGGGGGCGGGTAAGGCCGAGGGGGTACGGGCTTTCCTCGAGTACACCCGCGACAAAGGCAGCGTGCCGGCGCTATTACAGCACCTGGGGCAGCTAGCCCAGGAGCACCTGGAGGGAGAAGGCCAGGATCGGGTCAGCCTGATGACCATCTTCCGGGCCAAAGGGCTGGAGTGGCCGCTGGTCTTCATCCCCGACTGCAACGAGGGCACCCTGCCCTACAGCGGTTCAGAAAACCTCGAGGAGGAGCGCCGCCTGTTCTACGTGGCCCTTACCCGCAGCTCGCAGCACACCTATTTGTACGCTATCTCGAGCCTGCCGCTCTCACCCTTCCTGCGCGAAGCCGAGCACCTGCAAGTGCTGGGGGCTGTCGAGCAGGTGGGGGAAGCCTTAGCCCGGCCCGCGGCCCAGCTTTCTACCGCTCAGACCCTGGCCCTGGCTCTAGGGGCGCACAAGCTGGGTCTGGAACGCTATTTGTACCGCTGGTGGAACTCGAGCGAGGCCCAGGCCATTGCGGCCAAGGTATTGCGGCTTTTTATCCATGCCGATAGGAACAACTGGTTGGAGGCGTTGGGCCTGACCGCCGAGGCCAGGGGCCTCTGGGAGGTTTTCGGCGTTGCGCCGGGGGAGGGGCCTTCGGGAGAGTTTGCCGACCTAAAGCGTTTCCTCCCCAAGCCACCCTCTTCCGACCCAGCGTCGATAAGGGCTGGACAAAAAGTGCGGCATGCCCAGTATGGCCTTGGACGGGTGGTAAGCTTGGAGGACGGGGTGGCCACGGTAGCTTTTGGCGATGGGCTGCGCCGGCTGGCCTTGCGCTACGCCCGGCTGGAGGTGGTGGGCTAAACTGCTTTTTGTGAGGCGGCTGGCCGAAGACCCCGAAGCAGGGATGAAGCTGGTGGTGGGCCCCCCGGCCTCCGGTAAGACCACCCGCTTGCTCGAGGTGGCCCAGTCCTTTCTGCGCCAGCGCAAGCGGGTCTGGTGGGTATGTTTGCCGGCGCAAAAAGCCTATGTGTACCGCCGGGCCACCCAGGGAGGCGCGGTGCTGGGCCTCGAGGTGCTCTCCACTCAGCAGCTTTACTACCGCTTGCTGGCCGCCCACCTGGGCCTTAAGCCCATCCTGACCGGGCCGGGCCGGGTAGCCTTGGTGGGCGAGGCTTTGGCCGAGGGCGGGCCACTGCCCCAGCCGGGCGAGGCCCGGCTGTTTGCCCGGGCCATTGCCGAGGCCAAGCGCCACGGGGTTGAACCCCAGCAAATTCCGGCCATCAGCCCCGAGGCCTGGCGCTTGCAGCGGGTCTATGCCCGCTACGAGGAACTCAAATCGTCCTGGGGGCGCTGGGACTACGACGACTTCCGTAGTGCGGCTTTGCGCCTTTTGCAGGAAAAAGCCGAACCTTGGCACCTCGAGGCCGACCTGGTGGTGGTGGACGGTTTCCGTGAACTAAGCCCTTTGGAACTGCGCTTTTTTCGCGCTTTGGCTCAGCGAGTGCCGCTCTGGTTGGGGCTGCCCCAGGCCCCTTATGGTCTGGCGCCCAGCCAGGTGTTGCCGCCTCGGGCCACCCGGCTTCAGACCTACCGCGCGCCCAATCCGGTGAGCGAGGCTCGCTGGGTGCTGCGCTCGATCAAGCGCGACCTGGCGTTAGGCCTGTCGCCGCTAGAGATCGCTGTGGTTGCGCCGGAGTCGCGGATTCCCGCTTTGCTTACCCTGGCCGATGAGTACGGCCTGCCCCTGTTCGACCAGACCGCACCTACCGCGGCGGAAACGCCAGAGGGACGGCTTTTGCTCGAGCTTTTGGAGCTACCCGACTATCCTACCCCCACCCGCCTGCTGGCCATTCCTGAGCTGGTTCCGCTGGGTCAGGCGGCCTTAGAGCGTGGCCTGGTGGGCCTCGAGGCCGTCCACCGGCTGGCCCGGGAGCTGGGGCTAGAGGCGGTTTGGGCTTCCTGGCTGGCCCGCTTAAAGCCCCCGGGGGAGGAGGGGGCTTCCTTCCCCCTTAACCTACCCTCCCCAGGCCTGCCCCCCGAGCTGGCCTGGGCCAAGGAACTCCTCGAGGCCTTGCCCGAGGTGCGCCACAGCCCTCGGCGGGCCAGCCTGATGGAGCGGGCACGCGAAGCCCACCGCATCGCCCATGGGGCCGATTTTCGCCACTGGTGGGCGGCCCTGCTGGCCGAGACCTACCTGCTCCACCGCCCGCCTGGGGGCGTGGCTCTGCTCACCCCCAACCTGGCCTCGGGACAGCGTTGGCAAAAGCTCTACCTAACCTACGCCGTGGAGGGGGGCTACAGCACCGGCGAGCAGGAAGATTACTTCATTCCCGAGGAGCTGCGGGTGAGCCTAGAGGAAGCGCTGCGCCAAGCCGGGGGGGTGCTGCCGCGGCGCTTTTTAGGGCGGGATGGCCCACTCTTGCAAGAGCTTCGGGCCCTGGCCGACGAGGTGGTGGTCACCTACCCCGAGGCTAGCCAAGAAGGCCTCTTGGAGCCCGAGCCTATGCTGGTGGGGGCCACACCAGCACCCCTACCTCCTCTGCCCCCGGCCAGCCCGCTGGAGGTGGCCTGCGGCGAAGGGTACAAGGCCCCCTTAGGCCCGGTAAACCTGGGCCCAGCCCGACTGGAAGATCTGCGCTACTACGATGAATGTGGCCTGCGCTACTGGGCCGAGCGCCTCGAGCCTCCTTCCGCCCAACCGGAGTGGTGGCGGCAGTGGGTGGAGGCTTTGCGCCAGGCGGGGAAGCTGGTACCGGCTCGGCTCGAGGCCTTGAGTCAGCGCTTTCCTCAGGCCGAGGGCTGGATGCGCCACCACTACGCCTTGCTAGGTGTGCTTTCCCTAGGCTACCGGCTGGTCCACCAGGGCCTGGAGGTGCGCCTGGATGGGGTTGTGCGCCGGGGAAGCGAGGCCCATCTTTACCGCTTTGTGGCCCCCCATACCCCGCCCAAAGAAGCCGAGAAGGAGGTGCGCCGGCGCTGGAGTGAGCGTTGGGCGGCTTTCTACCTGCTCTCGCGGTATCCTGGGCAGATTCAGCGGGTGCACCTTTGGGCCTGGCCGGTGTTGGGTGCGCCGGTGCTGGTCTATGGCAAACCCATCGAAAAGCTTTGGGGTGTCCTCAAGCAGCTTCAGAAAACTGCCGAGGAGGTTCATGGCCACTACAAAACGGGTGTGGTGCTGCCCAAACCGGGCTACCACTGCCGCAGTTGCCGGGTCAAAGACGTCTGCCGTGAGGGAAGGCGGGATTGAGCAAGGCGTGCCAGGGGTCTTTGCCCCTCAGGTGGAGGGGCCCGTTGCTTCCTGGCGGGCCAGGTAGGCCTCGAGGTGTTCCTGGAAAGCCCGCATCAGAACCTTGGCCCAGGGGCCAACCTGACCGTTGCCCACCAGCCTGTCCTCGATCTGGGTGATGGGCATGACCTGCCGGGTGGCCCCGGTGAGCAGCACCTCGTCGGCGCCAAAGAGGTCTTCCAGGGTTAGGGGGGCCTCCCGGATGGGTAGCAGGGGCCGGGCCACCTGCAACAGGTGCTTGCGGGTGATGCCGGGCAGCACCCCTTCTTGGGCGGTGAGGAGCACCCCGTCTTTGATCAGGCACAGACTGCTACGACCCCCCTCGTAGACGGTGTGCCCGTCGTGGTAGACCACCTCGGTAGCCCCCTCGGCCCGCACCCGGCGGCTCAGGCGAACCGCTACCAGGTAGTCGGTGCTTTTGGCCTCGGGCAGCTCGCGCCGGTTGGGGTGCAGGATAATCTTGGCCCCCTGCTGGTAGAGCTGGGCCGGGGGTGGCTTGACCTCGAGGGGGGCCAGGATCAGGTTGGGCCGGCTGGGGGTGAAGGCATCGGGGGAGTAGCCCCCGGTGAGGAGCATCTGAAGGCCGCCCTCTTGCACCTCGTTCAGCCGGATGAGTTCACGGATATAGCCCTCCAGCGCCGCCTGGCTAAAGGGAAGCTCGAGTTCTAACATCCGGGCGCTGTTGGCAAAGCGCTCGAGGTGGTCTTCCAGAAAAACCGGAATGCCACCTAGAATCCGGAAAAACTCGAAAGCCGCATAGCCCCGCCTAAGACCCAGGTCGCTGATGTGCACACTGGCCTGGGCATACTCGACGACCTTACCGTTGATGTTGGCGTACCGCACAAGAACTCCTCAAAGCGCCAGCTTAGCAGATTTTGCTATCCTGCTGTGTAGGACTTTATGGGAACGCAGAGGGCAGTCGAAACCAGACTAAAGGCGGCCAAGAAAAGCGTTTCGCTAGAGGATCGCCTTCTTCACATGACCCCAGAGGAAGCCCAGGTCTCGGCGCAGGTCGTCGTGAAAAAGCATTCAAAGATAATACGTGCCCTCGCCAAGCTCTAAAGACACCTTCGGGTATCGCTACCGTGGTCGGCATTGCCCCACCGTTGCTTACCTAGAGAAGCTGTACTGCGTGGTTATTGAGGAGGCAGGGGGAGCGCCCGGCATAAAAGATCGGGGTCTTCTGGATAGTGCCTTGCACGCTCCTGCGCGTCCAGTGGGTGGGGCGGATGCATACCCTACTTTAGTAATGGGAAGAGTCCGTCGCAGTTCGGATAAGGCCGATGCTCGCTGCGGGATACCTGTGGTTTGGATACGAGCGATGATACGCTTTAGTTGGTGAAAGTACGCATCGCTTCCGCCGGAACCGGCAAGACCGCCAGCCTGGTCTTGCGCTACCTCGAGCTCATCGCCTCCGGCACCCCGCTGCGCCGCATCGCTGGGGTGACCTTCACCCGCAAGGCCGCCGACGAGCTGCGGGTGCGGGTGGGGCAGGCGCTAGAGGAGGTGCTGGAAAAGGGGCGGCACCTGGAGTTCGTGGCCCCGGAGGAAAGCCGGCCCTTGTTCCAAGAGGCCCTGCGCGAGGTCTCGGGGGCTACCCTCAGTACCATCCACGGCTTCATGGCCCAGTGCCTGCGGCTGGTTGCTCCTATGTTGGCCCTCGACCCCGACTTTTCTATGTTGGGCGACTGGGAGGCGGTGGCTTTGTTCGAGGAGGAGTGGCACACCCTCCGCTACCTGGCCCTCGACCCGAGCCACCTGCTTCACGGCATGGCCACCGACGAGCTGACCGAGCCGGTTTTGCACCTCTTCGCCAAACGCTCCTTGGCCGAAGCCTTCGAGCCTGCTGACGGGGAAGAAAACCAGCGCTTGCTGCGGGTTTACCAGGCCGTTTATGCCGCTTACGAAGCCCGGCTGGGGGCCCGTTTGCTCTCGCCCTCGGAGCTGGAGCGCAAGGCCCTCGAGCTCACCCGCAATCCCCGTGCTGTAAAGCGGGTTTTGGAGCGAGTTCAGGTCTTGCTGGTGGACGAGTACCAGGACGTGAACCCTTTGCAGGGGGGCTTTTTTGCGGCTTTGGAGGGGGCTGGCTTGCATGTCGAGGTGGTGGGCGACCCCAAGCAGTCCATCTACGCCTTCCGCCAGGCCGATGTGGCGGTCTTTCGCCAGGCCTTACGGGAAGGAGAGGTGCTGCCCCCACTTAAGCGCTCCTACCGCCATAGCCAGACCTTAGTGCGCTTTTTGAACCGCTTGACCGAGACCCTGGCCCAGCGGGGCTGGGGTTTCAGCCTCGAGGAGGCTCCCCCGGTGGAGGGGGTTCGGCCCTCGCGGGGGCGGCTGGAGATCCACTGGGTAGAGGGTGAGGTGGCCCTCGATGACCTGCGCAAGCAGGAAGCCTGGGTGCTGGCCCAGCGGCTAAGCGCTCTATCGCAAACAACCCGTTACTCCGAGATGGCGGTGCTGGTACGCTCGTACAGCAGTGTGCGCTTCCTGGAGGAGGCCTTTGCGCGGGCTGAGATTCCCTACGTGTTGCAGCAGGGGCGGGGCTACTACGAGCGGCAGGAGGTGCGCGACCTGTACCACGCCCTGCGGGCCGCCCTGGACCCCCGAGGGCTTTCCCTGGCCGCCTGGCTGCGCAGCCCCTTTGGGCAGCTCGAGCTGGCCCAGGTGGAAGCTGTGCTGCGCTCGAGCGACCCGCTCAAGACCCTGGAGCGCGACTTCCCTGAGGTCTATCAGCGGCTTCACCAGATTCAGACCCGGCTGCGCACCATGCCCCCCTTAGAGGCCCTGAAGTTTCTTATCCGCGAACCCCTGATGGCAGGCCGAGCCTACCACGATTTCCTGGAGCCCCGGGCGCGGGAGAACGTGGATGCCCTGCTGTTCTACTTTGCCCCTCGCCCACCCCAGAGCCTCGAGGCCCTGCTCGAGCGCCTGGAACTGCTCTCCCGTCAGGCCGACGCCGGCGACGTGCCCCAGTCCGGCGAGGGAGTGCAAATCCTCACCGTTCATCGGGCCAAGGGGCTGGAGTGGCCTTTGGTGGCGGTGTTCGATCTGGGGCGCCGGGAACCCCACCCATCTGTTCCACTGTACCTCTGCCCTGCCGAGGGAATGGCCCTGGTACAGCAGGTGGCCCTTGCGGGCACGCCGGCTTTCGAGCGCTTCAAACAGCGGCAGAAAGCCCTGGAGGAAGAGGAAAGCTACCGCTTATTCTACGTGGCGGCTTCGCGGGCCCGCGATACCCTAATCCTAAGCGCTAGCCTTAGCCGAGGGCAGCCGGAGGGCTGGGCCCGGGTGCTGGAGGCCATGGGGTTGGGGGCCGACGGCCAGCCCTTCGACCGCAGCGACTACCTGCACCAAACCTGGCGCTACCGACCGTTGGCACCGGCCTCCCCAGGGCAAGCCCCAAAGGCTGGCCTCGAGGCTCCCCCCTGGCTTGCGGCCCGCTTTGCCCCCGCGCCTTTTCCCCCGCTTTTTTCGCCTTCGGCCTTCAAGCGCCAGGAGTGGGAGCCCGAACCCCTGCTATTGCCCGATCCCGAGGAGGGCGAGGCCCTGCCGGGCCGGGCCAGGGCGATTGGTACCCTGGTGCACTACGCCATCGGACAGAACTGGCAGGCCGACAACCCCGCCCACCTGGCCAACCTCGAGGCCCAGGAGGTGATGTTTCCCTTCGACCCCAGCGAGCGCGAGGGCATTATGGCTGAGGTCAGGGAACTGCTCCTTGCCTACCAAAGCCTCCTGGGCCACGCCCTACCCTGGCCCCGCGAGGAGGACTACCCCGAGTTTGCCGTAGCCTTGCCCTTGGGCAGCACCGTCTGGCAGGGGGTGATCGACCGGCTGTACCGGGTGGGGGCGCAGTGGTATTTGGAGGACTACAAGACTGATCACGAGGTCAAGCCAGAGCGCTACCACTTCCAGCTTGCGGTTTACCTGGCTGCGGTACGGGAAGCCTGGGGCCTAGAGCCCCAGGTGCGGCTGGTCTACCTGCGCTTCGGCCAGGTGGTGCGGCTCGAGCCAGCGCTTTTGCAGGCTGCCCTGCGCGAGGCTATGCCCTAGGCTTTTTGCACCTCCTCCGGCCAGGGCTCGAGCACCACCCGGGTTTCAATCTGGGCGTTCAGGGTGGCCGAGACCGAGCAGTACTTGGTGTGCGATAGCTCCACAGCCCGCTGCAAAGCCTCCAGGGTTACGTTGGGCCCGGCTCCGTAGTGCGTGACCACAATATGGGTGTAGCGCTTAGGGTGCTCCTCGGCCCGCTCGCCTACCACCTCTACCCGGTAGCGGGCCAAAGGCTGGCGCTTCTTCTCCATGATGTCCACTACATCGTAAGCGGTGCAGCCGGCCAGCGCGGCCAGCAACAGCTCCATAGGGCGCATGCCTGTAGCCGGCTGGTCGCCGTCGATCATCACCTTATCGCCCTGTTCGTTGATGCCTACAAAGCGGTGGCCTACCAGGCGGTGCAGGACTACTTTCTTGGTTGCCATAAACCTCCTATGGGTTGGACATCCCCAACCCTCGAGCCGATGATATCCCAGTGCCTGGGTAAAAATGCCCCATTGGGCAGACCAGGGGATAAAACATGGGCGGGGCAATAGTCGCAGGTTGCTTCGGGGAGGCATAATGGGTTCATGTCGACGCTCGAGGGAAAAGTCTACATCCTCACCGGGGCTGGAGGTGGAATAGCCCAGGCCATTGCCCAGGCTTTTACCCGGGCTGGGGCCCGGCTGGCCCTGGTGGATGCCTATGAGGGGAGTATCCAACAACGAGCCCAGGAGTTTGGCGCACGGGCCTACCAGGCCAACCTGACCCACTACCCCGATGCCGAGGCTGTGGTGCGCCAGGTCAAAGCCCAGATGGGCCGGATAGATGGCCTTATTCACTGTGTGGGGGGGTTTGCCTATGCCCCCATCAAAGAGGCCGAGCCCAGCCTTTACGACCGGATGTTCGACCTCAACATGCGCAGCTTGTTCTACGCCAGTCGTGCGGTGTTGCCCGAGTTGCTGAGCCAGAAGGACGGCTTTATCGCTGGCATCGCGGCTGCCGCTGCCTGGAGTGGGGCTGGGCCTGGGATAGCCCTCTACGCTGCGGCCAAGGCCGCTTTGGCCACCTACTTGCGCTCGCTGGATGCTGAACTGGGGGGCACGGCCATACGGGTGGCCGTTATCTACCCCATGGGCGCGGTAGATACACCGGCCAACCGCCAGGGGATGCCCGAGGCCGACCCCATGAGCTGGGTAGACCCCCTCGAGATCGGCGAGAGCCTGGTTTTCGCCGCCAGCCGCAGCCCCCGGGGCCGCCTGCTCGAGCTGCCCATCTTCCCCCCCCGCTAGCGTTTTCGGCCATTTTTGAAAAACAAACTGCTTGACATTTAAAAGTAGGTGGGTAAAAATTCCAAGTAAGAGGGCCTACAAACCCGCTTTCAGGCCTGCCTTCTTCCTCGCGGAGGTGCGCATGGAAGCTTTGTTCTGGATTGGACGCATCCTTTTGGGTGGGTTTTTCATCCTCAACGGTCTCAACCACTTCACCCAGGCCCGCCAGATGGTGCCCTATGCCCAAAGCAAAAAGGTGCCTTTTCCAGCGCTGGCCGTGTACGTGACCGGTCTGATGCTGCTTTTGGGAGGGCTGGCCATCCTGACCGGCCTGTATGTGCAGGTGGGGTTATGGCTGCTGGTGGTGTTTTTGCTCTTCGTAACCCCCTGGATGCACAACTTCTGGAGTATACCCGACCCCATGCAGCGGATGGGGGAGATGGTTAACTTCATGAAAAACCTGGCCTTGCTGGGGGCGGTGCTGATGTTGCTTTACCTTTGGTCAGCCTAAGCTTCTTGTGGGTAAAGGTGTAGGCCGGGCCCATGTTCATTTGGGCTTGGCCTTTCTCATGCTTATGCCGTAGGGTAGAGAGCATGGATGTAGCGGCCTACGTGCAGGCAGTGGGGTACCTGGGTATTTTTGCCACGGTTTTGGTGGAAACAGGCTTGTTGGTGGGGTTTTTTCTTCCTGGCGATTCGCTTCTAATTGCGGTGGGGTTGCTGGCCGCGGCCAAAAAAATGGAGCTATCCCTGGCGTTGCTAGCCCTTTTCCTGGGCTCGGTGCTGGGGAATAATCTGGGTTACTACCTGGGCCGCCGCTGGGGGCTTCCACTGCTGCATAAGGCCCGGGTCAAGCCAGAAGACCTCGAGCGTACCCGGCGGTTCATGGCCCGCTTTGGCCCCATCTCCATCCTGATCGGGCCCTATGTACCGGTCTTTCGTGCGGTGGTGCCTTTTCTGTGTGGCACGGTGCGTATGCCCTGGCCCCGCTTTTTTCCTCTTAGCCTGCTGGGCAGTCTGCTGTGGACCCAGGGCCTGACCCTGGTGGCCTACTACGTGGGCTCGCAGATTCCCGACCTGGAAAAGTACATCTACCTGATTTTGCTGGCCGGGGTTGGCTTTGCCGTGTTGCTGGCGGCCTGGCGGGCAGGCCGTCTGCGCTGGCGCAAGGCGCCCCGCCCTGTCGAGGGCCAGGAGCTGCCCTAAGGCTCAACCAGCTCGAGCAGCACGCCACCAGACCATTTGGGGTGAACAAAGGCCACCAGATGGCCACCGAAACCAGGACGGGGGCTGGTATCGATGAGCAAGGCCCCCTGATCCTCGAGACGCTTTAACTCGGCCCGAATATCGGAGGTGGCGAGGGCCATATGGTGCAGCCCTGGCCCTCGTTTCTCGATGAAGCGGGCAATGGCCGACTCTGGGTGGGTGGCCCGCAGCAGCTCCAGCCGGCTATGGCCGCTGTTGAGCATCCAGACCTCGACCTTTTGGCTTTCCACCCGGCCCTGGGCCTCGAGGGTGTAGCCCAGCTTTAGGTAGGGCTGGGCGCTCTCTTCCAAGTCGTGTACCGCGATGCCAATGTGGTGAATCTCCATGCCTCCAAACTACCCCAACTGGCCCAAGCACACTATTCCACCGGGATAAAGGCCAGGCTGACAATGCTTTCCTGGAAGCTACCCAGCGTGCTGGAGCGCACCCCGGCGCTGGTGAGGCTGCTGGCGATGTTGGCGGTCAGGTCGATCACCCGCAGGGTGGGGCTGCTTTGGGCTGCGGTGTAGAGAAACTGGTCGAGGCCCACCGTAGCGGTGCTATAGGCAAACGTACGCAATAGCCCGGTTTCGCTTTCGCGGGGTAGCTGGAACCCTCCTTCAAAGCGGGCCAGCCCGGTGCCCAGCACAAGGATGGGTGGGGCACCCCGGGCAAACTGCCGTGCGGCGATGTTGCTATCCCGGCTAAGGCCCACCTCGCTGGTAGCCCCGAGGTTCCAGGAGGCCAGGGTGGTGTCGGTGGTGTTGGGGTCGTTGTCGTCGAAGAGGCCCAGGGCCTGGCCGCCCACAAAAATCAGATCGGAAGGGCTCGAGGTGCTCAGGCTCAGGGGGCGCTCGATAAAGGGGTTGACGAAGTCGTACAGGCCCACCTGCGTGGGGGTCAGGTAGAGGAGCTGATCGGCGGGGCCTAGGGCCAGCCGCACGGGAGCGGTCAGGCGCACCAGGTTGGGGTCGAGAAAATCGATTGGGGTTGGAAGGGTGGTGGCTGTAAAAGGGATAATCCAGGCCCGGTACTCCTCGAGGGGGCGGGGTGGGGTGGCGGGTGGGGGTGGACAAACCAGCAAGAGGTTGCTCTGCCCCTGCCTTAGGTAACCCCGGCTGCAATCCACCCCCAGTTCCTGGTCGAAACCGTCGAGCTGGGGGGTTCCCACCTCGTCTACGGTGAGAGTGTTGGCGATGTAGCGGCGCAGGCGGCTGGGGGTGAGTACCCAGAGTTGGTCGTTGCCCACCCCTAGGCTGCGGCGGTAGAGCAGGGTGACGATCGGCTCCTCCTGGCTCCAGCTTCCCACCAGCCGGGGCTGGTCGAAATTGCCTGGCTGGAGGGTGCTGCCCTGGAAAAAGCGAATCTGGTAGGTGTTGCCGCTGGGGTTGTTAATGGCTGCGGCCAGCAAGGCACGGGTGGGTTCCTCGCGGCTGCCGGTACAGGCCCAGAGGGCCAGAAGTAGACCAAGGGATAGCCAGAACCATTTCATCAGCGTCCTCCTGGGGTGGGCAGCCGGATACCGCCGGGCAGCACAAACTCGCTGGGGCTGAACAAAAACTCGGCAGCCTGGCCGCCCAAGGCAAAGGCAAAGCGGAGTTCTTGCTTGAGGGTGTCGGCGCTGGCCTTGAAAGCCCAGCAGCAGCGGTCGATGACCAGGTCGAAGCGGGGGCGCAGGATGGTGCCCTCGAGGTTGGGTAGAAAGAACTCCCGTCCGCTCTCGGGGGCGTTCCACACAATGCGATAGAACAGGCGGGTTTTTTCGCTGCCCATAAAGCTGAAGGTGGGGCCAAACTCGCGCAGGGTCAGGCGGAAGCGCCCGCTGGTGCCGGGGAGGCGCTCGAGGGCCACAAACCCCTGCAAGGAGAGGCCGGGGGGGTCTTCCGGGCGCAAAGGCGCCGGGAGAATTTCCAGCTCGCCGCTAAAGCGTAAAAAGCGCAGGAAGGCCTGGGTGTCGTCCTCCAGGGTGAGGGGGTTTTCGCTTTCGGGCAGGTGAACCTCTGCCGAGACCTCGTTGATGAACACCTCGGGCTCGCGCACTTGGGCCCTTAGCACCAGGCGGGGGTTGCGCAGCGTGCCCTCGCGGTAGGCCCACAGCAAATCGGCCTGCAATAGGTCGGCGCTGTACTGGTAGCCCAGGCGGAAGCGGCTCTCGCTGCCGGGGCTAAAGCCGAGGGTGTGGGTAAAGACGAAGGTGTGCAGGCTCAGGGTGAGCTGGGCCAGGCCGTCCAGCAGGGCTGGGGTGAGCACGGGGTTGGGGTTGGCTGCCGAGGGCAGGGGGGCATAGAGGTGGGTGAAGGTCTGGCGCAAGCGGAAACTGTCGGGGGGCTCTTGCAAGACCACGTTTAGCTCGGTGCGGATGGCCTGCCCGTTGTTCAGGTCGCGGCTGTGGGCAAGCGCGGTGGTGTTGCCGGGGGGGTTGTAGCTGGCCGCTAGCTCGAGGGGGTCGTAGCGGGCAATCAGGGGTATCTGGGCGATGGGCCGGGTTTCTTTTTCCTGCACGTCCCAGTAGCGGTAGCCGGTGCGCAGCGAGAAGTTGAAGGGCTGGGGGTTGTAGGCGGTACTCAGGGTGAGGAGCCGATCCAGCCCTAGCTCGAGCTGCCGCTCGTAGGCTAGGTTTAGGTTGAAAGGGGCTGGGGAGAGGGCCAGGTTGGCCCGCAGAAAGCCCCAGCGGCCTTGCTCGAGGTCGCGGCTAGCGCTGGTGGACAGGCTAAACCAGGGCCAAGGACGCGAGGCCAGGGTGAAGCTGGCCAGAGGGTCGAAGAGGCCGCGCTCGAGGTCGCGCGAGACTCGGGCGGTGAAGGCAAAGAGGGGATCGGGGTTGAAGCCGAACTAACCCTCGAGGCGGCTGTTGCGCTGGGGACGCTCGAAGTCGAACTGAAAGGGGGTCTCGCCCTCCACCACGTTGCGGCTTACGCTCAGGTTCAGGCTAAAGGCCCCCAGGCTCTGGCCTAGGCTGGCCCGGGTATCCCAGCGAACGAGGCGCTCGAACTCGGTAGGGTTGCCCTCTATGTCGAAGTTCTGCGTGCTGTAGTAGCGCCCGATAAAGGTATTCTCCACGCTAAAGCTAAAACCTGGCCAGGGGGGGGTGGCGGGGCGGTAGCTCTCGCGGTGCTCCACCCACAGCCGCCCTGCACCAATGTAGGGCCCCAGCCGCCGGGCGCTGCGGTTGAGGGGGTTGGAGGGGGCCTGGTAGTAGCCCAGCAACACCCGCCCGTTGAGGCGCAGCTCCCCCTCGAGGCCTCTGGGGAAACTCACCTCGGCCTCGGGCAACCGCTGGGGGGTGGTGCGCTCGTTAGGCAGGGCCAGGGGGTTGTGGTCGAGGTAGCCGTCCAAAGTCAGGCGGTAGAGGGGCTCGGGGTTGGTGGGGGTCTGCCGGGTGGCGGCCTCAATCAAGAAGGTGGTGTAGTCGGGCTGGCCCCCCGCCCCCTGCAAAAAGCGCGGCTCAGCCTGAGGGCTATCGTCGCGCAGCACCAACCCTTCCAACCGCCAGTCGGGCTCCTCCAGCTTGTAGCTCAGGCGGTACTTGAAAATCCCGTCCTTGCGCGGGTCGCTGTCGGGCAGCACCAGCCCAGCGGGCGGGGGCAGGTACAAGAACTGGTACCGCTCCTGGGCCGCGCCCACCCCGTAGTGGTCGAAGCCAAAGCCCCAGCCGCGCCGCTCAAAGTAGCGCAGCAAGGTAAAGCCGAGGCCAAAGTCGGAGACATAGGGCAGGTCGGCGCTAATAAAAACCCCCTCGGTATCGCTTTGGCCAAACTCGAGCTTGGGACGGCGCTCGTTCAGGAACAGCAGCAGCACCGGCAGGTACAAGGTGCGTTCCCCGCGCAAGAGCACCCACACGCCCCGGGCGATGATGCGGTCGCCGGGGTAGAGCACCACCTCGCGGGCCTGAAAGGCGTAGTCGGCCACCTCCTGCTCACAGCGCTGACAGGGGGTCAGGTAGCCCTCTTGCAGCAAAATTTGCCCGGCGGCCCGCTGGCAGACCGGCCCTTCTAGGTAAACCTCGCCGGACTCGATTTTGACCTCGAGGGCCTCGAAGCTTTCGTCGTCGGTGAAGAGCTCGAGTTCCTCGGCCTCGATGAGCTGGCCCTGCTTGTCCTGGTAGCGCACCTTGCCCATCATCAGCAGGCGCTTTTGCTGGCGGTTGTAGATTACCCGTTCGGCCTCGATACGCTCGCCATCCCGATCCATCTTGACCGGGTCGCCCACCAGGATGAGCAGTTCTTCGCCCCCCTCGTTGCGCAGCTCCAGGCGAAGGGCCTCGAGGATTTTCAGCTTCTTACCTCCGCTCGTTTCCTGGGCCAGGGCGGGTGTGCAGAGCAGGAGCAATAGGAGAATAAGCCATCCTCCCTGCCAGTGCCCCAGTACCCCGCTCCTCATCGTTTCCCCAGCCGCAATAAAGCCAGCCCGGCCATGGCGTAGAGCAGGTTGGGCCCCCAGGCGGCCAGCACCGGGTGTAGCACCCCCTGCTCCCCCATAATCCGCCCTACGCTCCAGGTGGCATAGTAGATGAAGGTCAGCACCACCACCCCCAGCATGCCCAGGCTGCGGCTACCCCCCAGCAGGTAAAAGGCCAGCCCCACGGCAAAGAGGGCAAAGGAGTAGACCGCCGCAGGCTCGGCCCATTTGCGCTGCAAAGCGGTTAGCTCGGCGTGGTAGGGCAGCCCCTGGGCCCGGTACTGGGCGATGCGCTGGCGCAGTTCGGCTACACTCAGGGTGAAAAGGCCCCCGGGTGGCTCGAGGGATAGTTCCACCAGCGGCACCACTGCCCGCTCGAAGCGGGCCACCGTGCGCGGGCGAGCCCCCCCGTAGGTCACCCGTAGCCCCTGGGAGAGGACCAGTGTGCCCTCTTCGAAGCGGCCCTCCTCTGCGATCAGCACCTCCTCGGCGGTGAGTACCCGCACCTGGCCGATGCCGCTCTGGCCGACCTGGCCCACATACACGATGCGCCCGTAGGCGTCCACCAGCTTGGTGCCCGGCTGCAAGAGGGCTCGAGGTTTTTGCAAAACCGCCTGGCGCAGGACATTCTGCCCTTGCTGCAGGCTGCGCGGCACCAGGCTGTCGGCGGCCAGTAGGCACACCACAAACAGCACACTGCCCAGCAACAATAGCGGAAACAGCACCCGCAGCTTGGAAACCCCGCCGGCCAGCATGGCCTTAAGTTCGGACTCCTCGCCCATGCGCGAGAGCACCAGCAAAAGGGCGAACAAGAAGGCCAGCGGCATCCCCCGCACCAGCGCCTCGGGCACCCGGTAGGCCAGGTACTGGCTCACCACCCAAGGGTCGGCCCCCCTCGCCAGCAACGGGGCCAGTACCTCGTACAAAGCCCCCCCCAGCAAAGCCAGAACCACCACCGCCAAGGCCCCCAGGAGGTAGGCCCCCACCTCCTTGCTCAGATAGCGGTCGAGGGTGTTCACCGGGCAAGCCTCCAGGTTCCCCAAAGGGCCAGCCCACCATACACAAGGTTGGGCAGCCAGGCCGCAAAAGCCCCCAGCAGGTCGAAGCGGGCTAGCTGGGCCGAGAAGGTGAATAGGGTCCAGTAGCCAAAGATAAGCCCTACCACAGCGATGAAAGCCCAGGCTGATTCGCGCAGCGAAAGGCCAATCACCACCGCCAGCCAGGCCAGTACCACCGTGCCGGCAGCGTTGGCGTAACGGCGGGCCAGGGGGAAGTGGGCGGCGGGGTCGGCCTGGGCCGCGGCTTGCAGCTCCTCCATCCGCATGGCCTCGTAGGAAACGGCCTTGGGCGCTACCCCCACCGGGAAGGGCAGGGGGTGCTCGGCCTCCTGGTAGATGATCCCGTTGGGGTCCACCCGGTAGGCTTTTTCCAGCCGCCAGGCCCCGTTGACCCAGACCCCCTGCTCGGCGCTCCAGACCGAGCCCCCTGGCTCCACCACCCGGATGCCCTCCAGCCTCGAGCCCACCCCACCCTGAGGGGGCGGGTAGATGCGCTGCGCGTAGTAAACCCCTAGGCCCTGGGGGGTGTAGGTGCGCTCGGTGAGAACGCCGGAAGGCTCCGAGCCGTAGTAGATTTTGTACTGCAGGGCCTCGAAGCGTTCCTGGGCGATGGGCTTAATCCAGCCCTCGTTGACCAGCACCACCGCGCCTACTCCCAGGGCCAGCCCGACCACCGGCCCAATAAAGACCTTGGGCGGAACCCCGCTGGCGTAGGTGGCCTTGAGTTCGGACTGGCGAATCCAGCGGGCCAGAGCCACCAGCAAGGCGAACACCAGCCCCAGCGGCAGGGCGATGCCCAGGGTGTAGGGGACACGGTAGGCCACCATCTGGGCAATTTCGCCCACGGGGGTTTTGGCCCTCAAGAAGGCCCCTGAGAGCGAGGAGAGCAGATCGAAGGTGATGAGCCCGACGAATAGCAAAACACCCAGCAGATACAGCGACAACGTCTCGCGCAGTAGATAGCGTTGCAGCATCCCAGTGGGAAGTATACGCCCCGCCTGGGTGAGAATCGGCCTTTATGGCAGGTATAGGCCAGCCAGAGGCTTGGCTTAGCCCTCCAGCACCCGCTTGAGGTGCAGGAAGATTTCGTACCAGTCGCGCTTGGACTCCGGGCGCTTGCCGCGCAACTCAATGCGGGCTAGGGTTTGCTGCCACTCGGGGGTAATCTCGGCACCTAAAACCGGGTCGGCGACCAGCTCGGCCAGGCCCTTGGGTAGGGAGGCCTCGGTGCGCTGGCCGTAGAAGTCTACCGGGGCGAGTAGGTCGTTCACCGAGAGGCTATAGGCGGCAGCCAGGGTTTGCAGGGTATCGAGGGAGGGGTTGGTGCGGCCCCGCTCGAGGTCGGAAAGGTAGGGCACCGAGAGCCCGCTTTTTTCGGACAAGTCCTTCAGGCGCCAGCCCCGCTGGGTGCGCAGCTCGCGCAGACGTTCGGCTAGGGTCATGCTTCTGACGGTAGCACATAAGCTTTGTATGGTCAAGGCGTAATGCCCCCCGAGGGGTATTGCCTTATGCAGATAGATTCTGCTAAAATCAGAATAGGAGACCAGAAAATGAGCCTGAGCGAAAAAGTCTGGCGGAGTATCGGGCAGGGGAGGGCCCATCCCAGCGATGTGCTGAACATCCTCATCGAGCTGGACAACCGCAAAGGCCAGGTGGGGCTTTGGGCGCTGGAAAACGAACTACGTTCCAGCCTGCCCCGGCTGCGTCCGCAAAGCCGCTTGCTGGCTGCAGCCTGGCTCGAGGCCACCGTTTTGTACCGCACCACCTACTACCCTGAAAGCCAGCTGAGCCGGCTATTTAGCCGCCTGGTCAAGGCGGACTCGGGGGGCCGTCCGGATTTACCAGGTCAAGGTATAAGCCGCTCCTCAGGGGCTTGCAGTAAAGCCTGGGCCAAAGCCTCGCCCGGAGCCCCCTCGCCCCGGTAGGCCTGGGGTTCTTTCTCGATCCAGGCGTGGCCCTGGCGGTGGAACTGGATGCTGCGGAAGCCCTGGGCAAAGGCCCTTTGGATGAGCTGACCCAGCGAGCCGGCCTCCCGGCCCTGGGCTTCCAGCTCGGCCAGAAGCGCTGCCGGCAGGTCGGGGTCGAAGCCCTGCCGGGCCAAAAGCACCTGGTAGGCCCCTTCCCGCTTTTCCATGGTGCCCCCCTGGGCGAAGTAGCGCTCGAGTAGCCGGTACCAGTCGCCGCGGGCCATGGGGGCCATATCAGCGTAGGCCTGCTCGAGCTGCTCGGGGGTGTAGGTGGGGTAGTGGTTCTCGTGCACCACCAGCTCGCGGCGGAGCCGGGGGCGGGGGGCTGGGGCCTCGTCGGGCACCCCCACACACAGCCCGGCTACCGGGAAGACTCCTTCCGGCAGGCGGCATAGGGCGCTAATCTGCCGGATGCCGTTCAGCACCCCGCCGATCCAGACGATGCCATAGCCCAGGTTCTCGGCCATGGTGGCCAGGGCGCTGCCGGCTAGCACCGCATCCACAATGGCGAAGTGGGCCGCAGTGCGGGGCCAGTGGCCGAAGCGCCCGCCCCGGTGCTCCACCAGTCGGCGCAGCCGGTGTACATCGGCCAGCACCAGGAAAAACTCGGCGCAGGTCTCGATCTGGGGGTTCTGGCCGGAGTGACTCGAGATTGCCCGGCGCAACCCAGGGTCGCTGATGCGCAGCAGGCTGTAGAGCTGCGCGGTGGCGTCGGTGGGGGCCCGCTGGGCGGCCAGGAGCAGCTTTTCCAGGTCGCCCTCGCGCAGGGGCTCGGGTTTGAACTTGCGCACACTGGCGCGGCGCTGGTAGTAGGCCAACAGGTCGCTCACGGGCCTAAGGCTACCCTGGGTAAGGGCGAAGGAGTGTGGGCTAGCGCAGGGCCTCGATGCCGGGCAGGGTGCCGAGTTCCAAGAGCTCGAGGCTGGCCCCGCCCCCAGTGGAAACGTGGCTGAAGCGGTCGGCCATGCCCAGCTTGTTGGCTGCAGCCACCGAGTCGCCCCCCCCAATCACGGTAAAGGCTCCCTGAAGCCGGGCGATGGCCTCGCCTACGGCCAGCGTCCCCTGGGCGAAGTCGTCCACCTCAAAGACCCCCATGGGGCCGTTCCAAAGCACGGTCTTGGCCCCCTGGAGGGCCTCGGCAAAGGTTTTGGCACTCTCGGGGCCAATGTCCAGGCCCATCCAGCCCGCCTCAATTTGGTGCGCCGGCATGATGCGCTTCTCGGCCCCCGCCTCAATCTTTTGTGCCGCCACCACATCGCTGGGCAGCAGCAGCTTCACCCCTAGCGCGGAAGCCCGCTTTAGCAGGTCACGGGCTAGCTCGAGCTTGTCGTCCTCCACCAGGCTTTGGCCCACCTGGCCGCCCTGGGCCTTGATAAAGGTAAAGGCCATGGCCCCGCCGATCACCATGCCCGTTACCTTGGGCAGCAGGTTCTCGATTACCCCAATCTTGTCCGAGACTTTGGCTCCGCCCAGCACCACCCAGTAGGGCTTCTCGGGGTTGTGCAGAACCTTGCCAATGCTCTCGACCTCTTTTTCCATCAGGAAACCCGCGTAGCTCGGCAGGTACTGGGCCACCCCGGTTACCGAGGCGTGGGCCCGGTGGGCCGAGCCGAAGGCATCCAGCACAAAGGCCTCGCCCAGTCGGGCGTACTTCTGGGCTAAGGCGGGGTCGTTTTTCTCCTCGCCGGGCTCAAAGCGCACGTTGTCCAGCAAAATCACCGAACCACCGGGCGCAGCATTGACCTTTTCCAGCGTGGCCTCGCTGGCCGGGGTTAGCTCGGGGGAACCGCCGATAAAGGTGACGGGATGGCCTAGGTGTTTTTGCAACACTGGGGCCACCGGGGCCAGGCTGCTCGCCGCCTCGTAGCCACCCTTGGGCCGCCCCAGGTGGGAGAACAACACCAGGGTAGCCCCCTGCTGCAGCAGGTGCTTTAGGGTGGGAATGGCGGCCTCGATCCGGGTCTCGTCCTTAACCTGGCCTTCTTTGATGGGCACGTTGAAATCTACCCGAACCAGCACCCGTTTTCCCGCCGCGCTGAAGTCCTTGAGTGTGCGCACCCTGTCCCTCCTCAGAGCCGTGCACCGATGTACTGGGTCAGGTCGGCCACCCGGCAGCTATAGCCCCACTCGTTGTCGTACCAGCTCACCACCTTGGCCAGGTTGCCCACCACCAGGGTATCGAGGGCGCTGAAAATCGAGGAGTGAGGGTCGCCCTTGAGGTCGCTGGAGACCAAGGGCTCTTCGGTGTAGGCCAGGATGCCCTTCATGGGCCCTTCAGCAGCGGCCTTCATGGCCGCGTTGATCTCTTCCTTGCTGGCCTCCTTGCTCAAGACGGCGGTGAAGTCTACCACCGAGACTGTGCTGGTGGGCACACGGAAGGCCATGCCGCCAAACTTGCCCTTGAGCTCCGGAATAACCAGCCCCACCGCCTTGGCTGCGCCGGTCTCGCTGGGCACGATGTTGAGCGCGGCGGCCCGGGCGTCGCGGGGGTCGTCCTTCACCGCGTCTACCAGGCTCTGGCTGGCGGTGTAGGCATGCACGGTGGTGAGCAGGCCCCGTTCAATGCCGAAGTGGTCGTTGAGCACCTTGGCCACCGGGGCCAGGCCGTTGGTGGTGCAGCTAGCATTGGAAACCACATGGTGTTTGGCGGGGTCGTACATATGCTCGTTGACCCCCATCACCACCGTGAGCATGTCCCCCTTGCCCGGGGCGCTAATGATGACCTTTTTGGCCCCGGCTTTGAGGTGGGCCTCGGCGGCCTCGAGCTTGGTGAAGCGGCCCGTGGACTCGATGACGATGTCTACCCCAATTTCGCCCCAGGGTAGGGCGGCGGGGTCTTTTTCCTCGTAGACCCGGATGCGCTGGCCATTGACGGTGAGGCTCTCGGCATCGTAGCTCACACTGCCGGGGAAGCGGCCATAGTTGGAGTCGTACTTGAACAGGTGGGCCAGGATGGCGTTATCGGAGAGGTCATTGATGGCGACAACCTCCACCCCGCGCTCCATCAGAATCCGGAACACCTGGCGGCCAATGCGTCCAAAACCGTTGATGGCTACTTTCATAAAGGCTCCTCCTACGCGGCCATATTCCGCGTTCCGTCCGACACTATACCCCTATCTGGCCGGCTTCAAACATCAGGGCTGCTTATTAGGGCCTCAGGCTAGGCCAATGTACCCCAGATACCACCGTACCAGGGTCTCCCCCCAGAAAAAGGCCACCAGCCCGCCGAGGGCCAGGTAGGGCCCAAAGGGTATCTGGTTGTTGCCCCCCAGCCTTTGCCGCACCAGGCCCACCACTGCTCCGGCCAGCACGGCCACGAACAGCGCGAGCAATAGCTGGGCCCAGCCCAGCCAAACCCCCAGAAAGCCAGCCAGCACCACATCCCCGTAGCCCATCACGCTCACGTAGCCGCTGGCGCTTTGCGCTTCTGCCTCGAGGTCTACCTTATCGGAAGGGTTGCGCAGCCACCAATAAAACATGCCGGCCAGGGCTAGGCCCCCTGCGCTGAGCAGCAGACCGCGCAGGCTTTCCAAGGGGGAAAGACCCAGCCCCAAAGCTGCCAGAGGGGCCAAAGCGGCCAGCCCTAGGGTCAGGGCGTCGGGGAGGGCCAGGACTCTGCCCAGGCGGGCGTTGAGCGAGGCGTTGAGCAGGCCCACCACCAGGCCTAGGCTACCTAGCCAGACCCCACCCACCGTGCCCAGCAGGCCCCCCCAGGCCCCCACCATGGCCGCCAGGTGAACCAGGTGTACGCCAAAAGGGCCTTCGCGTGGGCTGTCCTTGAGGCGGTTGTAGAGCAGGCCACCATAGCCCGCCAGCAAGGCCACCAGCCCAGCCCCTAAAAGGCCCCCCTCGAGGGCCTCTGGCCAGGGTAGGGGGAAGCCCAGCAGCAAAGCCCCCAGCATTCCCAGGAAAATGCCGCCGAAGTTGAGGCTGTTGGGCAGGGTTTGGGTGTCGATGTCGATGAAGGAAAGCGCGATTAAAAGGGCGATAAAAGCCCATATGAAGAGTAATTCGGGCAAGGCCGGGCGCCAAAGGGCGGCCAGGCTGAACAGCATGGCGGTCAGAGCCTCGACCAGGGGATAACGGGGGGAGATGGGGGCCTGGCAGCTGCGGCAGCGGCCCCGTTGTACCACCCAGGAAACGATGGGGATGAGCTCGAGGGGGGAGAGTACCTGCCCGCACCTAGGACAGCGCGAGCGGGGCCGCACCACCGAAAGGCCGGCGGGAAGGCGATAGATCACCACGTTTAAAAACGAGCCCAAGAGGCTGCCTAAAAGAAAAGCGAACACCACCTGTAGGGGTAAAGGGAACCCGTCCACCCCGTTATTCTAGGGGTATAATCCCCCAATGCAGGCCAAAGAAAACCCAAACCCCTCCTTGCCCTGGCCAAAGAGGGGGGGCTTGCTGCACAGCCCCTTGCTGCCCATACCCCACGGCTTTACCACCCGCGAAGGAGGAGTCTCGCCGCCTCCCTACGACAGCCTGAACCTAGGGCTTTCTACCGCCGATAGCCCCCGAAACGTGCTCGAGAACCGCCGGCGGGTGCTGGCCGTTTTTGGCCACCCGCCCCAAGCCGGCCTCCTTCAGGTACACGGCCCTACCGTGCACAGGGTCGAGGGGCCTGGAGAGTGGGAGGGGGATGGCCTGCTCACTGCTACCCCGGGGCTGCTGCTACGGGTGAGCGTGGCCGACTGCTACCCCATTCTGCTATACGACCCGGTGCAAAGGGTGGTGGGGGCTTTGCATGCCGGTTGGCGGGGAGTGGTAGCCGGTATTCTGCCCCGGGCGCTAGAACAGATGTACAGCCAGTTTGCCTCCCGCCCGGAGGACGTTCGGGTGGCGGTGGGGCCAGGTATCAGCGGGGCGCATTTCCAGGTAGGGCCAGAGGTGGTAGAGCAGTTTGCCGCCGCCGGGCTGGCTTTTTACTACCCCGATCCAAACCAGTCGGGCCGCTACCTACTGGATTTGCCACAGGCCATCCGGGCCCAGGCCCAAGCTGGTGGTGTAGCCCCAAAACACTACTGGGCCCTGGGGCGTTGTACCTACGCTGACCCCCTCTTCTTCTCGCACCGGCGCGACCGCGGCCAAACAGGCCGGATGTGGGCGGTGATTATGCTGCCGGACGGGTAGGCCCCCTAGGAGGGTTGCTACAGTCTTTCATACGTTTTCGCTAAACTGAGGGGGTGCTCAGGCCCCGGGCTCGCTTTCCTTCGGTGACCTGCATCACCCCCCAGTGGCTGCGTGAACGGGGGCTTAAGGCGGTTTTGCTTGACTTGGATAACACCCTGGTTCCCTACAAAACCTATGGTGAGCCTCCTACGGAGCTGCTCGACTGGCTGCGTACCCTGGAGGGAGCTGGGCTATCCCTGATGCTGCTTTCCAATGCCACTCCGCGCCGGGTGCGCTACTGGAGCGAGAAGTTGGGGATTCCTGGCCTGGGCCCTGCGGGTAAGCCTTGGTTCGGTTTTGGCCGGGCCCTGCGGCGCTTGGGTCTCAAAGCCCGCGAGGTAGCTGTGGTTGGCGACCAGCTCTTCACCGATGTGTTAGGGGGTAACCTGGTAGGGGCCTACACGGTGCTGGTTCCTCCTCTTTCTAAGGAGGAGCTGGGGTATACCCGGTGGGTACGGCGGCTCGAGCGCTGGGTGTTGCAAAACCCGGCTTCCGGAACCGGCGAGGCATTTGACCTTAAAGAATCCCCGCGAGGGCCCACAATGAAAGAGTAGGGAAGGAAGCGAAGTATGTCTCTAGCAAGCCTGAGCCAGACCACACCCAGCATTGCTTCGGCGTAGGAGGATAGGTCGAATGGCAAATACCTTGACCATTGGGGATAAGCGACTGGGCGCGGCCCTCCTGGACATGGGCCTATTGGGGGACGAAGAACTTCAGCGGGCCTTGGAGCAGCACCGCGAGGTGGGGGGCAACCTTTCCGATGTCATTGTGGAGCTGGGTCTGCTTTCCGAGCGGCGCATTGCCCAAGCCATCGAGGAGACCTTCGGCATACCCATGGTTGATCTGGTGGGTATGGAGATTGCTCCCGAGGCCAAAGCCCTGGTTCCCGCCGAGCGAGCCCGCGACTTAGGGGCCATCCCCTTCAGTCTGGAAGGGGGTACCCTGCGGGTGGCCCTCTTGAACCCCTTGGATAACCTGGTGCTGGAGGAACTGGAGGACCTGACCGGTCAGATTATCGAGCCCTATTTGGCTACTCCTTCCTCCTTCCGCTACGCCCTAGCCGTGCACTACCCCGAGCTGGGTTTGGAAATACCGCCCCCGCCCTCGGATGTTTCGCCCAGCGACATGCAGTTGGGCGAAATCCTGGTGAGCAGGGGGTGGCTGAGCCGTGACGACCTCGAGGCCGCCTTGGTGGAGCAGGAAAAAACCGGGGAGCTTCTGGGCCGCTTGCTGGTGCACAAATACGGCTTGGAAGAGGAGAAGCTCTACCGTGCTTTGGCCGAGCAAGCCGGCTTAGAGTTCCGCCTCGACTTCGAGAACCTCGAGCTGCAAAGCGAGGTTTCCGCCCTCCTGCTGCGCCCCGATGCCCTGCGCTACCAGGCGGTGCCCCTGCGCCAAGAGGAGCAAAAGGTGTGGGTGGCCCTGGCCGACCCACGCCACCGCCACGTGGTGGCCCAGATGCTCGGGCGCCCTGCCCAGTTTGTGCTGACCCTGCCCAAGGTTTGGGAGACCCTCTTCAACAAGATGTACCCCGAGAAAAGCCGCTTGGGCGAGGCCCTGGTGCAGGAAGGCAAGCTGGCCCGGGCGGCCTTACAAGACGCCCTTTCGGTGCAACGGCGCATGGGCAAGACCCGCCCACTGGGTGAGGTGCTGGTGGAGCTGGGCTATGTGACCAGCGAGGACATCGAGGAAGCTCTGGCCAAGCAGCGCCAAGGCGGGGGGCGGTTGGAAGACACCCTGGTGCAGTCGGGCAAGATCAAGCCGGAAATGCTGGCCAAAAGCCTGGCCACCCAGCTGGGCTATCCGTACATCGACCCCACCGATGCCCCACCCGACCCCTCGGTGCTGACCATGGTGCCGGAGTCCACTGTGCGCCGCTACACCGTCTTCCCGCACCACCTCGAGGGTAATGCGCTGGTGGTCTTGATGAAAGACCCCCGCAACATCCTGGCCATCGATGATCTACGCATGCTGACCAAGCGGGAGATCACCCCTGCGGTCTCGGCGGAAGCGGCCATCGTTAAACTGATCGAGCGCTTCTATGGGGGCACCACCGGGGTGGAGGAGCTGGCCCGCGAGTTCGAGGGCAAGCGTAAGGAGGAGGAGACCACCGATACCAGCGCCCTCGACGACAATGCAGTGGTCAAGCTGGTCAACAGCATCATCCGCGAGGCCTACTTGCAGGAAGCCTCGGATATTCACATTGAGCCGCGCCAAGGCGATATTTTGGTGCGCATTCGCATCGATGGAACCCTGCGGGAGTACATGCGTCTGCCCAAGGGGGCTGGCCCAGCCATTGCCTCACGCATCAAGATTATGGCCAACCTGGACATCGCGGAAAAACGCCTGCCCCAGGATGGTCGGGTGCGCTACCGCGACCGGGCGATTGACCTGGACTTGCGCCTTTCCACCTTGCCCACCGTTTACGGGGAAAAAGTCGTCATGCGCCTCTTGCGCAAGGCTACCGATATCCCCGAGATCGAGCAGCTCGGCTTTGCCCCGGACGTTTTCCAGCGCTTTGAGGATGTGATTTCCAAGCCCTACGGCATCTTTCTGATTACCGGCCCTACCGGCTCGGGTAAGTCGTTCACCACCTTTTCCATCCTGAAGCGCATCGCCACCCCAGACAAAAACACCACCACCATTGAAGACCCCGTGGAGTACGAAATTCCCGGCATCAACCAGACCCAGGTCAACCCGGTGGCTGGCCTCACCTTTGCCAAGGCCTTGCGCAGCTTCCTGCGGCAAGACCCGGATATCATCATGGTGGGGGAGATTCGCGACTCGGAAACCGCCAAAATCGCTACCGAGGCCGCCCTTACGGGCCACCTGGTGATCGCCACTCTGCACACCAACGATGCGGCGGGGGCGGTCACCCGGCTGGACGAGATGGGGGTGGAGCTGTTCAACATTTCCGCCGCGCTGGTGGGGGTGTTGGCCCAGCGCTTGGTGCGCCGTATCTGCGAGAATTGCAAGATTCAGGTCGAGCCCGACCCCATGGTGTTGCGCCGCTTGGGGCTTTCCTTGGAGGATGTACGGGGCAAGAACCTGTACAAGGGTACCGGTTGTGATAAGTGTGGCGGCTCTGGCTACAAAGGCCGCACCGCTATTCACGAGCTAATGGTGCTGGACGACGAGATCCGCCGGGCTATTGTGGAGGGGCAGTCGGCCACCCAGATTAAGGAAATCGCCCGCAAGAACGGGATGAAGACCCTGCGGGAAGATGGAATCCAGAAGGCTTTCCTGGGCATTACCACCCTGGAAGAGGTGATGGCCCGCACCAACGAGTAGTGCTCTGGGCTAAAAGGGTAGAATCGGCCTTGGTATGAACTGGAAAGACTACCTTGCCCAGCACCAAGCCACCCACCTCGAGGAGTTCCGCACCTTTCTTTCCATCCCCAGCATCTCGGCCCAGCCAGCCCATGCCGAGGACGTGCGGCGAGCGGCCGCCTGGCTAGCCGAGCGTTTTCGTCGGGCTGGCTTTGCCCAGGCCCAGGTCATGCCCACCGCCGGGCATCCGGTGGTCTATGCCGAGCACACCCCTTTCCCGGGAAAGCCTACGGTGCTCTACTACGGCCACTACGATGTGCAACCCGCCGATAACCCCGAGCGCTGGGACACCCCCCCCTTCCAGCCTACCGTGGTGGACGGGCGCATCGTAGCCCGGGGAGCCTCAGACATGAAGGGCCAGGTCATGGCCTTTTTACTGGCCGCCGAGGCCCTTATTCAAACCGGGACGCTAGCGGTAAATCTGAAGGTCTTGATCGAGGGGGAGGAGGAGATCAGCAGTCCAAGCCTGCCGGGTTTCATCCAGGCCCACCGCGAGCTCTTGCGTTCGGACTACATCATCAACGGGGACAGCGGCCAGCTCTCCGAGACCACCCCCCTGTTGGCTTTAGGGGTGCGGGGCATCTGCGCCCTCGAGTTCGACCTGGTAGGCCCCAGCCACGACCTGCACTCCGGCACCTGGGGCGGCCAGGTGCAAAACCCCCTGCACGCCATAGCCGAGCTGGTCGCCTCGCTGCACAGCCCCGATGGCCGCGTGGCGGTGGCGGGTTTCTACGACGAGGTGGAGCCACTTAGCCCCACGCTGCGCGAGTGGTACAAAAAAATCCCCTGGGACGAGGAAGAGGCCAAGCGCAAGCTGGGGGTGGACGAGTTTTTCGGCGAGGAAGGCTACACCCCCTGGGAGCGCATGACCGGCCGGCCCACCCTCGAGGTCAACGGGATGTGGGGTGGCTATACCGGCCCTGGCACCATGACCGTGATCCCTTCCTCGGCCCACGCTAAGATTACTTGCCGCTTGGTGCCCCACCAGAACCCCGAGAAGATCGTGGCCCTGGTGAAGGCCCACCTCGAGGCCCACTGCCCCAAAGGGGTAAGGCTAGCGGTGCATGTGCGCGAGGCCGGGGCCCCGGCCTTCCGCATGGCCCCCGACCACCCCGGCTGCCAGGCAGCCAAGGAGGTGCTCACCGAGTTATACGGGGTGCCCCCAGTGGAGACCATGTTCGGGGGCTCGGTGCCCATCCTTTCCACCCTCAAGGCCCTGCTGGGGCACGACCCGGTGAGCTTTGGTTTTGGCTTGGAAGACGAGCGGATTCACTCCCCCAACGAGTTCTTCCGGCTTTCCAGCTTCGAGAAGGGCAAGCAGGGCTACGCCATGTTGCTGGGCCGGCTGGCGCGATAATCCTATTGGAGGCGGCCCGCTCTCAATAGAGCGGGTTTTTTGCTCATCTTGCTTGACAATATTAGGCTCAAGTTTCATAATATACTCAGTATGAACCTGGAGCGCTGGACCGAACAAGCCCGTCAAGCCCTGGCCCAGGCCCAGACCCTGGCCCGGGAGAACGCCAACCCACAGATAGACCTAGGCCACCTGGCAGCGGTGCTGTTCCGCGACCCCGCGGGGTTGCCAGCACGTCTTTTGCAAAAGGCGGGCTTGAATCTTTCCGCCATACAGCAAGCCGCCAGCCGCGACCTGGGGCGCTACCCCAAGGTCTCGGGGGCAGAAGGGGGGCAGTACCTCTCGAGCGGGCTCAACCGGGTGCTCGAGCGGGCCGAGAAACTGGCCGAGGAGTTCAAAGACCGCTTTGTGGCCCTGGATACCCTGACGTTGGCCTTGGCCGAAAGCGGCTATGCTGGGCTGGAGGCCCAGGCGGTCAAGGCAGCCCTCCAGGAGATACGGGGAGGAAAGACTGTGAGTAGCGAACATGCCGAGAGCACCTACCAAGCCCTAGAACAGTACGGCCTCGACCTGACCCGCCAGGCCGAGGAAGGCAAGCTAGACCCGGTGATCGGGCGGGATGAGGAGATCCGCCGGGTCATCCAGATTCTCTTGCGCCGCACCAAAAACAACCCGGTGCTGATTGGCCAGCCCGGGGTAGGCAAGACCGCCATCGTGGAGGGGCTGGCCCAGCGCATCGTAAAGGGCGATGTGCCCGAAGGACTCAAGGGCAAGCGCATCGTGAGTTTGCAGATGGGCTCGCTTCTGGCCGGGGCCAAGTACCGGGGCGAGTTCGAAGAGCGCCTCAAGGCGGTGATTCAGGAGACTGTCCAAAGCGCAGGGCAGATCATCCTCTTCATCGACGAGCTGCACACCGTGGTGGGGGCCGGCAAGGCCGAGGGGGCGGTAGACGCCGGCAATATGCTCAAGCCGGCGCTGGCCCGGGGTGAG
Source organism: Meiothermus rufus DSM 22234 (assembly GCF_000423425.1). Classification (GTDB taxonomy): domain Bacteria; phylum Deinococcota; class Deinococci; order Deinococcales; family Thermaceae; genus Meiothermus; species Meiothermus rufus. The sequence continues at coordinate 33,508 of NZ_AUHY01000005.1, read as the reverse complement.
CTGCACCTGATCGGGGCCACCACCTTAGAGGAGTACCGCGAGATTGAAAAAGACGCGGCCCTCGAGCGCCGCTTCCAGCCAGTGTTTGTGGATGAGCCCAGCGTGGAGGATACCATCTCCATCCTGCGGGGTATCAAGGAAAAATACGAGGTGCACCACGGGGTGCGCATCTCCGACCCGGCGCTCATCGCGGCAGCCCAGCTTTCGCACCGCTACATCGCCGACCGCAAGCTGCCCGACAAGGCCATCGACCTGGTGGACGAGGCGGCGGCCCGGCTGCGCATGGCCCTCGAGAGCAGCCCCGAAAGCATTGATGCCCTGAACCGCCGGAAGCTCCAGCTCGAGATCGAGCGCGAGGCCCTGAAAAAGGAGACCGACGCCGAGAGCAAGTTCAGGCTGGGCGAACTGGAAAAAGAAATTGCAGATCTGGAAGAGGAAATTCGCAAGCAGCAGGCCGAGTGGGAGGCCGAGCGCGAGATTATGCAGAAGCTCCGCGCGGCCCAGCAGCGCCTGGACGAGGTGCGCACCCAGATCGAGCAGGCCGAGCGGGCCTACGACCTGAACAAAGCCGCCCAGCTTCGCTACGGCGAGCTGCCAAAGCTCGAGCAGGAGGTCAACGAACTGGCCGACCGCATGGCCGGGGCCCAGTTTGTGCGGCCCATGGTGACCGAGGAGGACATCGCCGCCATTGTCTCGCGCTGGACGGGCATCCCGGTGGCTAAGCTGATGGAGGGTGAGCGCGAGAAGCTCCTGCGCCTCGAGGACGAACTGCACAAGCGGGTGGTGGGCCAGGATGAGGCCATCGTGGCGGTGGCCGATGCCATCCGGCGGGCCCGCGCCGGCCTCAAAGACCCCAACCGGCCCATTGGTTCCTTCCTCTTCCTAGGGCCTACCGGGGTGGGTAAGACCGAGCTGGCCAAAACCCTGGCGGCCAGCCTCTTCGACAGCGAAGAGAACATGGTGCGCATCGACATGTCGGAGTACCAGGAGAAGCACACCGTGGCCCGCCTGATCGGGGCCCCTCCCGGCTACGTGGGCTACGAGGAGGGCGGCCAGCTCACCGAGGCGGTGCGCCGCCGGCCCTACGCGGTGATCCTCTTCGACGAGATCGAGAAGGCCCACCCCGATGTGTTCAACGTGCTGTTGCAGGTGCTCGACGACGGTCGCCTGACCGACGGGCAGGGCCGCACGGTGGACTTCCGCAACACCGTCATCATCCTCACCTCCAACATCGGCTCGCCCCTCATCTTCGAGGGCATTCAGTCGGGCCAGAGCTACGAGGCCATCCGCGAACGGGTGTTTGGGGTGCTGCAGCAGAACTTCCGCCCCGAGTTTTTGAACCGCCTGGACGAGATTGTGGTCTTCCGTCCGCTGGCCAAAGAGCAGATTGCGGCCATCGTGCAGATACAGCTCGAGGCGGTGCGTAAACGCCTGGCCGAACGCCGGATTACCCTCGAGCTCTCGCAAGAGGCCCTCGACTTCCTGGCCCAACGCGGCTACGACCCGGTCTTTGGGGCCCGGCCCCTGAAGCGGGTAATCCAGCGGGAACTGGAGACCCCCCTCTCGCGCAAAATCCTGGCGGGTGAGGTGCCCGATGGCGCTCATCTGTATGTGAACACCGGCCCCCTGGGACTCACCTTCGAGGTTCGGCAGGCTGCGCTGGCATAAAACGATTATGGCAAGCGACAACATCATCACCTGTATCCACTGCGGTGCAAAAAACCGCTTGGGCAACCCCCCCACAGGCCAGGTTCCGGTCTGCGGGGCCTGCAAAAAGCCCCTGCCCTGGCTGGTGAACGCCACCCAGGGCCTGACCCCCGAGCTTCAGGCCAGCGTGCCGGTGCTGGTGGATTTCTGGGCCGAGTGGTGCGGGCCCTGCAAGATGATTGCCCCGGTGCTCGAGGAGATCGCCCGCGAGTACGCTGGCCGGCTCAAGGTGGTCAAGCTGAACGTGGATCATCACCCCCTGGCCCAGAGCGCCTACCACGTGCAGGGCATCCCCACCCTGATCCTGTTCAAAAACGGCCAGCCGGTTGAGCGCATTGTGGGGGCCGCGCCCAAGCATATGCTCCTGCAAAAACTCCAGCCCCACCTCTAGCAAGCGGCTCCTCCAGTGGAGCACAGGCCATCCCTCCCCAGCGCTGAGGGGTGGCCTGATGTATATTTATGATGTATGCTCCGCAAGCAAGTTTACCTGACACCAGAAGAAGACGCCAAGCTCAAGCGTCTGGCGCAAGCGACCGGGCGTACCGAGGCCGAAATCATTCGCCTGAGCCTCGACCTTCTCCCGGAGGAAGAAGCCCCCGTGTTGCTCAACCTGGCGCAGGAGGGCTTGCTGGAGTTTCCGGAGCGCCCCTGCACACCGGCTAAAGCCCAGGAAGTTTTTCAGCTTTATCTGGCACGGGTAGGGAAGCGCAGATTGGGGCTGTCCCAGGCGGTTATCGAGGGACGGGAGGGTCGGTGATCCCTCCGTACCTGGATACCTCGGCCCTCATCAAGCGCTACGATCCCCAGGAGCCCGGGGCCGGGGCTGTGGTGGCCCGGCTGGAAGAGACGAGGGTGATACTCACGAGCGCCTTAACCCCAGTAGAGGCGGTTTCCGCCTTCCGCATGAAGCAACGAAGCGGGGTTTTCAGTGCGGAGGAGGTGCGCCTGGCCGTGGAGGTGTTGGAGGCTCACACCGCGCTGCAGTACCGCCTGGTATCGCCCAAACCCCCGGTGTACCGTGAGGCCAAACGCCTCCTTTTGCGCTATAAGCTGCGGGCCTACGATGCCCTACAACTGGCCACGGCCCTGGTGGTGGTTCGGGTAAGCGGCCTCGAGGTTGGGGCGCTGGAGTTCTGGACAGCAGACCGTGACCAGGCCGGGGCGGCGCAGGCCGAAGGGCTATCCGTCAGGCTGGTCTAATCTATAAACTACTAAAACTACTTGACAATAGTACACTCAAGTTTTATACTCTCCTACGTAAAGGAGGTTGCTATGATTCGATACAACCCTTTCCGCGAGATTGAACAACTGCAAAACGCACTGCTGCGCAACTTTTTCACCCCCACCGCTGAAAGCGCCCATACCCCCTTGGTGGACGCGCTCGAGGATGCCCAGGGCGTGCACCTGGCCGTTTACCTGCCGGGTGTGGAGCCCTCGCAGGTCGAGGTAACCGCTGAGAACAACACCCTCACCATCCGGGCCGAGCGCCCCTTCAACAAGCCGGAAAATGCCAACCAGTGGCGGCTCGAGGGGCCTTACGGTAAGTTCGAGCGCAGCTTCGTTATTCCCAATACCTTCGACCTAGGTAAAATTGAGGCCACCTTCAAGCACGGCATCCTCTACCTCGATATCCCCAAGGCCGAAGCGGCCCAGCCCCGCCGCATTGAGGTACGGGTCAATCCCTAAAGTTTGTAACCACCACCTGCCCCCGCTTGGCGGGGGTTTTTTGCTGTTCTTGCTGTAACCTGTGGGCATGTTCCCGCTGCACGACATCAACCGGGCCCACCGCCGCCCGTATATGGTCTATCTGCTGGTGGTGCTGAACCTTGTGGGCTTTGTGTACACCTTTGGCCTCACCGACCCCGCCGTGGTGATCGGGGCCTATGGCTTTGTGCCGGCCCGCTTTATGGCCGATCCCTTTGGCGAGTGGATCACGCTCTTCAGCAGCATGTTTTTGCACGGTAGCCTTTTACACATTCTGGGCAATATGTGGTTTTTGTGGGTCTTCGGCGACAACATCGAAGACCGCCTGGGCCACGGGCGTTTTTTGTTGTTCTACCTGCTGGGCGGGGTTGCTGCAGCGTTAATTCAGGGCCTGGTGAGCGGCTTTTCCAGCGACGTGCCCATGATTGGGGCCTCAGGGGCCATCTCGGCCCTGCTGGGCGCTTATATTGTGCTGTACCCCAGGGCCCTGATCCTCTCGCTGGTGGGCTGGATTCCTGTACCCATTCCAGCCATTCTTTACCTGGGCTACTGGCTTCTAATCCAGTTTGTGGGCGATTTTATGGGCGAGGAGGGCATCGCCTTCTGGGCACACATCGGCGGTTTTGTGGCGGGGGTGGTGCTCATTCGGTGGTTCGAGCGTGGGGCGCCAAAACCTGGACGGCAGCGGCGCTGAAGCGCAGGGGCGGGGTGCAGGGCTGATAGCCATAGCGCTGTGGCTAGCCTACCTGAAGTTTGGCCTGGAGGCGCGGTTGAGCCTGCCAAAAGCCTCCCTGCCTAAGGCCCAGAATGGTCCATGGTTTGCAGGATAGCTTCCAAACGCTCCAGCAGGGAGGGAAGGTCTTGTTCGAGAATGGCTGCCACCACCTCCATGTCCACGCCGAAGTACTCGTGGATAAGGAGATTGCGGGTGGCCACGATCTCCCGCCAGGGGATTTCGGGCTGAAGGCTCTTGAGGTCCTCGGAAACGCCCCTGGCCGCTTCACCGAGAATCTCCAGAAGGCGAACGAGGGCGAGGGACGCTTCCTCCTCGGGCGAAAGGGCGCTGAGGTCTTTGCCCTGGGCGATTTCCAGGGCGCGCCTGCAGGCGTCCCGCATGTGCAGGAGCCGGACGCGATCGGAAAGGCTACGCCGCCTCATGCAGGGGGCGGGCCTCCCTCAGAACCGCTTCCCGGAGGTAAGGGCTCAGGCTTCCCGGGGTGTGAAGATCTACCTTGCGTCCGAAAAGGAGGGCCAGCTCCTTCTGAAGTCTGACGAAACCCAGGCCCGGGGTGCGCCCGGGGAAGAACTCCACCAGGAGGTCCAGGTCGCTTTCCTCGTCGGCCTCTCCCCGCGCAAAGGAGCCGAAGAAGAGGAGCCGCCGAACCCCGTACCGCTGGCAGATCTCCGCCAGGGCCTGGGTAGGGACGGGCGCTGACAAAGCCATGGTTGGTTTTATTTTAGCCTTAAGGAGCACCGAATGTCTGTGCCCCCTTTTCAGCTTTTCGGCTGGAAAGGGGCCTAGCTGCGCTGGCCCCAAGGTGTCGCTTTCTGGGCGCATATTGGCGGTTTTTGTGGCGGGGGCGGTGCTTACTTGGTGGTTTGCGTGCGGTGCGCCAAAACCTGGATGGCAGCGGCGCTGAAGCGCAGGGGCGGGGTGCAGGGCTGATAGAATGGCGCTATGGCGACCCTGGCTGGTGAGACCCTGGAATCCATTGTCGCCCTTATCCGAGAGCGGCTGTCGCCACTGGCCATATACCTTTTTGGCTCCCAGGCCGAAGGGCAGGCCCAGCCCGGTAGCGACCTGGATATTGCTGTTTTGGGCAGCGCGCCCTACGACCCCTGGGCGCTGTTTGTGTTAGCCCAGGATTTGGTTGTGCTCCAGGAGTCCCAGCCTGAGGTTGACCTGGTGGATTTAGCCACTGCGCCCCCAGCGCTTAGGGCTAGAGTCGTGACGCAGGGTTGGCGCGTGTATTGTGCGAATCGGCTCCGCTGCGATTTGTTTGAAATCCGTGTGCTGAAAGAGTATGCCTATTTGCAAGAAGAGCGGCGGCCAATATTAGAGGACATCCGCCGTCGAGGGCGGGTCTATGGATGATATTCTCCCGAGCAAGTTTGCGGCGTGGGAGTCCGGGGGGTAAAAGAACGAGCCTCCCGCAAGGGAGGCCCACTAAGGCATCTAGTGCTTTAGGGTAGGGTATAGGTGGTTCCCAACCGGCTTGTAACCGAAACTTCCGGGATGCCATCATTGTTGGAGTCCGATACGGTACAGGCACTTACAGATGAGCCTGGGCTTGGCGCAATATAGCCGCCCGCTGTGTATCCCCCGGTGCAATTGTTGGTGGTAATAACCGACCGGCTGGGGTCTTCGGCCACATAGGCAAAGGCCGCTTTGGAGACATTCTGGGCATGGGCTAGGGCGGCGCGGTCTTCGGCGGTTCGCCTGGCACCTAGCAAGCTAGGCACCAGTACGGCAGCGAGAATTCCAATGATGGCTATCACGATCAGCAGTTCGATGAGCGTGAAGCCTCTTTGCTGCATCGGGGTGCTCCTTATGTGGGAATGGGTGGGATTGCAACCCAATCCCACCCAAGATAGAAGATTGATACCTTATGGGATGGTTTTTGCAGGGCTCGTGGCTCCGTTGTAGGTAACGCTTACAGTCTGCGTTGTGGCATTGTAGGTAACATTGCAATCGCCCCCATTTGAGATTGTTCCAGGAGCGCTACCTGCATCGTAGGTACCACCGCCAGTGATAGCAACTGAATAGCCATTTTTGCAGCTTTTCTGAATTTCAGTTGCAGCGATGTTGGGGTCTTCCGCGATGGCAGCGTTGGCGGCCTTATAGACGTTCTGGGCGTAGGCCTCCTCGGCGCGAACCTGGGCGGTGCGGCGGGCGTTGAGCAGGTTGGGTACCAGCACCGCGGCCAGGATGCCGATGATGGCAATCACAATCAGAAGCTCGATCAGGGTGAAACCGCTTTTCTTCATGGTCTTTCTCCTAAAGGGGCCGCACCGGGATATGGGTATAGGTGCGGTATGGGTAGTGCAGAGGGCTTAGGGCCTCGAGGGAGCGGGCCAATTCCCGAACTCCAGGGCTAAGTATAGCCTTTGCGCGGGTGGAGGTTGTGATATTTGACCAAAGCGTAGGCCGATGGCGTTACGTGGTTGTACAGCAGGGCTAGCGGATCTTGTTGCCCCTTTCGTCGTAGCGGTAGAAACCCCGCCCGCTCTTGCGCCCGTAGAGGCCGGCCTGCACCATCTTGCGCAGCAGGGGCGAGGGGCGGTACTTGTCGTCGCCTAAGCCTTGGTGCAGCACCTCCATAATGGCCAGGCAGGTGTCCAGCCCGATGAAGTCGGCCAGGGTGAGGGGGCCCATGGGGTGGTTCATGCCCAGCTTCATCACCTGGTCGATGGCCTCGGGGGTGGCCACCCCCTCCATCACGCACTGGATGGCCTCGTTGATCATGGGCAGCAGGATGCGGTTGGAGACGAAGCCGGGGTAGTCGTTGACCTCGACCGGGGTCTTGCCCATCTGGCGGGCCACGGCCAGCACCGTCTGGGTGGTGGCCTCGTCGGTCAGGTGGCCCCGGATGACCTCCACCAGGGCCATCAGGGGTACCGGGTTCATGAAGTGCATCCCAATGAAGCGCTCGGGCCGGCGGGTGGCTGCGGCCAGGCGGGTGATGGGGATGGAGGAGGTGTTGGAGGCCAGGATGGCCTGGGGTTGCACCGTGGCGTCTAGCTCGCGGAAGAGCTCGAGCTTGGCCCCCTCGTTTTCCACGATGGCCTCCACCACCAGGTCGCAGTCGGCCAGGTCGGCCAGGCGCACGGTGGTCTGGATGCGGGCCAGGGCGGCCTCGTGGGTGGCCGGGTCGAGCTGGCCTTTTTCCAGGAGTTTGCCCAAAGAGCGCCGAATGGTGGTCAGGCCGCGCTCGAGGTAGGCCGCCTCGAGGTCGCGCAGCACCACGGCATAGCCCGCCTGGGCCGCCACCTGGGCGATGCCAGCCCCCATCTGCCCGGCTCCTACCACGCCAATCTTGCGAATTTCCATGCCCTAATCCTACCGGGTGCGGGTGACCTTGGACAGGTGGCGCGGAGCGTCGGGGTTGCGGCCCCGGGCCAGGGCGAGCTGAACCGCGAAGGGGTAGAAGGCCTGGGCCAGCAGGATAGGGTCGAGCACCGGGTAAAGCCGGATGGGCAGGGGCAGCGGGGTATGGGCCAGGGCCAACGCCTCGGCCTCGGAGGAGGCCACCAGCAGGTGCGCCTCCTTGCCCCGCAGGGTTTCTAGCCCCTCCAGTAGGCCGGGCAGGGGTTTATCCCGCGGGGCCAGCACCAGCAGGGGAAAACCCTCCTCGACCAGGGCCAGTGGGCCGTGCCAAAGCTCGGCGGCGGAGAGGGCCTCGGCCTGGAAGGCGCTGGTCTCCTTGAGCTTGAGGGCCAGCTCCTGGGCCACGGCAAAGGCGTAACCCCGGCCCACCACCAGGCCGCGCTCGGCCTCCAAGAGGGCCTCGAGGCCGGCTTGCCAGTCGGCTTGTAGGGCCTGGTGCAAGGCCTCGGGCAGCCGGGCCAGGGCTTCCTGGAGGGGTTTGTCCTCGGCCCAGGCGGCGGCGAGCTGGGCCAGCAGGGCCACCGAGGCCAGGTAACTTTTGCTGGCGGCCACGGCCTCCTCGGGGCCGGCCAGAAGGGGCAGCACCACCTCGGCAGCCTGGGCCAGGGGGGATTCGCTCTGGTTGACCAAGGCCAGGGTAAGGGCCCCCTCGCGCCGGGCCTGGCGGGTAACCTCGATCAGGTCGGGGCTCTGGCCCGACTGGGAGATGGCGATGAGCAAAGCCCGGTTTAGGGCTAGGCGCTGCCCATAGACGGTGTGCACGGAAGGGGTGGCCGGGGAACAGACCCGGCCCAGTAGGGTCTCGAAGAGGTACTTGCCGTATAAGGCGGCGTGGTCGGAGCTGCCCCGGGCCACGGTGAGGACGAAAGGGGGAGGGTGGCGGCGCAAAAAGGCCCCTAGCTGGGCGATCTCGCGTTGATTTTCCCGCAGGGTCTGCTCCACCACGCTGGGGGCCTGGTGGGCTTCCTGGAACAACTTGCTTTCGGCGGCGTTCACGCGGCACCTACCTTTTTCCCTCCAATATAAACGGCTTCCAGGGTGAAGTTTTCCCGCAGCACCACCAGGTCGGCGGGCTGCCCCACCGCCAGACCGCCCGCCAGGCCCAGGTACTGGGCGGGGCGGCTTGCGGTCATCGCCACGATCTGGGCCAAGGGGTAGCCCCAACCCTTCAGGTTCTTCAGGGCCTCTGCCATGGTCAGGGTGCTCCCCGCCAGGGTGCCCTCGGGGAGGTAGACCCCCCCGCCTTTTTTATAGACCCGCTGCCGGCCCAGCCGGTAGGCCCCTTCGGGCATACCCGCGGCGGCCACCGCGTCGGTGACGGCATAGGTCTGGGGCACCGCCCGGCAAAGGGCCTCTAGCGCGGCAGGGTGGACGTGCCGCCCATCGGGGATGACCTCGGCCCACTGGCCCTGGGCCAGGCCTAGGCCCACCACCCCCGGCTCGCGGTGGTGCAGGGGGGTCATGGCGTTGTAGAAATGGGTAAAGCCCTGCGCACCAGCTTTTAGGGCCGCTTTGGCCTCGGCGTAGGTGGCGTCGGTGTGGCCTAGCTGTACCCGCACCCCCCGCTTTTTAAGGAAGCGTACCAGGGCCAACGCGCCGGGCAGCTCGGGGGCCAGGGTCACCACCCGGATGGGGGCTAGCTCGAGCAGGTGTGCCATGACCTCCAGGCTGGGGGGTAGGGCATAGGGGGGCTGGGCCCCCAGCCGGTTTGGGCTGATGAAGGGGCCCTCCAGGTGTACCCCCAGCACCCGGGCTTCGCCTGGCCCGGGGTGCTCAATGACCCGGGCGATGCCCTTGAGGGCGGCCTCGAGGTCGGCTAAGGGCGCGGTGACGGTGGTGGCCAGCAGCGCGGTGGTGCCGTGCTGGGCATGGAAACGGGCCATCTGCCGCACCGCCGCCTCGCCCTCCATGCAGTCGGCCCCGCCCCCGCCGTGGACGTGCAGGTCCACCAAGCCGGGCAGGATGTAGCGGGACGGGGTGACGGGCAGGGGCTCGATGGCCTCGATATACGAGCCAAAGACCACCCGGCCAGCAAAGGTGGCCTGGGGGGTGCAGAGGAGGCCCTCCAGCCAGGTCGCCATACAACCCACCCAGACTTTACCCGAAAGATGGAGGCGTAGAATACGGTGGCTATGGACAGCCTGCACCTGGCGACCGGCCTGATGATGGTGGACCTTCCCGGCCCCAGCCTGGATGCCACCACTCGCGCCCACCTAAAGCGCTACCGTTTTGCGGGGGTCTGCCTCTTCCGCCGGAACATCCAAAGCCCCGAGCAGGTGCGCGGTCTGGTGGCCGATATCCGGGAGCTGCTGGGCGAGGAGGCCTGGATTGCAATTGACCAGGAGGGGGGGGCGGTGCAGCGGGTGCTGGAGTTCGCCCAGGCCCCCGCACCCATGGCCCTGGGGGCGGTAGGGGATGCGGGCGTGGCCCGGGCCGTGGGGGCCGCGGTGGGCCGGGCCCTCGCCGCTTTGGGCATCAACTGGAACTTCGCCCCCTCGCTGGATGTGAATACCAACCCCAAAAACCCGGTGATCGGCGAGCGCAGTTTTGGTTCCGACCCCAAAAAAGTGGCCCGGCTGGGTCTGGCCTGGGCCCGGGGCCTCGAGGAGGCCGGGGTGATGGGCACGGCCAAGCACTTCCCTGGCCACGGCGACACCGTGCTGGACTCCCACCTGGATTTACCTGTGGTGAACAAGCCCCTGGAGGAACTGGAAAGGCTCGAGCTGTACCCTTTCCGCAAAGCGGTGGAAGCTGGTATTCGCTCGATCATGACCGCCCATATCCTCTACCCGGCCCTGGATGCCCAGTACCCCGCCACCCTTTCCGAGGCCATACTGACCCGTTTCCTCAGGGATAAGCTGGGCTTTCAGGGCATCATCGTGACCGATGCGCTGGATATGAAAGCCATCACCAAAAACTACTCCATCGGCGAGGCCGCGGTCAGAAGCCTTCAGGCCGGGGCCGACCTGATCCTCTCGCTGGGGGGGCCCGAGGTGCAGATCGCCCAGGCCCGGGCCATCCAGCAAGCCTTAGAGGAGGGGGTGCTTCCCCCAGGCCAGGCCCAGCGCAGCCTGCAGCGCCTGCAAGAGGCGGCCCAGCATTTCCCCGGCCAGGTGCGGCCCTACTCCCCGGCCCAGCAGCGGCGCGACCAGGCCCTCATGGATCAGGTAGCCCTGCAGAGCATCACCGCTTACCGACAGCCGCCACGGCCCAAACCCCAAGACCGAATCCTGCTGGTCTCGGCGGGGCAAAGCTACGCCGGTGGCCCCTACGGCGAGACCCTAGCGGTGGCCGAGCTGGCCCACCTCCTCGAGGCCCGCTTTGCTCTGGTTCACTCGTGGGTTTACGACCGGCACAAAGCGGGTGCGGAAATGAGCCGGCTGGAGGAGGCCGCCCTTGGGGCCGACTATGTGCTGGTGGTCTCGGTCAGCCGGGATAGCCTAAGCCCAGAAGAGGCCCGCCTGCTCAGGCGCGCCTTTGCCTTGGGTAAACCCGCGGCCCACATCGCCCTGTGGAACCCCTACCCCATCCTGAGCCTGCGCCAGCCGGCCTTCCTGACCTATGGCTTTCGCACCCCCACCCTGAAGGCCCTGGTGCGGGTGTTGGCCGGGGCCCAGGCCAGGGGGAGGCGGCCTTTTCGGCTCCGCTGATAAGCTATGGGTATGAAAGCCATTCGCGTGCATCAACCGGGCGGCCTCGAGGCTATGGTGCTGGAAGAGCTCCCTATCCCCACCCCTGGCGAGGGGGAGGCTTTGGTGCGGCTGCAGGCCATCGGGGTCAACTACATCGACACCTATAAGCGCTCCGGCCTGTACCGCGTGCCCACCCCCTTCACCTTAGGCGAGGAAGGGGCCGGGGTGGTCGAGGCGGTGGGGCCAGGGGTGGAAGAGGTACGCCCCGGGGAAAAGGTGGTGTACTGCAACGTCCAGGGGAGTTATGCCGAGTACGCCTTGGTGGCTGCCGATAAGCTGGTAAGGGTGCCGGAGGGCCTCGAGGCCAAACAGGCGGTGGCCGGTATGCTCCAGGGCATGACCGCCCACTACCTGGTGCACAGCACCTACCCCCTCAGAGCAGGGGAGACCTGCTTAATCCACGCCGGGGCTGGAGGGGTAGGGCTCCTGCTCATCCAGATGGCCAAGCGGCTGGGGGCTACCGTGATTGCTACCGCCTCCACCGAGGAGAAGCGGGCCTTGGCCCGGGAGGCCGGGGCCGACCACACCCTGCCCTACGAAGGCTTTGATCAACGGGTGCGCGAAATCACCGAGGGCCGGGGGGTGGATGTGGTCTACGACGGGGTGGGGCAGGCCACCTGGGAGGGCAGTCTGAATAGCCTGCGGATTCGCGGGATGCTGGCCCTCTATGGCCAGAGCAGCGGGCCGGTACTGCCCTTCAACCCCCAGGTGCTCAACCAGAAGGGGGGCCTCTACCTTACCCGGCCCTCCTTGTGGCACTATACCCAGACCCGCCAGGAGCTCTTATGGCGGGCCGGCGATGTGCTGCGTTGGATTCAGGAGGGCAGCCTAAAGGTGCGTATTGGGGCGGAGTTTCCCCTCGAGCAGGCGGCCCTAGCCCACCGCGCCTTGCAAGGCCGCCAGACCACCGGCAAGGTGCTGCTTTTGCCCTGAACTCGCCCCAAGCCTATCCCCCGGAGATACCCCGCATCGAGGGCAGCCAGCTACTGAGGCCAGGGAAGGCGATGACCAAAATCAACACAAGGAGCTGTACCGCGATAAAGGGGATCACCCCCCGGTAGATGTCGGTGGTCTTGACCTCGGGCGGGGCTACCCCGCGCAGGTAAAAGAGGGCGAAGCCAAAAGGCGGCGTGAGAAAGCTGGTCTGTAGGTTCATGGCCAGAATGATGCCGAACCAGAGCAGCTTTTGCTGCACGAAGCCCTCGATGGAGAGGTCGTAGTGGCCGGCCATCTGCAAAGCCTCGGCCTGGGCCGTCCAGATGGCGGTGGCGGCGGGCAGAATCAGGGGAACGATGATGAAGCAAATCTCGAAGAAATCGATGAAGAAGCCCAGGATAAAGACCAGCAGCATCACGAAGATGATGAAGCCCAGCTCGCCCCCCGGCAAAGCCACCAGCACGTCCTTGACCAGCTTATCGCCTTCCAGGCCGCGGAAGATCAGGCTGAAGGCGGTGGCCCCAATCAGGATGAAGATGACCATGCTGGTAAAACGGGCGGTTTCCACCACGGCCTCGTGGAAGATTTTCCAGGTAAGCCGTCGGTAGGCCGCGGCCATGACGATGGCTGCCACCGCCCCCACCGCCCCGGCCTCGGTGGGGGTGGCGATGCCGAAGAAGATGCTGCCCAACACGAACAGAATCAGCAGCACCGGAGGCACCAAGGCCACCAAGGCCCGCCGCCAGAGCTCCCAGCCTTGGTAGGGTCGGGCTTCTGGGGGCAGGGCTGGGGCCATTTTGGGGCGTACCAGGGCCACCAGGGCCACCCACAAGGCCAACCCTCCCGAGAGAATCAGCCCGGGAATGAGGGCCCCCAGGAAAAGGTCCCCCACGCTTACCCCGAGCTGGTCACCCAGTACCACCAGCACGATGCTGGGGGGGATGATCTGGCCTAGGGTTCCCGAGGCCGCGATGACCCCGGTGGCCAAAGGCTTGCTGTAGCCGTACCTGAGCATGATGGGCAGGGAGATCAGACCCATGGCCACCACAGTCGCCGCCACCACCCCGGTGGTGGCGGCCAGCAGGGTGCCCACCAGCACCACCGCAATCGCCACCCCACCCCGCACCGGGCCGAAAAGCTGGCCCACCGTGTCTAAAAGCTGCTCGGCCAGCTTGGATTTTTCCAAAATCAGCCCCAGAAAGATGAAGTAGGGGATGGCCAGCAGGGTGTAGTTGGACATGATGCCGAAGATACGCTGGGGCAGGCTGCCCACGAAACGCAGGTCAAACTCGCCAATGGCGATCCCGATGGCCCCAAAGAAGAGGGCCACCCCCCCCAGGGCAAAGGCCACCGGGTAGCCGGTGAAGATGAACACCAGCGCCCCCAGGAACATGGCCCCACCCAGAAGCTCAATGCCCCCACCTTGCAAGACCATCAGGCCACCTCCCCTTCGGCCTCACCGGGCAAGGCTGGTAGGTGGCCCCGCAGGTAGGCCAGGTTCTTGACGAACTCAGAGAAGCCCTGCAAGGCTAGCAGAACAAAAGCCGGCAGCATGGCTAGCTTAAGCGGCCAGCGGGGTAGCCCCCCAGCGTCGGGCGACATCTCCCGCACCTGTACCGAGAAGGCCACCAGGGGCAGGGTGACGTAGAAGAGAATCAACACCGAGGGTACCAAAAACAGAATAGAACCCAGCAGGTTGACCCAGGCCCGGCCCCGGGCCCCTAGGTGGGCATAGATGGCGTCTACCCGGATGTGCCCATTGTGTTTGAGCACATACCCGGCCATGAACAGGAAGATGAGGGAGAAGATGTACCACTGAAGCTCAAAGTAGGTGCTGTAAGAAAGCCGGGTGCCGGCATACTTGTCCAGGGTTCGCCCGATGGCGTTGTACGCGCCGATGGCCACCATGGGCACCACCAGCCACAAGACCACCCGGCCTACCCACTCGTTGAGGGCATCGATGACCCGGGACACGGCCAAAAGTGCCTTCATGCCCCACCTCCTGCAATAGAGCCTGTTCGACGATTGGTCATGGCTGTACCTCGCCTTTTAGACAAACTCGGCTTATCCTAACCACCCTGTCTATGGGCGTCAATGACGAAAAACCAAATCGCTTGGCCCAGGCTACGGGCTGGTCCGCCGGGCCCCCGTGCTCCAGGCCAGGTGTTCGGCCAGGCGGGGCAGCCAGTGGGCTACCCGGTCGAACAGGTATAGCGGCCAGGGGACGAAGCAAATCCGGGCCTCGAGCTCGATGGCCCGCACGATGCCCAAAGCGGCCTGGCGGGCAGTGATGGTGGGAATCAGGCGCCCGATGCGGGGGATGCGCTCGAGGCTACCGGGGTTGCGGCTAAAGTACTCGCTGTCGCGGATTTGGCCGGGAAAGAAGGCGCAAACCCGCAGCCGGGTAGGGTAGAGGTCGGCCCGCAGGGCCTCGGTAAGGCCCTGTAGGGCCCAACGGGCAGCCACATAGCCCGTAGCCCCAGGCCAGGCCAGCCGGCTGGCGGGCGAGCAGACCGAAAGGATGAAGCCGCGATTTTGCGCCAGCATGGCCGGTAGGAAGGCCCGGGTCAGGTAGGCCGCGGCGAAGTAGGGCACCGCCATTAGCCGGGGTATCTCTTCAAAAGGGGTCTCCTCTAAAAAGCGCCAAGCCCCCGCCCCAGCGCTGTGGATGAGGATGTGGGGAGGGCCCAGCCGGTGCAACACCTGCTGGCCTAAGCGCTGGGCTTCCTCGGGCTGGCTGAGGTCGGCGGGGAAGGCCCAGGCCTGCCCCCCAGCGGCCCGTATTTGCCGGGCTAAATCCTCGAGCACCGCTTCTCGGCGGGCCACCAGAACCACCTGGGCTTGGCGCTGGGCCAGCTCGAGGGCGCAGGCCCGACCAATGCCGCTGCTGGCCCCGCTGACCACACACAGGCTGCCGGCGATGTTCATAGCTCGATTAGAGTGTACTCGAATGCATTGACTACCCGTACCCCTTCCGGGCTCAGGTACTTTCGCCGGGGCTGGGCCTCGTAGAGGTGGATGTGCCCGTGGATATGCAGCCGGGGCCGGTATAGCCGATGGAATAGCCCCAGAGCGCGGCTGCCCCGGTGGGCGAAATCGCGGCCGGCATGAGGGCCAGGGGGCGGAGCATGGCTGAGCAGAATGTCTACCCCGTGTCCTTGGGTCAGCCGGCGGGCCATGAGCAGGGGAAACCAGGAGAGGAAGCGGGCCGTGGCCTCACTCTCGCTGTACTGGCCAACCTCGCGCTCGTTGTAGCGGGGGCAGCCCCCCCAGCCAGCAATCCGTAGTCCGGCCACCTCCACCAGGCGTCCGTGGGCTGGGATGGCCCCCCCAGGTGGGCTCAGGTGGCCTAGGTAGTCCTGCACGTACTCCTCTTTGTGGTTGCCGTGCACGTAGACCACGGGAACCCGCACTTTGGTGGCCACAAACTCGATGTAACTGCCGGGTAGGTCGCCCGCTATGAGTACCAGGTCGACAGGGGGGAGGTTGCAAGGGAAACGCTCCTGGTAGATGAAGGGGTGAACCTGGTCGGAAAGGGCTAGAAGGCGCATGGCGAGGTGTTCCTGTTGGCACCGCCTTGAATTCTGCTTGAACACAGTCTATGCCGGCCTGCGCTTTTGTCAAAGCCAAAGACCGCTTGCAGAGTGGGGAAAAGGCGTTAGTATCGACCTGGTGGAACCCGTAGCCCTCTACCTCGAGGCCCAGCCCATGCCCCGGGTATGGGGTGGGGTTCGCTTGAGCCAACGTTGGGGGATAGCCCATCCAGACCCCGTCGGTGAGGTCTGGCTGGCCTACGACCAGAACCGCATCCGCTCGGGGCCCTTGGCCGGGCGGGTTTTGGCTGAGGTGCTGCCTGGGCTAGGCCCGGGGTTTATCGGCCCGGTGCCCTACCGCCGTTATGGCCTCGAGCTGCCTTTGCTGGTCAAGTTTCTCGATACGGCCGACTGGCTTTCGGTGCAGGTGCACCCTGATGACGCCTACGCCCACCAGGTGGAAGCAGTCAGCGGGTTTCACGGTAAGACCGAGGCCTGGTATGTGCTGGAGGGGGAAGGGGAAATTGTCTACGGGCTGCGGGAGGCCGTGAGGCCCGAGACGCTGGCTAAAGCGGCGCAAGAGGGCACAATCTGGGACTACCTACAGCGCGAACGGGTAAGGCCTGGGCAGGTGGTGCCGGTACCGGCGGGTACGCTGCACGCGCTGGGCCCTGGGCTTTTGCTCTACGAGGTGCAGCAGCGCTCCGACCTGACCTACCGGCTTTACGATTATGGCCGGCCCCGTGCGCTACACCTGGAAAAGGCTCTGGCGGTGGCCCGGCTCGAGCCCACCCCCTTGCCCCGCCCTACCCCTCTCCCGGCCCACCAAAAGGAAATCTTGTTGGCGGGTGAGGCCTTTGTGTTGGAGCGCTACGCCCTGCAAGGCCAGCTTACCCTGAGGGCCCCGGCGGAGAGCTTTGTGCTGTTGACCTTGGTGGTGGGCCAGGCCGAGTGGGCCGAGGGGCCGCTTTCCTGGGGCGATACCCTGCTGCTGGGGGCAGGGAAGACCCTCGGGCTATGGGGCCAGGCCCAGTTTCTAGGGGCCTTCGTGCCTCCCCCGGCGTGGCTGGAGGGGTACCCGGCCCACCTGCGGATATAAGCCCAGGTTTTGCTTTTGGGCTTGGCAAGGTGGGGGCGGGGTTGCTAGCCTAAGGGCATGCTGCAATACCCTGAACTGCCCATCGGGGCCGACCTGATCGATGCTGAGCTGCCCGACCTCGAGGGCCGCTTGTGGCGGCTTTCCCAGTTTAGCGAGCCCCTTTTGGTGGTTCTGTTCATCTGCAACCACTGCCCCTACGTCAAGGGCTCTATCCAGGAAATTGTGGAGCTGGCGGAAAAGTACCGCGGCCAGGCGGCCTTCGTCGGTATTAACCCCAACGACTACACCCGCTACCCCGAGGACTCCCCCGAGGGCATGCGGGCCTTTGCGGCCCAGCATGGCCTCAACTTTCCCTATTTACTCGACGAGAGCCAGGCTGTAGCCAAGGCTTACCAGGCTTTGCGTACCCCGGAAGCCTTTGTTTTCGATAGCCAGCGCAAGCTGCGCTACCACGGGCGGGTGAACGACCGGCCCAAAGAGCCTGCTAGCGTGACCGAACACACCTTAGCCCAGGTGTTGGAGGCTCTGGTGCAAGGCCTCGAGCCCCCCTCGAGCCGGGCCGACGCCATCGGCTGCACCATCAAGTGGCGGCCTGGCAACGAGCCCAACATCGGCATTGGTTCCTAGGCCCGCTGCGCGGCCGGGCCCTGTTAAGCCAGCGTTAAGGCCGCGTTAAGCCCCCCCAGGCTACCCTTCTTTCCGAAGCGCCAAGCTTCAGAAAGGAGAAGGCCATGGGTAAGGTTCAGTGGTTGTTGGCTTTAGCACTCGCTGCCTTGCTGGCAGCCTGCTCGAGCCCTGCCGCCCCAGCCAGCCTGGATGAGGCGGGTATGGCCGAGCTTCTGGCCCAGAACCAGCAGGCCGTCCTGGAGGAGCTGGAAGGGCTGGCTGCACAAAGCACCGGGCTGCAAGACATCAAGATGGTCTCTGGAAAAATCCGGCTGGATGGCCAGGAGGTAGGTGGGCTGGTAGCCGGAGGGGTGCTGGACTTTGACCCCCGCCAGGTTGGGGAACATCGACCCCTGGTGTTGCTCTTCTTGAGGGAAGGGCCGAACGGCCTGCAGATCTGGAAGGATCGGCCCACCCTCACGATAACCCAGGATGGACGCACTCTACTGAATCTGGCAGGCAGAGAAGTCCCTATGACCTGCCAAGACACCGACCTGCCGGGGCAGGTAGAGCGACGCATAGGGGTTAGGTTTGACATTCGCTTCGGCAAAGACTACGTAGAAATCAGCATAGAGATACAATTCGCGCGCACCTTCCGCCGCTGTGTGGCCCCTATACCTTTGGAGGGCATTGCCTGGAGTCCCTACCAGGGCCGCATAGCCATTCCCGCCGTCACCATCAAGAACAAAAGCAGCAAGTGGGGGCGACCGCAAAACGTCACCACCGCTACCCTTCTTCCCCTGGCCGACCACCCCGGCAAGGCCCTGCGCCTGGCCCTCATGACCATGCCAGGGGATAACGACCCCATCCTCTTCACCTCAGCGGTTACCGATGGAGGGTGCACCCCATGGCCTCCCCGCTTCCCCTGGCCCTTCCCTTGGCCCAAGCCCTGCAAGGGGCCTGATCTCCCCTGGGTGGTTCGGCTGGAAGGCGACCAGGTACAGCTTACCCCCTTAGACCCCTCTACAGGCCGGCCTATTGAAGATCGTGTGCTCTCTCTCCCCGCCCAGTGGGCTAGCCCCGAGACGCCAGAAGGCATCTACATTGGCCAGGAACCCGACCCCGAAAATCCGAATGCGCTGAAAATCATCATCACAATCACCATAAAAACCAAAGGTGTAACGATTACCATTGTCATTGAAATCTAACAACATCGGAGGCTGAATCCAGTCATCCAGGCCCCCGGGGAAGCCCGGGGGCGGTGTGCTTTGGGGCCGGAAGGGATAGGCTATGGGCCATGAACGCCTATACCTACGCCTACCGGGGCGGCCTTTTGGAAAACCGGCACCGGGTTTCGCTAGCCATCCTGAGCCCCAGCGGCCACCTGCTGGCCTACTGCGGCAACCCCTACCTGGCGGTGCCCATGCGCTCCTCGGCCAAGCCCTTCCAGGCCCTGGCCCTCTACCTTAGCGGGGCCGTAGAGCGCTTCGGGATCACCCCCGCCGAGGTGGCCCTGACCTGTGCTTCGCACGACGGCCTGGAGGAGCACGTGGCTTTGGTGGAAGGCTACCTGCGCCGGATTGGGCTGAACCCGGGCTACCTGGCCTGTGGGGCCCACCCGCCCTTCGACCCCCTGGCCCGCAAGGCCCTGCAACAGGCCAGCCAGGCCCCCAGTGTGCTGCACAACAACTGCTCGGGCAAGCACACT
The DNA here is from genome assembly GCF_000423425.1 of Meiothermus rufus DSM 22234. Lineage (GTDB taxonomy): Bacteria > Deinococcota > Deinococci > Deinococcales > Thermaceae > Meiothermus > Meiothermus rufus. The sequence continues at coordinate 14,415 of NZ_AUHY01000005.1, read as the reverse complement.
GGGATGCTGGCCGTAGCCCTGGCCTTGGGGCATAGCCCAGAGGGCTACGAACAGCCAGAGCACCCGGTGCAGCAGCTCAACCTGCAAACCCTGCGCGAGCTTTCCGGCCAGCAGCGGATTCCCTATGCGATAGACGGGTGCAGCGTGCCCACCTTTGTGTTGCCGCTGGCCCCAGCCGCCCGGATGTTCGCCCTTTTGGCCCAGCCCCAAGCCGCGCCGGAACGCTACCGTGCGGGCTTGGAAGGGGTTTTCCAGGCCATGCGCCAGCACCCCGAGCTGGTGGCGGGCCCTCGCAGCATAGATACCGTGTTGATGCAGCAAGTGCCGGGGTTGGTGGCCAAGCGGGGGGCCGATGGCTACTACGGTATGGCCCTGCGGGAGACCCGCTGGGGGCCTATTGGGGTTGCGCTCAAGGTGGAAAGCGGGGCCAACGAGGCCCGCGAACCGATGGTGGTGCGGTTGTTGGAGGAGCTGGGCCTTTTGCCCGAGGTGGAGCTACCCTGGCGGCGGCCGGTGATCCACAACGTGCGGGGCCTCGAGGTGGGGCACCTCGAGGCCCGGCTCGAGCTGGCCTGGGTTTAGACTATTCCCCATGCGAGGCGAGTTCGTTGAGGAGGTGGTTGCCCGCCCTCCTTTGGTGCTGGGAGTGGACCCCCGGCCCGAGTGGCACGGCCCAGCACCGTTGGCCCATATCCGCCGCTACACCCTCGAGCTGATGGAGGCTTTGGCCCCAAGGCTGGCCGCGGTTAAGGTTCAGGCGGCCTTTTTTGAGGCCATGGGCCCGGAGGGGTTCGCCCTGATGCACGAGCTACTGGCCGGGGCCCGGGTGCTTTCCCTGCCGGTGATTGTGGATGCCAAGCGGGGGGATATCGGCTCTACCGCCGAGGCCTATGCCCGGGCCTACCTCGAGGCCTACCCTGGGGCCGCCCTGACCGTCAACCCCTACCTAGGCCCCGATACCCTGGAGCCTTTTTTCCGGGCTGCCCAGCGAAGCGGTGGGGCGGTTTTCGTGCTGGTCAAAACCTCCAACCCCGGTTCGGGGGTTTTCCAGGACCTGGCCCTGGCCCAGGGGGGCACCCTTTCCCAGCACCTGGCCCAGCACCTGGCCCAGGCCGCCCAGGCCCAGCGGGTGGGGGCGTATTCGCGCGTTGGAGCGGTGGTGGGGGCGACCTACCCCGAACAGGTGGCCGAGATGCGCCGCCTTATGCCCCACGCGCTGCTGTTGCTGCCGGGGCTGGGGGCCCAGGGGGGGCGTCCGCTACGGGGGCCGGGCCTGCTCAATGCGGCCAGTCGGGCCTTGTACTACCCTGGGGGGAAGCCCGACCTCGAGGCTGCCCTGCGCCAGGCCCAGGTGTATTTGGAAGCCTTGCAGGACTCGCCCTAGCCGGGCCGAAACACGGGGTGATGTATGTTGCCAGAACTCTCCCAGCTCCAGTATGCGGTCGAGGTGGCCATGGGCCGCCGTGCGGGGAGCCTCCTACTCAAGAATGCCCGCCTGGTCAATGTGTTTAGCCTCGAGCTTCAGCCTGCCCACATCCTTTTGGCCGGGCCGCTGGTGGCAGCGGTGGGGCCGGAGTACGCCCAGGCCGAGGCCGAGACGGTGCTCGACCTAGAGGGGCGGGTGGTGGCCCCTGGCCTGATCGATGGCCACGTGCACCTGGAGAGTTCGCTGGTCTCGCCCGCCGAGTACGCCCGGGGCGTGGTGCCGCGGGGGGTGACCGGGGTGGTCACCGACCCCCACGAGATCGCCAATGTGGCCGGGGTGGCCGGGGTGGAGTGGCTGCTCGAGGCCAGCGAGGGGCTGCCGCTGGAAGTCTGGGTCACGGTGCCCTCCTCGGTGCCCTCCACCCCCCTCGAGACCAGCGGGGCGGTGCTGGGCCTGGCCGAGATGGAGCGCCTGCTGGCCCACCCCCGGGTGGTAGGGGTGGCCGAGTTGATGAGCTTCCCGGCCATTCTGGCGGGGGAGGCCCAGGAGCTTTCCAAGGTGAGGCTGGCCGAGCACTGGCGCAAGACCCCCGAGGGGCACGCCCCCACCCTGATGGGCCCTTCCTTGCAGGCCTACCTGGCTACCGGCATCGCCTCCGACCACGAGAGCACCACCCTGGCCGAGGGCCGGGCCAAGCTCGAGGCCGGCTGTTTTCTGATGGTGCGGGAAGGCTCCACCACCCGCAACCTGGAGGTCCTGGCCCCTCTGCTGGTGCCCAAGCACGCCGACCGCATCGGCCTGGTCACCGACGACCGGCTGCCCTCCGATCTGCTGCGTGAGGGTGGGGTGGACTTCCTGGTGCGCAAGGCCATCGCCCTGGGGGCCGACCCCCTGTACGCCATCCGGGCCGGAAGCTGGAACGTGGCCCGCCACTACCGCCTGCCCCGCCGGGGGGCGGTGGCCCCCGGTTTCCAGGCCGATCTGGTGGTTCTGGACGACCTGGAGCGCTTTACCGCGGCCCTGGTCTACCAGCGGGGGCGCCGGGTGGCCGAGGGGGGGCGGCTTTTGCTAAAGCTGCCCCGAACCCCGGCCTCAGCGGCGGTCTCCCGCACGGTGCGGCTGCCCGAGCTTAGCCTGGAGGACCTGCGCATTCCGGCTGTGGCCGGCTTGGTGCGGGTGATCCGGGCCATTCCCCACCAGGTGCTCACCGCCGAGGAGCGCCTTTATCCCACGCTGCGGGATGGGGCCATCGTGGCCGACCCCGGGCGCGACCTGGCCAAGCTGGTCTGCCTCGAGCGCTATGGCCAGCAGGGCCGGGTGGGCAAAGGCCTGGTGACCGCCTTTGGCCTGCAAAAAGGGGCCCTGGCCTGCACGGTGGGCCACGACCACCACAACCTGATGGCGGTGGGGGTCTCGGACGCCGACATCCTGCTAGCGGCCCGGCGCCTAGAGGCTTTAGGTGGGGGGATGATCGCCGTCTGCGATGGGGAAATCCTAGCCGAGCTGGCCCTGCCTATCGCGGGCCTCATCACCGACGAGCCTCTGGAGGAGGTGCACCAGAAGATGGAGGCCCTCGAGGCCGCGGCCCGCCATCTGGGGGTGAGTCTTCCCGACCCCTATATGGTGCTCTCCTTTTTGGGCCTGGCGGTGATTCCCGAGCTGCGTCTGACCGACTTTGGCCTGGTGGACGTGCGCCAGGGCCGGCTGGTGCCGCTGGCGGTGGAGTAGGCCGGTAGAATCCTGCCATGACCCTGCTTCTGCGCGGCCTAGTAGTGCACACGCCACAAAACCCCTTCCGTGAGGAAAAAGCCCTGGAAGCCTATGCCGATGGGGCTATTGCCCTCGAGGGGGGCAGGATTGTCGCCCTGGGGCCCTACCCTCAGGTGCGTCGGGCCTATCCCCAGGCCCCCCTCGAGGACTGCCGGGCGGGTCTATTGCTGCCGGGCCTGGTGGACACCCACGTGCACTACCCCCAGACCCGGGTGATGGGGGCCATGGGCTATACCCTGCTGGACTGGCTGGAACAGCGCACCCTGCCTCAGGAAGCCCGCCTTTCCGACAACAAGCTGGCCCGCGAGCTGGCCCGGGAGTTCGTGCGGCTCTTGCTGCGCAACGGTACCACCACCGCGCTGGTCTTTGGCTCGCATTTCCAGGGGGCCACGGCCAACCTGTTCGGAGCGGCGGAGGAGGTGGGCTTGCGGATCATCGCCGGGCAGGTCTGCTCGGATCGGCTGCTCAGGCCCGAGCTGCACACCACCCCAGAGCGAAGCTATGCCGAGCAGAAGATGCTCATCCAGCGCTTTCATGGGCGGGGCAAGCTACGCTACGCCCTCACCCCGCGCTTCGCCCTCTCGGCCTCCGAGGCTTTGCTCGAGGTCTGCCAGAGCTTACTCTACGAACACCCCGACCTCTACTTCACCTCTCACCTCAACGAAAACACCCAGGAGATTCGCACCGTGGCCGAGCTTTTTCCCTGGAGTGCCCACTACCTCCACACCTACGACCGCTTCGGCCTGGTGGGCCAGCGCTCGGTGTTGGCCCACAACGTTCACCCCACCGAGCCCGAGCTTTTGCGCCTGGCCGAGGCCCGCGCCGCAGTGGCCCACTGCCCCAGCTCCAACGCCTTCATCGGTAGCGGCCTTTTCCCCATGCAAAAGCACCTGCACCACGGGGTGCGCTTCGCCCTGGGCTCGGACGTGGGCGGCGGCACCGGTTTCAGCCTGATCAAGGAGGGCTTCATGGCCTATATCGCCCAGCGCCTGCGGCCCGATGGGGTGGCTTTGGGGCCGGCCCATCTGCTCTACCTGGCCACCCGGGCCGGGGCCGAGGCGTTGGGCCTGGAGGGCCAGATTGGCGACCTGAGCCCGGGCAAACAGGCCGATCTGGTCTACCTCGAGCCCCAGCCGGGGAGCAGCCTCGAGGTGCACTTCCGCCACGCCGCCTCGGTGGAAGAGCTTCTGGGGGCCCTCTTCACCCTGCACGGCGAGGCCCGGGTGGTGCGGGTCTGGCTGGATGGGCAGGAGGCCGTGCTAACCTAGGGGTGCATCCGGTTGCCGATCAACGCTGGGGCACCTTTGCGCGAGCCCGCGACCTGCGGCGGGCCTTGTAGATGAGGCTCTGGCCGAGCGATGGTACAGGATGATTGGGTTTCGCAACCTGCTGGTGCACGACTACCTCGAGCTAGATCGTCGGCCCATAGGGCGGGTCTTTGCTCGCTTTTTGTAGCTGGTATTCTTCAGGCTGTGGAACAGGTGTACGTTCTTCCGGCCAGGGCCTTTCCCAAAGCGCAAGACCGGCTACTCCCGCTGGAGGCCCCGTTTCTTCGCTACCTCGAGCGCGAAGGCTTTTTTCTGCCCCGCCTTGAGGCCGAAGAGAACCCTGCCTACCGTCAGGTCATCCCCTACGCCCTGGTGCGCTACGCCGGGCAGTACCTCCTGATGCGGCGCAAGCGGGCCGGGGGTGAGGCCCGGCTCTTCGACCGCTTCACCCTGGGCGTGGGGGGGCACATCAACCCAGAGGATGCGGGGGAAAACCCGGTAGAGACCGCCCTTGGGCGCGAGCTATACGAAGAGGTGGGCCTGCAGCGCTACACCGCGCGGGCGGTAGGGCTGATTGTGCTGGACGATACCCCGGTGAGCCGGGTGCACGCCGGGGTGGTCTTTGTGGTGGAGGCCGAGGAAGAGCCCGCGGTGGTGGAGCGGGATAAGCTCGAGGGCCGTTTGTGCGGCCTGGAGGAAATCTGGGCGGTGTACGAGGGCCTCGAGGACTGGTCGAAGCGGGTGGCCGACTGGCTTAGGGACGTTGGCTGAGTGGGGTATAGTTGGTAGGGCAATGACCCTGGTCACCTCGCCGCAAAGCACGGAAGAATGGTTTCGCAGTCGTGTAGAGCGGGCGCAAAAATCGGTGGTGGTCGCAGCACCCTATGTGGGCAAGGTGCTAGGGACACTATTGCGCCTGCGACATAAAAAGGTTCAGGCCCGCGTGGTCACCAGCCTCAGGCTAAGCGAGGTGTTGAGTGGATCCACCGATATTGGAGCCATCTGTGAACTGGCTGAAAGCCGCGTGCAAATACAGAGCATTCCCCACCTCCACGCCAAGATTTACCTGATAGACGAAGAAGAGGTTCTGGTGACCTCGGCTAACCCCACCCATAGCGGCTGGCGCTCCAACCTCGAGGTCGGTCTGGCTGCCCAGGACAGCTCTATTGCTCAGCAGATCCTCCAAACTCTGGAGGGAGCCCAGCCCTACCCCTGGAGCACCCAACAGCTAAGGCGTTATGCGCAGTGGGCAGCGGAACGGCGTCTTCCTCGTGTGCGGGTGCCTGTGGAAGTGCCCATAGAGGCGTTGCAGGTAGCTTTTGCTGGCTGGTTGCGCCTTACCATCCAGGGGGTAGCCCGCCTGCCGGAGGAGTTTACCCTGGCGCAGGCCTACCAACAGTTGTTACCCCTGGCTGCTCAAGCCTATCCCAACAACCGGCACCCCAAAGACAAGATTCGCCAGCAGCTGCAAGGGCTACGGGACCTGGGTCTGCTGGAGTTTTTGGCTCCAGGCCGATACCGCCGAGTAAAGGCCCTCGAGCCCCTGCTTTAAGAAGGGCTCTCTGGCTAGACGGCGCTGGGGTCTTGTTATAAACTTTGACTCGGTATAAAAATACCTCAACAAAAACTTCTGGAGGCAGCATGCGAATCAAGAAGGTAGGTGTAGTGGGTTCGGGAACCATGGGGGGCGCCATCGCGGCACTGTGCGCTTCGGCGGGGGTGCCGGTGGTGATGCTCGACCTGCCCGGCCAGGAGGATCGGCTCGAGGTGGTGCGTAAGGGCCTGAAGCGCCAGCTAGAAAGCAAGCCCGCGTCCTTCATGGACAAAGGCCGGGCCAGCCTGATCGAGCTAGGCACCACCGAGGAGCTGGAGAAGCTCAAAGACTGCGACTGGATCGTTGAGGTCATCGTGGAGAAGGTGGAGCCCAAGCAGGCCCTCTTCGCCCGCCTCGAGGCTTTGGGTACCGGGGCCATCGTGAGCTCCAACACCTCGGGGATTCCCATGAAAACCCTGCTCGAGGGCCGGGGCGAGGCCTTCCGCCGGCGTTTTCTGGGGACCCACTTCTTCGCTCCGGTGCGCTACTTGCACCTGCTGGAGCTAATTCCCACCCCAGACACCGACCCGACGGTGCTGCAAACCATGCAGCAGTTTGCCGAGCGCATCCTGGGTAAGGGCACGGTGCTTTGCAAGGACGCCCCAGGCTTCATCGCCAACCGGCTGGGGGTCTACGGTATGAGCCAGGCCATGCGGCTGATGATGGAGGAGGGCCTCAGCATCGACGAGGTCGATGCCCTCACCGGCCCCCTGGTGGGCCGGCCCAAGTCGGCCACCTTCCGCACCGGCGACATCTCCGGCCTGGATGTGCTCAAGCTGGTCTCCACCGAGCTATCCCACACCACCGGCGAGAACTTCGCCATGCCCGAGTGGGTCGAAGGGCTTATCGCCCAGGGCCACCTGGGGGAGAAGACCGGGGCCGGCTTTTACAAGAAGGTGGGCAAGGAAATCCTGACCTACGACTACACCACGGGCGAGTACAAGCCCCAGCAGAAGCTGCGCCTGGACGAGATCGCTGCCATCAAGGAGCTGCCGCTGGGCGAGCGCTTGCGCAAGGTGGGCGAGCTGCCCGGCAAGTATGGGGCCTTTGCTAAGAAGCTCTTCCTCACCACGGCCCACTACGCCCTGGAAAAAGCCCAGGAGATCGCCTACGACATCGTCTCGGTGGATCGGGCGTTGGAGTGGGGTTTTGCCTGGGAGCAGGGGCCCTTCAAGAACATGGACGCGGTGGGCCTGGACTACCTGCGCCAGGGCTTTGCCGAGCTGGGCCTGCCCGAGCCTGAGCTCTTGCAGAAAGCCCAGGGCAGCTTCTACAAAAACGGGCACTACCTGGGCTTCGACGGGCAGTACCACCCCATCCCCGCCGAGGAAGGGGTGATCCGGCTGGCCCCCCTCAAGGCCGCAGGCCGGACCCTGCTCGAGGGTAAGGAGTATGCCCTCATAGACCTGGGCGACGGGGTGGCCCTCTTCGAGAACCGGGCCAAGATGGGCACCTGGGGCGAGGGTTCTATCTCGGGGTTGCACAAGGCTTTGGACTGGGTGGAGGCCCAGGGCTACGCGGGATTGGTGATGGGGGGGGAAGACCCCCGTACCTTCAGTGCGGGGGCCAACCTGGCTTTGGTGCTGATGGCGGCCCAGGAGGGGGCCTGGGACGACCTCGAGCTAGCCACCCGCCGCTTCCAGCAGACCTCCATGCGCCTGCGCCGGGCCCCCTTCCCGGTGGTGGCGGCCCCCTTTGGCCTTACCCTGGGCGGAGGGGCCGAGTTCAGCCTGCACGCCAGCGCCATCCAGGCCCACGCCGAGCTCTACATGGGCCTGGTGGAGGTGGGGGTGGGCCTGCTGCCGGGGGGTGGGGGTACTAAGGAGATGCTCTTCCGCTTTACCCAGGAGCTCTCGGCCTACGGCAGCGAGATCGACCTCTTCGAGGGGGTCAAGCGGGCCTTCCAGCTCATCATGCTGGCCCAGACCTCGACCAGCGCCCTCGAGGCCCGCAACATGGGCTTTCTGCGCCCTTCCGATGGGATCAGCATGAACCGCGACCGGCTGATTGCCGATGCCAAGCGGCGGGTGCTCTTCATGGCCCCCGACTTCGTGCCCCAGCCCCCCCTGCGGGTGCGGGCCTTGGGGGCCAGTGGCCTGGGTAACCTGCGCTATGCGCTGTGGCAGTTCCAGGAGGCCGGCCAGGCCAGCGAGCACGATGTCTTCATCGGCAACCAGGTGGCCTACGTACTGTGTGGGGGCGATGGGCCGGTGCGGGAGGTGAGCGAGCAGGACATCCTAGACCTCGAGCGTGAGGGCTTCCTCAAGCTTCTGGGTACCCGCAAAACCCAGGAGCGCATCGCCCATACCCTCAAGACTGGCAAGCCCCTGCGCAACTAAGGAGGCCTGGATGCAGGCGGTTTTCCCCCGGCCCAAGCCCGAGTCCTGGCAGACCCGGCTTTTCCGCTACGCCATGAACCTCACCCCGGTTTACTTTGGCACCGGGGGCGTACTCACCTACATTGCCCCCGACTGGCGCGAGGTTCACCTGGCTTTGCCGCTGTCCTGGCGTACCCGCAACTATGTGGGCACCCTTTTCGGCGGCAGCATGTACGCGGCCCTCGACCCCATCTACATGCTCATGCTGATCAAAAACCTGGGGCCGGGCTACGTGGTCTGGGACAAGGCAGCCTGCATCCAGTTCAAACGTCCAGGGCGCCAGACCCTGTACGCGCGGTTTGTGCTGCGTGAAGAAGAACTGGTCTATGTGCGCCGCCTGGCCGAAACCCAGCCCTCGCTGGAGCGGGTGTATCCGGTGGAGCTGGTCGACCGCCAGGGGCAGGTGCACGCTTTCTGCGAGAAAACCCTCTACATACGCAAGAAATCTGCTTGAAGGAGTGGCGATGAGAGAAGCGGTAATCGTGAGTGCGGTGCGTAGCGCGGTGGCCCGGGGCAAGAGCGACGGGGCCCTGGCCACGGTGCACCCCATCGATCTGTCGGCGGCGGTGATGCGGGCGGCGGTGGAGCAGGCTGGGGTAGACCCGGCCCTGATCGAGGACATCCAGTGGGGCTGTGCCATGCCCGAGGCCAGCCAGGGCCTGAACATTGCCCGTCTGGCCATGCTCCGAGCGGGCTTCCCGGTGGAGGTGACGGCGGCCACCATCAACCGCTTCTGCTCCTCGGGGCTGCAGAGCGTAGCCTACGCCGCGCAAGCCATCCTCTCGGGCATGAATGAGGTGGTGCTGGCCGGTGGGGTAGAGATGATGAGCCGGGTGCCTATGTCGGGTTACCACACCGAGCTGCACCCCGAGCTGACCGAGGCCTACATCGGGATGGGTTTCACCGCTGAGCGGGTGGCCCAGCGCTGGGGGGTGAGCCGGGAAGACCAGGACGCCTGGGCTTTGCGCAGCCACCAGAAGGCCTTGGAGGCCCAGGCCCGGGGGGCCTTCGACGGCCAGATTGTGCCGATTCCGGTGAAGAAAGTGAGCTGGAAGGGCAGTAAGAAAAGCGTGGAGGAGTGGCTTTTCCGCAAGGACGAGCTGCCCCGGGCCGACACCAGCCTCGAGCGCCTAGCCAAGCTGCGCCCTGCTTTCAAGGAGGGGGGCACCGTGACCGCGGGCAACGCCTCGCCCTACTCCGATGGGGCCGCGGCCCTCTTGGTGATGAGCGCCGAGAAGGCCCAGGCCCTAGGCCTCAAACCCCTAGCCCGGTTTGTCACCTTTGCCACCGGTGGGGTAGACCCCGACATCATGGGCGTAGGGCCCATCAAGGCCGTGCCCAAGGCCCTGGCCAAGGCCGGGATTGGCCTCGACGACCTTAAGCTCATCGAGTTCAACGAGGCCTTTGCCGCCCAGGTGCTGGCGGTAATGGGCGAGCTGGGCATGAACCCCGATAAGGTCAACGTCAACGGTGGGGCCATTGCCCTGGGGCACCCCTTGGGGGCCACCGGGGCCAAGCTCACCACCCAGCTGGTGCACGAGCTAGGCCAGCGCGGAGGCGGGCTGGGCATGGTGACCATGTGCATCGGCGGCGGCATGGGGGCGGCGGGGATTTTCGAGGTCTACCCCAGGGCCTAGCCTCACCCCTCTTAGGGCCGGGCTGGCTAAACTAGGGGCGTGGGCAGATGGTGGCTAGGCCTGCTGGCCCTGGTTGCAGGGGCTTGTGCCCCTACCTACCTGGGCAGCGTCCCCTACCACCCCTACGACCTGGACGATTTTCCCGTCTTCACCAGCCCGGCGGGGGCCCCCCTGTATGGGCAGCGGCGCTACCTGGAACAGCGCGGGACGGCGGTGGCCCGGGGGGCGGGGGGGAGGCTGGGCTTTTTCATCACCCTCGAGTTCGGTCTGCCCGCCAGGCCCACCCCGCCCTTTCCCGACCCGGTGTTTAGCTGCCGCTTTGCAAGCGCAGATGAGCGGCCCGCTGCCGAGGTGCGCCTGGTACCCCTCGAGCTTCCCCCCGGCTTTGCCGTGTACCTGGAGAAGGCCCGCTACCGCCTGCGCTGCGGCCCCTTCGAGCGTCTCGAGGGGGGCCTCGAGGTGTTGCGCTATACCACCTGGCTCGAGGTGCTCTACCGCTTCGAGATGCCCCTGGTGGCCCCCGGTACCTACCGGCTGGCCTGGCAGCTATGGGAGGGAAACCAGCTTCTCGCCGAGGAAGACCGGCGCTTTACCCTGACCCAGTCTCCCTGAGCAAAGGGGTGTGCCGGGCCAGCCAGGCTTGGGCCGCCGCGAGTTCCTCCGGGTAAAGTTCGTGACCGGCTTCCTGCCAGCGCAGCTCAACCTGGGCCCCGGCCCGCTCGAGGTAGTCGGCCAGGGCCTCGACCTGCCCTACGGGAACCCAAGGGTCATGGCGGCCTGCGGCCAGGAAGAGGGCCTTGCCCCGGAGGTCTGGGAGGGTAGGGGGCTTTAAGGGAAGCATTGGGCGTAGCAACACGCCCCCAGCCAGGGTCTTGGGATAGATCAGCATCAGCGCAGCGGCCATGTTGGCCCCATTGGAGTAGCCCAGGGCGTACACCCGGCCCGCGTCGAAGCCATAATGCTCGGCGGCCTCCTGCACGAAGCGCGCGAGGTCGGCGGCCTGGGCCTCGAGGTCGGCCTGGTCGAATACGCCTGGGGCCAGCCGCCGGAAGAAGCGGGGAGCGCCGTTCTCGAGCACCCTCCCCCTGGGCGAGAGTAGCCGGGCGGTGGGGGCGAGCGCGTGGGCCAGCCCGATCAGATCGTGCTCGTTGCCCCCGGTGCCGTGCAGCAGGAGCAGCGTGGCCGCCGAGCTCCCCGGCTCGAAGCGGTGGACAAAGCCCAGCTCGGCGCTCATGGCCGCACCTCGACTTCGGGCAGGCGCAGCTCGGGCAGTACGGCCTCGATGCGCGAGCGCTGGGCCTCGAGCCACGGCGGCAGCACCAGCTTCTCGCCCAGGTGGGCGGGGTCTTCGTCCACGGCGAAGCCGGGGCCGTCGGTGGCCAGCTCGAAGAGGGCGCCGCCCGGCTCGTTGAAGTAGACCGACTTGAACCAGAAGCGGTCGATCTGCGGCGTGGCCCGCACCCCGCTTTCCTCAATGCGACGACGCACCGCTAGCTGGTGGGGGGTGTCTTCCACCCGCCAGGCCAGGTGGTGGATGCTGCCCCGGCCCCAGCGGCCTGGGGGCAGGTTGGGCAACTCTTTGATCTCGAGGAAACGTCCCGATCCGCCCCCCTTGACCACAAAGCGGTGCCAACCCTTTTCTTGCCCTGCGCTCACGAAACCCAAAGCCTGGCTCAAAAACTGCGCAGTGGGGTAGAGTTCACGCTCCCACAGCCGTGCGCCGTGCAGGCCCATGATCTGCTTGTCCTCGGGGATGGGGCTTTTCTCCCAAGGGGTGAAGGGGCGGGGGCCGGTTTCCACCAGGGCCAGCTCGAGGCCGTCGGGGTCCTGGAAGGGCAGGGCCCGTTCCCCGAAGCGCACCTCTACCTCGCCCAGCCTGACCCCGTAGCGCCCCAGGCGCCCGCCCCAATAGGCCAGGCTGCCCTCGGGTACGGCGAGCTGCACCTCCACCGCCAGGCCGGTGCCCTTGCGCGGGGCGGCCAGGTTCTCCCAGGGGAAGAAGGTGAGGTCGGTGCCGGGCCGCCCCTCGGCATCGGCGTAGAAGAGGTGGTAGGTGCTGGGGTCGTCCTGGTTGACGCTCTTCTTCACCAGCCGCATCCCCAACACCCCGGCGTAAAAGTCTAGGTTGCGCTGGGCCTGGGTGGCCATCGCGGTAACGTGATGGAGTCCGGTGACGCCTTCCATTGCTTCGTGCATAGCGATACCTCTTGTGCAATAATAATCATAGCGCTCTAAAAAATCAAGTTAGGTATTCGGCAATCCCCCAAGTCTGGGCGTTTCCGCGCAGTACCGCCCCACTGTGGCGCACCCGGTTGACGCTGGCTGGCGCCTCGGCTAAACTTTATACTCGGTACAAGTTTTCAGGCAAGTGAGGTGCCCCATGATTGCAGATAAGAAGCTCTCCACCAAAGGCGGCGGCTGGCTCCTGGAGCGTCCCGAATCGGTGTGTACCCCAGAGGACTTCGACGAGACCACCCGCATGATCCAGGAGACCGTGCGGCAGTTCGTGGAGAAGGAGTACCGCCCGGTGGCCGAGGCCATGGAGCATGGCGCCCTCGAGCACAACATTCCCCTGCTGCGCAAGTGTGGCGAACTGGGCCTCTTAGGGGTAGAGGTCAGCGAGGAATACGGCGGTCTGGACTTACCCAAGACCGTCTCTACGGTCATCGCCGAGGCCCTGGCCGGCACCGGCGGCTTCAGCGTGACCTATGGGGTGCAGACCTCCATCGGCCTGCTGCCCTTGGTCTACTGGGGGACTAAAGAACAAAAGGACAAATACCTAGCCAAGCTGGTCTCCGGCGAGCTGATCGCGGCCTACTGCCTTACCGAGCCCCAGTCCGGCTCGGATGCCATGGGGGCCAAGACCCGGGCCGAGCTTTCCCCCGACGGCACCCACTACATCCTCAACGGCACCAAGATGTGGATCAGCAACGCAGGCTTTGCCCACCTCTTCACCGTGTTTGCCAAGACCCCCGAGGGCCTAACGGCCTTCTTGGTCGAGCGGGACACCCCCGGCCTGCGCTTTGGCGGCGAGGAGAAGAAGATGGGCATCAAGGCCTCCAGCACCCGGCAGGTCTTCCTGGAAGACGTAAAGGTACCTAAGGAAAACGTGCTGGGCGAGCTGGGCAAGGGGCACAAAATCGCCTTCAACGTGCTCAACGTGGGCCGCTACAAGCTGGGTGCCGGGGCTATTGGGGGAGCTAAGGGGGCCTTGGCCCTCTCGGCCAAGTACGCCAAGGAACGGGTGGCCTTTGGCCAGCCCATCGCCAACTTTGGTCTGATCCAGCACAAGCTGGCTGAGATGGCCAGCCGCATCTTCGCGGGGGAGAGCGCGGTCTACCGCACCATGGGCCTGATTGACCAGGCCCTGACCCACCTGGACAAAGCCAATGCCGCCGAGGCGGTGCTAGCTGGCATCGAGGAGTATGCGGTGGAGGCTAGCATCATCAAGGTGCTAGGTTCGGAAATCCTGGACTACGTGGTTGACGAAGGGGTGCAGATTCACGGCGGCTACGGCTACTCCGCCGAGTATGAGATCGAGCGGGCATACCGCGACAGCCGCATCAACCGCATCTTCGAGGGCACCAACGAGATCAACCGCCTGCTCATCCCAGGCATGCTCTTGCGACGGGCGACCAAGGGTGAACTGCCGCTGTTTGATGCGGCCATGAAGCTGCAAAAGGAGCTTTTGGAACCCAGCTTCGAGGAGCCGGAGGACAAAGAGCTGGCCCAGCTCGAGGGCCTCAAGAAACTGGCGCTAGCAGTGATGGGCCTGGCCGCGCTCAAATACGGCAAGAAGGTGGAGGAGGAGCAGGAGGTGCTGGCAGTAGCTGCCGATATCCTGATCGATGTTTATGCAGCAGAAAGCGCCCTGCTGCGCGCGCGCCGCTTGTCGGATCAGGTGTACGCCGAGATGGCCCAGCTTTACCTCTACCAGGCCCTCGACCGGGCCCAGGCTGCTGCCCTTTCCATCCTGCCGCGGCTGGCCGAGGGGGATGATATGCGGGTGCTGGCCTCGGCGGCCCGCCGCCTGACCAAGCACGACCCCCTCGACCTGGTAGCCCTGCGCCGCCGCATTGCCCAGGTGGTGCTCGAGCGCGACGGCTACCCCCAGCCGCGCTAAACTGAACCGCCTCAGCAGCCGCCCCGAACCGGGGCGGCTTTTTATGGCACAGCCCCATGAGCGGATGAACCCGGACAAACACATGTGAGACTCTAAGCTGGGATAAAAAGAGGGGAACCAACCAAGAAAGGAGGTTCCCCAGGTGCAGTTTACCACCGTTGGCCGAGAGATATGGCAAGGCGCTAGACAAGCACAGAGGCTGGCCGAGGCCAAAGCAGG
>NZ_AUHY01000004.1 GCF_000423425.1 Meiothermus rufus DSM 22234 | reverse complement strand
ACATGGCCCTGGGGGGTCTTGCTCCCTTGGAGTATTTAGCTAAGATGCAGGAGGAGTCGGTTCCCCAGTCTCACATGTGTTGACCGATTACAGTATCTTGACCAAAAAACGTATTCTCGCTACTATATAAAAGCTGTCGCTGGCAGCCAGCGTCGCGGGGTGGAGCAGTCTGGTAGCTCGTCGGGCTCATAACCCGAAGGTCATAGGTTCAAATCCTATCCCCGCAACCAAGAGCGCAGGGCTTTGGAGGATTCCAAAGCCCTGTTTTTCTGTCCTGGGATACTCAAGACCGTTCGACCCGCCCCAGGGCTTCTTTGGGGGTGCGGGCCCCAATGGCGAAGAGGGCCACCGTTAGCTCGTGGAGGAAATCCTCAATCCAGCGCACCACTGCCTCAGGCCCAGCCAGGGCCGGCTCTAGCAGCGGACGAGCCACCGCTACCACCTGGGCCCCCAGGGCCAGGGCCTTGGCCGCGTCGGTGCCCGTACGGATGCCCCCCGAGGCAATCAGGGGCTTGTCCGGCAAAACGCTTCGGCACTCCACCAGGGCCTGGGCGGTGGGGATGCCGATCTCCACCAGCTCGGGGTGCAGGATACGCCCGTGATGCACCCATTCCTCCACCTTGGCCCAGCTAGTCCCCCCCGCGCCGGCCACATCCAAGGCAGCCAGCGGCAGGGGGGCCAGCTTTTCGGCTACCTCGCGCCCGATGCCGTGGCCCACCTCCTTGAGGATGACCGGAAAGGGCACCTGGGGCAAGACTTCGGCCAGCCGCTCCAGCAAACCGGCAAACTCGGTATCCCCTCCGGCCTGAAGGGCTTCTTGCAGGGGGTTGAGGTGCAGGGCCAGGGCATCGGCCCCCACCTCCTCCACCGCTCTTTGAAGGTGGGCTGGGCCGTAGCCTTTGTTGAGTTGCACCAGGCCCAGGTTGCCCACCAAGAGGATGCTGGGGGCTACCTCGCGCACCTGGAAGCTGGCGCGGGCCTGGGGGCGCTCCAGCATGACCCGCTGGCTGCCCAGCATAAAGCCCACCCCCAGTTGCTCGGCAGCCTGGGCCAGGGTTCGGTTGATGCGGGCCCCGTGGGCCTCGCCCCCGGTCATGGCCCCGATCAGGAAGGGGGCTTTGAGGGTTTTGCCCAGGAAGGGCGTGGTGAGGTCGACGTCGTGCAAGGCTATCTCGGGCAGGGCCCGGTAGCGCAGGCGGTAGCGCTCGAGGCCGGTGCTCAGCCGGGTATACTCCACCGCTTCGTGCAGACAGACTTCCAGGTGCTTGCGTTTGCGCGTTTGAATGTCGGGGGCTTCAGGCACGGCTAGGCCGATTGTACACAAGGGCAGGTATAGTTAGGTTCGATGATTCTGCTGGTTCCGGAGTCCATCGAGCCGCGTTTGCTGGAGGGCTTCCCCGAGGGGGTGGAGGTGGCCTTTCTGCCCCGGGAGGCCCCTTTGTCGGCTCAGGCCCTAGAGGCCGAGTTCGCAGTAGCCCCCTACGGCAGCGGGGCCCGGCGCTTTTTTGCCGAGCTGCCCAGACTCAAACACCTCAAGGTGGTGCAGACCCTCACCGCAGGGGTGGACTGGATTCTGCCTCACCTGCCCCCTGGCCTGGTGCTTTGCGATGCCGCCGGGGTGCACGATGTTCCGGTTTCGGAGTGGATTGTGGGGGCGGTGCTGGGCGCTATCAAGCGCTTTCCCGAGTTTCGCGATGCCCAGCGGGAAGGGCGCTGGGCCTACCGCTGGGTGGACGACCTCGAGGGTTCCACCGTGCTGTTTGTGGGCTATGGTTCGATTGCCCGGGCCACCGAGCAGCGCCTGGCCCCCTTCGGGGTGGCCTTTATCCGGGTGGCCCGCACCGCCCGCGAAGGGGTACACCCCATCGCCGATCTCCTCCACCTGCTGCCCCAGGCCGATATCGTGATCAACCTGCTGCCCTACACCCCCCAGACCCACCGCCTGATAGGGGCCGAACACCTGGCCCAGATGAAGCCGGGAGCGCTTTTTGTAAACGCAGGCCGGGGCAAGACCGTAGACCAGGAGGCCCTGGTCGAGGCGATTCGGGCCCAGCGGCTCTGCCTGGTCACCGATGTCACCGACCCTGAGCCCTTGCCCGAAGGACACCCCCTGTGGTCGCTGCCAGGGGTTTTCCTCACCCCCCATATGGCTGGCTCGACCCATAAGCTATTCGAGCGGGGCTTCCGCCTGGTGCGGGAGCAGGTGGCCCGCTACCTGCGGAAAGAGCCCCTAAAGAACGTGGTGCAGGACGGGTACTGAGCCTAGCGGGCCGGACGCACCAGCCAAAGCGCCAGCGAGATGAGCAAAAAGGCGATACCCGCTTGCAAGGGAATAGGAAAGCTGGGAATGTACTCCACGTTACAGGGGATGGGGCCTTTGCACACGTTGGGGGCCAGACCCGGCACCCACAGCTCCAGCAGGTGGTAGCTGCTCCAGAAGAGGCCCAGGAGGGATAGGGTCAGGGCATAGGGCCGGATGCCGGCATCGCCGCGCCAGGTGGCGATGCCTAAAAGAAAGACCAAGGGATACATGGCGATGCGCTGGTACCAGCACAGGGTGCAGGGGATGAAGTTGCGCACCTCGGAGTAGTAGAGGCTGCCCAGGGTGGCCACCAGCGCCACCAGCCAGGCCAGGGCCAGCAGTAAGGTGTTGCGGTTGGTGTTTTGCACGGAACGCTCCATTGGGCCTATTCTAGGGCCTGGCTTGAAGCCTGGCTGAGGGGCTAGGGGCTTTCTTTAAAGGCCCGCACAGCATACAAGCCGCGCTGGAAGCGTTCTTGCAAAGGTCGGGTGTTCACTGCCTCGAGCTCAACCTCGAGGCTGGGCGGGGCGGTAGCCTCCAGGGCATCGGCCAGGCTGGGGTAGACCCCCGCCCCCACCAGGCCCAGAATGGCCGCTCCCCGGGCGGGGCCTTCCTCGATGGGGGTGCGGGCCAGGGGCAGGGCCAGCACACTACCCAGAATCGAGAGCCAGAAGTCCGAGCGGGCCCCACCCCCAATGGCCAGAAGCCGCTCGATGGGGGCCAAGGGCCGCATCACCTCCAGTACCTCCCGCAGGCTGAGGGCCACCCCCTCGAGCAAGGCCCGGGTGAGGTGGCCGCGTCCGTGGGCCAGGCTCAGCCCAAGCCAGGCCCCGCGCAACGCGGGGTCGAGGTAGGGGCTGCGCTCTCCGGCCAGGTAGGGCATGAAGACCACCCCTTCGCTGCCCGGGGGAACGGCCTGGGCTTCCGCTAAGAGCACGTCAAAGCTCACCCCAGGGGCTAGCCGGTCGCGGTACCATTGCAGGCTGCCGGCAGCAGCCAGGGTCACGCCCAGGTAGTGGTAGCCCCCATCGGCATGGCAAAACAGGTGAACACGGCCCTGGGGGTCTGGGATGGGGGCCAGGGCGGGCAGGAAGATGACCCCGCTGGTGCCCAGGCTGACGCTACCCAGGCCGGGCCGCTGGCTCGAGAGCCCCAGCCCGATGGCCGCCCCGGCGTTATCGCCCGCGCCAGCCACCACCGGCAGGCCCAAAGGCAGGCCGGTGGCCTGGGCCCAGTCGGCCCGCAGGTGGCCCACCACCCCGTGGGAGGGGAGGATAGGGGGAAACAGGCTGGGCTTGAGGTCCAAAGCCGCTAAGAGATCGCTATCCCAGCGCTGGGAGGCAAGGTGCAAAGCCCCCACGCCCGAGGCGTCGGAAGGCTCGGTGGCCATCTGGCCGGTCAGGGCATAGGCCAGATAGTCCTTGGGCAAGAGCACCTGGGCGGTGCGGGCAAAGGACGCGGGCTCGGCTTGGCGCAGCCAGATGAGCTTGGGCAGCTGAAAACCGGTGACGGCGGGGTTCCCGGTGCGCTGGATGAGTTCGGCCCGGGGCACCCTGGCCTCGATCTCGGCGCAGGCCTGGGTGGTGCGCTGGTCGTTCCAGAGGGGAGCCGGGCGTACCACCTGGCCTTTGGCATCGAGGAAAACCGCCCCGTGCATCTGGCCCGATAGGCCAAGGGAGACCGGCCTGAGGCCCTGCTGCTGTAGCTGTTGGGCTAGCTGGCTTAGGGCCTGGCGGGCAGCCTCGAGCCAGTCGCTGGGGTTTTGTTCGGTCCAGCCGGGTTTTGGGGTGAGCAGAGGATAGCTGGCGCTGGCCTCGGCCACCCGCTGGCCCTGGGGGGTGAGGGCCAGGGCCTTTAGCCCGCTGGTGCCCAGGTCGATACCGATGGCAACCTCGCCCATCCCTAGCGCACCCCCAGCAGGAGCTCTACCGTGAGCTGGTCGAGGCGCTCTAGCCCGGCCCCCCGCTGGGCCAAAGCGGCCCGCTCGAACTTTCTGGCCTTGAGGGCCGCCGCGTTTTGCGGGCTGAACTTCCGGGTGAGGGCCGAGAGGGCCTTGTCCTCCACCTTGTAGGCCCGGATCAGGGCCTGGATTTCTGGGTCCTGGTTGAACTGCCGGGCTTTCTCCTTGAGGATTAGGTAGGTGCGCATGCAGCCCTTGGCAAATTCCCACACGCCCGCCTCGTCCTCGGTGCGCAGGGCGTGGGCGTCGAAGTGGCGGGGCCCGTCGTAGCCGGAGTCCTCTAAAAGCTTGACCAGGAAGAAAGCCGCCTTGAGGTTCTCGGCACCAAAGCGCAGATCCTGGTCGAAGCGGCTCATCTTTTGGTCGTTGAGATCGATGTGGAAGAGCTTGCCCGCGTCGATGGCCTGGGCCACCGCGTGCACGAAGTTGAGCCCGGCCATGGTCTCGTGGGCGAACTCGGGGTTAAGGCCGAAGAGGTGGGGTTTGTCCAGGGTGGCGATGAAGCCCAAAGCCGCGCCCACCACCGGTAGGTAGATATCGCCCCGGGGCTCGTTGGGCTTGGGCTCGAGGGCAAAGCGGTAGCCATACCCCTGGGACTCGCTGTACTCGGCCAGGAAGTTGAGGGCCTCGCGGTAGTAGGCCAAGGCGTCGAGGGTGTTCATGCCGGCATCCACCTCGGCTCCCTCGCGCCCACCCCACAGCACATAGATTTTGGCCCCTAGCTCGGCCCCTAGGTCCATGGCCCGTAGGGTTTTCTGCAGGGCGTAGGCCCGGATTTTGGTGTTGGGGTTGGTGAAGGCCCCGTCCTTGAAGATGGGGTCGGAAAAGAGGTTGGTGGTGGCCATGGGCACCACCAGGCCGCTCTCTTTCAGGGCCTTTGTGAAGCGGGCCAGGATTTTCTTGCGCTCAGCAGCGGTCGCGTCGATGGGGATGAGGTCGTTGTCGTGCAGGTTAACCCCATAGGCCCCGATCTCGGCCAGCTTGTAGACGATGTAGTCGGGCTCGAGGGGGGGGCGGGTGGGCAGGCCGAAGGGGTCGCGGCCCACGTTGCCCACGGTCCAAAGGCCAAAGGTGAACTTGTGTTGGGGTTGGGGGGTGTAGTTCATAAGTGCTCCTCTAGTTGGCTATTTGAAGCAGGCTACATAAGAAGGTTCCAGCAGAAAGGGAAAGAAAACCCCCTGGATGTTGGAAAGGGGCAGCACATCCTCGCTGAGCTGGTATCCTAAGGTTTCCATAAGCTGTTGGCGCTGCTCCACCCGTTGCATTAGGCTAGGGTCGAGCTGCCAGAGTCTTGCCCTTAGGGTTCGGTCGGCTAGCACCAAGCCGTCCTCCATATTGACCACGGCCCGGCCATGTTTCGGCAGGGGAATGATGTCTTGCTGGATGGCCATCCCGCTTTCTAATGGAAGCGTTGCCCCAGGTTTGAAGGGGCTTTCCAGCCATTCTTCTAGGTGAATCAGGTGGCCTGGGTTTAGGGCGAAGTCCCATCCGGACCCCTTGACCGTGGCCGCGGCCTGGTATGCTTTGCCGGCCTCTACCCCAATACCTAGCGTGGCGTACCAGGCCCAGACTACCTGCAGGTAGTTCCTGGCTAGCTCCAGGTAGCCATCCGCATCCTTCGGGTGGCTCGAGCGTACCAGCCACCCTGCGCGGCAGGTGAGGCCTCCTACCAGACCGAAGGCGACTTGCGCGTAGAACCCCTCTTCGACCCGCTGATTGCGCGGGCTCTTGAGACCGCTGGGGATGTGGGGGCCGAAGTTGACCATGGGATGGCAGGAGAGTTCGAGGCCGTAGGAAACCAGGCTTTTCGCTGACTCCAGTTCGCTTTGACCTTCCCTAAGGGCAAAAACCCAACGACGTACACCCTCGCTGCTAAGGGCAGAAGCATACTCTGCAAAGCGAATTTGCTCTGGTTCCAAAGTGCGGCGCAGGCCGTTCTCAGGGCTCATCAACAGGGCGTTGGCGTTTTGGGGTACCTGGCCCGTCACCTCTTCTATGGCCTGGACGATCCAGTGCGGCACCTCCAGGTTTGGCATGGGTTTCCAGCCAATCAGGCCGACCTGTAGACCCCTACCCAGACCGGCTTGACGCAGAAGCGTGGCGAGGCCAGGGCTCTGGCTGCGATCCTGGCCTGGCAGGCTGAACTCCTGATACAGCGCGTAGCGGGCCTCGAGCTTGCAGAGGGCAGGGGCTAAGTGGAGGCACTCATTGCCCACCAGTAAGGTTGGTGTTTGTCCTCCCACCTGCACCCACAAAGCCTCCTCGAACCGAGGGGTGAAGTCGGTGAGCCAACCCAAGTTAGCAGCGTGTTCCCGATCGGCGTAGATAATCAGGGCATCGTAGCCGGCTTTTTCCCGAGCCGCCTCGAGCCGGAGATAGCGTTGTTGGAAGAGTTCGGCGGGCAAAAGGGGAATCTCTCGGGGCTGCTCGATGGGGGGTATTGGGTGGGGAACAAAATTTACCTCTGGCATATGGCCTTAGGGAGTTCGGGGAACCTCGGCAGGTCGAGCGTTTTTGGGCATCACCCCACCAATAATCATCCCAAGGACGTCGTCGTGGCTGACCTCGTGGGCGTAAACTGTGCCTACCACACGCCCGTTTTTCATAACGGTGATGCGGTCGGCTAGGTCGAAAACATCGTGTAGGTCGTGGCTAATCAGGAAAATGCCCACACCTTCCGCTTTGAGGGCCCGGATTAGCTCCCCCACTTTACGGGTTTCCTCTGGGCCTAAGGCGGCGGTGGGTTCGTCCATAATCAGGATGCGCGCTTTGAACTGGATAGCCCGACCGATAGCTACCGTCTGACGCTGCCCGCCCGACATCTGGGCCACCGGTAGGCGCAGGCTAGGAATTTGCACCCGCAGGCGCATTAGCACCTGGCGGGCCTCGAGTTCCATGCTCTCTTCGTCCAGAGCAAATCCTCTGCGTTTTTCGCGCCCCAAAAAGATATTGGCTACCGCATCCAGATTGTCGGCCAAGGCCAGGTTCTGGTAGATGGTTTCGATGCCTAGGCGCTGGGCATCCTGTGGGTTGTTGATCTCTACGGCCCGCCCTTCGATGAATATCTGCCCGCTATCGGCGCGATAGGCTCCGGAGAGCACCTTGATCAGGGTGGACTTGCCCGCTCCGTTGTGCCCTAAGAGGCCCACCACCTCACCGGGATAGAGGTTGACCGAAACGTTGTCCAGGGCCTGGTTCCCGCCAAAGCGCAGGCAGATGTTTTTCATCTCCACCAAAGGCTTCATACAGCCCCCCTACGGTTTTTGAGGTACACCGTGTTCCAGATGACCGCAGCCAGCAGCACTAGCCCGAGAACCACGTTCTGCCACTCGGTGGGTAGCCCCATAAGCACCATGCCACTGCGCAGGGAAGACATCAAGAGTGCCCCCAAGGCTGCGCCCACGATGGTGCCGCTGCCCCCGGCCAGTGCGGTGCCACCGATGACCGCAGCGGCAATTACATCGAGCTCGAGCAGGTTGCCCATGCTGTTGGTTACAAAATTGAGCCGAGCAGCCTGAACAGCCCCAGCCAGCGCAGCTAAGAACCCCATCAAGGCAAAGACCCAGACCAGGGTGCGCCGGACGTTGATGCCCGCCAGCAGAGCTGCTTCCGGGTTTCCCCCGATAGCGAAGATATACCGCCCGAAACGGGTGTTTTGGGCCATCCAGTTCAGGAAAAAGAGCACTGAGAGGGTTACCAGAACGGGCACCGGGATACCTCTGGGGATGTTGGTACCGGGGTAGGTGTAGGCGTTCATGACCAGGATGAAGGCCAGGGTAAGGGCCAGCAGAAAGCCCATGACCACAGCCTCGGCCCACCAGGGGCGCACGGGCAAGCCGTTTTTTTTGCGTCGGTTGCGGTTGGAAAGGAGTTGATAAACGATGAGAAGAGCCATGACCCCGCCTACTACCCAGGTCCAGAACTCTCCGATAGAACCCCCGATGCCTCCTCCCAGTACCTTGAAGTTGTCGTCGAGGGGGCCAATGGTACGTCCGCTGGCCACGATGAAGCTGGCGTTGCGGAAGATAAGCAAGCCAGCTAGGGTAACCACAAAGGCTGGGGCGCCCCAGTAGGCCACCCAATACCCCTGAAACCCTCCGATCAGGGCTCCCAGCAACAAGCCCGCTAGCAGGGCTAAGAGCCAGTGCCCTCCCCACCCCAGAGGGGGCATGGTCTGGATGAGGGCCATCATCATGCCGGTAAAGCCCAGGATTGAACCGACCGATAGGTCGATCTGGCGGGCCACGATGACCAGCACCATTCCGCCTACCATGATGCCTACAACAGCGGTTTGTACGGAAAGGTTCCAGAGGTTTTGCACGCTGAGGAACTGGCCCGGTTGCTTCAATGTAAGCAATTGAAACACCATCCAGACCACCGCCAGTACGATAAGCATGGTCAGAATCCGGCCATCTACCCGCAGGCTTTGCAAGAACCCCTCTTTTTTGTCACCAACCTTCACGCCACCTCCTGCATATAAAGGGGTAGGCGCAGAGGCCTACCCCCAAGGCTCACCAAGCTGGGCTGCGCATTGGGTTATCGGCAGGCTGCCGGTGCGGTAGGACCGCTCACGCCCTGGCAGAGGGCCTGCTTGCTGATCCAACCCGCCTCGAGGACGATGTTGAGGTTTTCTCGGGTGATGGGTACAGGTTTGAGTAGCAGGGCGTTCATTCTGACCTTGTTGGGCCCATCGGCAAAGATGGTGCGTCCGGGCAGCCTCTCCATGGGCGTGCCTCGAGCCATGAGTACCGCGGCCTCGGCGGCTTTCCTGCCCAGCTCGCGGGCATCTTTCCAGACGCTGACAGTCTGCAGGCCGCGGGCTACCCGGTTGAGGGCGGCCTGGTCGCCGTCCTGGCCCGAGACCGGCACCTTTCCAGCCAGACCTACCGCGGCTAGGGCAGCCACCACCCCACCCGCGGTGCCATCGTTAGAGGCCACCACGGCGTCCACTTTGTTAGCGTTGGCGGTGAGGATTTGTTCCATGTTGCGCTGGGCTACCTCGGGCCGCCAGCCTTCGGTGTACTGCTTACCCACTACTTTGATTTCTCCCCGGTTGATGGCGCCTTGCAGTACCTCGAGCTGCCCTTTGTGTAAGAAGTCGGCGTTGGGGTCGGTAGGGGAGCCCAGGATGAAGGCGTAGTTGCCTCGAGGTCTGGCGGCATAGACGGCCCTGGCTTGCATCCGGCCTACCTCTACGTTGTCGAAGGTAATGTAGTAGGCGTAGTTGTTCTCAATAAGCCGGTCGTAGGCCACTACCGGGATACGGGCAGCTTTGGCCTTTTCGATGGCGGGCAGAATGGCGTCTTTGTCCCAGGCCAAGATGATCAGCGCGTTGGCCCCCCGGGCAATCAGCGCGTCTATGTCGTTTAGTTGCTTTTCCGAGGAGCTTTGTGCATCGGCGCTGATGTAGTCGGCTCCCATACGGCCAAGCTGCTCGCGGATGGCGCGTTCGTCAATTTTCCAGCGCTCTTCCTGGAAGTTGGCCCAGCTTACCCCTATCACCAACCTTCTTTGGGTCTGTGAAAGGCCAACAGACAGGAGAATCAAAATCAACAGGAGCACTTTGGCTGCCAAGACCACCCTAACTAAAGGCTTCATCCTGCACCTCCGCGATGGGTTCCCTATTCCCGGACACCTCTTTCACAAGGAAAGAGGCTTAGCTGAGGGATTTGTGCGCTGACCTGTTTCGGCTAAGGGACTGCCGAGTTAGATCAACCCACCTATTGGAACCGAAGGGTACTATACGTAAAAATGACACCGGTGTCAATATAGCCCCCCGAATAAGCTCTAAGATTGGGTTTTTCCATGCGAATATGTGAGGAAAGCAACTTACTTTTTGACACCGATATCATAATTGATTCTATGATGAGCCGGGTCGCTATGCTAGTTTGAGGATTAAAACCGTGGCAAAACAGGTGACCATATACGAGATTGCTAAAGAAGCCGGGGTTTCCCCTAGTACGGCAGCCCGAATCCTAAGCGGGCGCAGCCAGGGTAGGGCCAAAACCCGTGCAGCGGTACTGGCAGCTGCCAAGCGCCTGAACTACCAGCTCAACCTGGCCGCTCAGAACCTTTCTCGCGGCAAGTCTATGAGCATTGGTGTGCTGGTGCCGGATATCGCCGATCCCTTTTTTGTGGAGATACTTCGTGGCATCGAGAAAGGGCTGCATGATAGTGCCTACTTTCCCCTGATAGGCAGTATGCACTGGCGTTTGGGCGAGGCGCGAAATGCCCTAGACCTGTTGCTGGGCCACCGGGTGGGTGGGCTTATCGTAGCGACTACCCATCTTCCCTCAGAGCGCCTCTACCGCATTGCCCAGGAGATTCCCCTATTGTTGATAGGGGAAGTGGTCGAGCCTATTCAGAATCGCTGCCTGGCTATTGACAATGAAGAAGCCGCCTACCAGGCCACCCGGTACTTGATCGACCTGGGCCACCGCCGCATTGCCTACATCAGTGGCCCTCCTTTACATTGGCATACTGCTCCGCGGCTAGATGGCTACCGCCGGGCTTTAGAGGAAGCGGGCTTAGAGCTGCAACCCGAGCTGGTACTGGCGGGGAATTACGAGGAAAGCTCTGGCTATCACGCGGTAAAAGAGTTGGTCAGGAAGGGAATTCCTTTTAGTGCGGTGTTTGCTTCCAACGATGCCATGGCCTATGGGGCCCGGCTGGCCTTATTTGAGAGCGGTTTGGCTGTGCCAGAGCAGGTCTCGTTGGTGGGCTTCGACGACCTGCCTTGGTCGTCGTACCTTATTCCACCCCTCACAACCGTGCGCCAGCCGGGCTACGAGATGGGTTTGAGCGCAGCTCGAGGAGTCTTACAAATGCTTTCCGGCCAGCCTTTTCAACCGCCGCGGTTCTACGGTGAATTGGTGGTGCGGA
This sequence comes from Meiothermus rufus DSM 22234, assembly GCF_000423425.1. GTDB lineage: Bacteria > Deinococcota > Deinococci > Deinococcales > Thermaceae > Meiothermus > Meiothermus rufus. The sequence continues at coordinate 68,869 of NZ_AUHY01000004.1, read as the reverse complement.
ATTCCAGTGGCCAGGCCCCTTGAGCGGGCGGCTGCCCCTATGGGCTCAAGGAAACCATCCCCAAGCCACCGGGGGCGAAGCAGGCCCAGGCCGGCTACCAGCCCTCGATTCGCTCGTAGACCCGCACATAATCCACCAGCGTTCGTGCGGGGAAGCGTGTGGTCGCATCGGGCGCGCCGGGCCAGCCGCCGCCCACGGCCAGGTTGAGGATGAGGAAGAAGGGGCGGTCGAAGACCCAGCGGGCCCCTTCAGGAAGGTCGGCAGGGGTGCGGGTCTGGTAGAGTACGCCATCCACGTACCAGCGCAGCGCTTCTGGTTCCCACTCCAGCGCGAAGACGTGGAAGGCCTGGGCAAAATCGGTGGGTAGGGTATGGGCCTTGCCGATGCCCTCGCCGCCCGAGTAGCCGGGGCCGTGGATGGTGCCGTGTATGCTGCGTGGTTCGCGCCCGATCTGCTCCATGATGTCAATCTCGCCGCAGTGTGGCCACCTCACCGCACCGAAGTTGTTGCCCAGCATCCAAAAGGCGGGCCACAACCCCTGTCCACGGGGGAGTTTGATGCGGGCCTCGAAGCGTCCGTAGCGCTGCTCGAACTTGCCCCGGGTGTTGAGCCGCGCCGAGGTATAGCGACAGGGACCGTACCAACAGTGTAGCCCCGGCAGGCGCTGCTCGAGGGCGGTGATCACCAGGTTGTGCCCGTCGTGCACAGCGTTTAGGGTGGAGTCGGTGTAGTATTGCAGCTCGCTGTTGCCCCAACCCCATCCGCCGGTCTCGAGGTTCCACTTGCTCCGATCCACCGGGCTGCCCACGGGCCGGTTGAACTCATCGGCCCAGACCAGCCGCCAGCCTGGTAGTTCCTGGGCCAAGGCCGTGGGAAGGGCCAGGGCCAGCAGGCATAGGATTTGGCAAAACTTCACAGATTCCCCCTGAGTCACTCGAGTCCCCGGTAGGTGAAGTAGTCGAAGTCGGCGTGCTTGCGCCGGCCACTCAGGTCTTGTGCGCACAGGCCAATGAAGGTGCCGGTGAAGCCCAGCCCGCGGCAGTGTTCGTCGGAAAGCTTGTAGGATTCGAAGCGCTGTGGAATCTCCTGCCAGCGCTGGCCGTCGGACGAGTAAGCAAAGCTAAAAAACTCCCGTTGGTAGCGCACCCGCAGGTGCACCCTGGGCCAGTCTGGGATGGGGATTTCCTGGCCCAGCGGCTCGTCGTAGTGCCCGTTCTCGCAGGTCAGGATGGCCAGGGTCTTGCCTAGCTGTTCGTCGCGGCTTAGGCGCAGGTAGACCCAGTTGCCGCTGTCGTAGTAGCAGACCAGGCCGGCCATCTGCTGGAAATCCTCCGGCTCGAACTCCAGCGCGGTCTGGGCCTCGGCATAGAAGTGCTGCAGGCGCCGGGCCACCAGGCTTTGCCGGTGCTTAGAGCTTAAGGATTCGCGCCCGTATAGCCGCAGGTAGCCGGGCCGCTCGCGCAAGGAGAGCCAGGAGGGGTCGGGGGGAAGGCGCAGGGTCTGGAAGTGCAGGCTCAGGCTGGGGGCGTCGAAGTCGTCGTGTTCGGGTTCGGCTGGCCAGGGGTGGGGGGGTAGGGCTGGGGCCTCCACCTCCAGGCTGGGGGCCCGGCCTCCCTGGGCCAGCCGGGGCCAGCCATCGGGGCTCCAGACGATCTTTTGCAGCGCGGTTTCCCGGCCCAAAGGGCAGTGCCGCCGGGGGGCCTGGGGGGGCTCGAGGGGGCGTCCGACCAGGTGGGCCATGTACCAGTCCCCTTGCGGGGTGGTCACCAGCGAGGCGTGGCCAGCTTTTTGTAGGGGTAGGGTGGGGTCGTCCTTGGCGGTCAGGGTGGGATAAAGGGGGTCGACCTCATAGGGGCCTTTGAGGCAGCGCGAGCGGGCTACGGTGGCCGCGTGCTGGTAGACCGTGCCCCCCTCGGCCACCAGCAGGTAGTACCAGCCGTCCTTCTTGTAGAGGTGGGGCCCCTCGGTGACCCCCAGGGGGGTGCCGCTAAAGATGGGGTAGATGGGGCCTACCAGTTTTTGCTCTACCGGGTCGTACTCCTGCAGCACGATGCCGGAAAAGGCGTTTTTGCCCTTGCGGTGGTCCCAGCGCATGTTCACCAGCCACTTTCGCCCATCCTCGTCGTGAAAAAGGGAGGGGTCGAAGCCCGAAGAATTCAGGTAGACCGGCTCCGACCAGGGACCTTCGATGCTAGGGGCCGTAACCAGATAGTTGTGGGTGTCCTTGAAGGCCTCGGCGTTGCCCCAGGTCTTTACATCGGTGTAGACCAGGTAAAACTGCTGGCCATCGTGGCTCAGGCAAGGGGCCCAGATGCCCCCGGAATCAGGGTTGCCCCGCATATCGAGCTGGGAGGTGCGGGTGAGGGCATAGCCGATGGGGCGCCAGTGTACCAGATCGCGCGAGTGGTGCAGCCGCACCCCCGGCCACCACTCGAAGGTGGAGGTGGCGATGTAGTAGTCCTGGCCCACCCGCAGGATGGAGGGGTCGGGGTGGAAGCCCCGCAGGATGGGGTTGCGAATCTTCACGCGCTTGGCACCTCCTCTTGCAGAAAGACCCTCAGCCAGTGCCCGCTGTCCTTGAGGTAGCGGGCCTGGGTGGCGAAGTCTACATAAACCAGCCCAAAGCGCTTTTCATACCCCTCGGCCCACTCGAAGTTGTCCAGCAGGCTCCAGACGAAGTAGCCCCTGAGCGGAGCACCTTCCCGTAGGGCCTGCAAGGCCGCGGCGAAGTGGGCTTGTAGGTAGCGGGTGCGCTCCGGGTCTGATACCTGCCCATTGACCAGCACATCCGGGTAGGCGGCGCCATTCTCGGTAATGTAGAGGGCCTTTGGCCGGTACTCCCGGGCCAGCCGTACCAGCAGCTCGCGCAGGCCGTCGGGGTACACTTCCCAGTCCATATGGGTGAACGCCTGGCCCCAGCGCACCCCGCTGAACCGGTGGGGGGCCTCGAGGCTGTGCTTGAGCACCGCACGGGTGTAGTAGTTGATGCCCAGGAAGTCGGTGGGGGTGGCGATGGCCTCTAAGTCGCCCGAGCGGATGTGGGGAGAAGCCGGGCCGTAGAGCTCGAGCATGTCTGGCGGGTAGCCGAAGCCGTACAAGGGGTCCAGGTACCAGCGGTTCTGGAAGCCATCGTAGCGGCGAGCCGCGGCCACATCAGCGGGGTCGGGGCTGGCCGGGTGGCCTGGGGCCAGGTTGAGGGTGATGCCTACCTGGGCTTTGGGGGCGTTTTCTCGGATCAGCGGCACCGCCAGGCCGTGGGCCAAGAGTAGGTGATGGGCGGCCTGTAGCGAGAGGGCCAGGTCGCGCAAGCCCGGGGCATGCACCCCAGCGTAGTAGCCCAGGTGGGCCGAGCACCAGGGCTCGTTGAGGGTGATCCAGTGCCGCACCCTGTCGCCTAGGTGCCGGCTCAGGTAGGCAGCATATTCGGCAAAGGCATAGGCGGTGTCCCGCTGGGGCCAGCCGCCCTGATCCTGCAGGGCCTGGGGCAGGTCCCAGTGGTAGAGGGTGAGCCAGGGTTCCAGACCGCTTTCCAGCAGGGCATCGACCAGCCGGTCGTAGAAGGCCAGCCCCTTGGGGTTGGGCTCCCCCCGCCCCTGGGGAAAGATGCGCGGCCAGGCCACAGAGAAGCGGTAGGCATTGAGGCCCAGGCTGCGCATCAGGCCAATATCGGTTAGGTAACGGTGGTAGTGGTCGCAGGCCACATCCCCGGTATGGCCCCCTCGAGTCTTGCCGGGGGTGTGGCTAAAGGTGTCCCAGATGCTTGGGCCGCGCCCGTCCTCGTGGACGGCTCCTTCGATCTGGTAGGCCGAGGTGGCCGTGCCCCAGATAAAATCGCTCGGGAAATCGCTTCGCTTCATACAAATCTCCTCAGGGCTGCTGCAAGGTGCGCTGCAGGGCGAAGTAGGCCGGCTTGGGCTGGTAGCGGTCGTCGAAGATCAGCGGTTCACTGGCGGCACGCCAGGAATAGGCATCGGTGAAGCCCCACAGGGTGAAGACCTTACAGCGAGGCTGGCGCAGGCAGACCTGCAAGACTTCCTGGTAGACCCTGGCCTGGGCCTCTAGACGCTCGGCCTGGGGCTGCCCTCCGACGAGCCGTACATCCATCTCGGTGATGTGAATCTCCAGGCCCAGCCGGGCGAAGCGCTCGAGGTTTTCTGCCATGCCTACCCGCTGGGGCGAAAAACCCTGGTCCACATGCACCTGGAAGCCTACCCCATCGATGGGCACCCCCTTCTCCTTGAGCGACTTGAGCAGGTTGTAGATAGCCTCCGACTTGGGGCCTAGCCCTTCGGCCCCATAGTCGTTGTAAAAGAGCTTGGCCTGGGGGTCGGCCTGGCGGGCCAGGCGAAAGGCCCGCTCGAGGTAGTCTGGCAGCACATCAAAGGGTGTGGCGCGCAGCCTGGCGTCGTCACCGATGGCCTCGTTGACCACATCCCAGTAGGCAATTCGCCCCTTATACCGCCCCACCACGGTGCGGATGTGCTCGGCCAGAATGGCCTCCATTTCGCTCCGGCTAAAGTTGCCGTACATCCAGCGGGGCAGCTGCTGGTGCCAGACCAGGGTGTGCCCCCGGATGGCCTGCTTGTGCTTTTGGGCGAAATCCACCAGCAGGTCGGCCGCGGCGAAGTTGAACTGCCCCCGGCTGGTTTGCAAGGCTCCCCACTTCATCACGTTCTCGGCCACTACCAGGCTGAACTCCCGGGCTAAAACCTGGGCATACCTCGGCTCTTCAACAAGCAGGTTGGGTTCTACCGCGGCCCCTATAAGGATTCCGCGCCGTTCGGCCAGCTCTCGCAGGGGGGGGGCTGATTGAGCTAGGGCGATTGCGGCAAAAAGCCCCACCACTCCATACCTCCACAGCGGCATTGGCTCCTCCTAGGATTTGGACAAAGACTAACTTTTGATCGCGCCCGAGGTCAGTCCCTCCATCAACTGCCGTGCAGCCAGGGCGAAGACCAGTAGCAGCGGCAGTACCAGCAGGGCGGTGCCCGCCATGATGGCCCCCCACTCCACATCGGTGGCCCCTTGCAGCGTGCGCAGCACCACCGGCAAGGTCTTGGTCTCCTGGGTGCGCATGATCACGTTCACGTCGGCAAAGCGGTTCCACGAGCCGATAAAGGTAATCAGGCCCAGGGTGCCCAGAGCCGGGCGGATAAGCGGCAACACGATGCGCCAGTAGATTTGAAACTCGCTGCACCCGTCTATGCGGGCCGCGTCAATCAGCTCCTTGGGAATGGCGGAGAGGATGTACTGGCGCATTAAGAAAATCCCCAAGGCCCCGGCCATAGCCGGCACCCACAGGGCTTTGGGCTGGTTGATCCAGCCAATCTGGTAGATCAGCAAGTAGAAGGGAATCAGATTAAGGATGGGAGGTATCAGAAGGGTGGCCAATATTATGGCAAAGAGGCGTTCGCGCCAGCGGAACTCGTACATGGCGAAGGCAAACCCCGCCAGACTGCAAAAGAATAGGGCGGGGAGGGTGGTCATGATGGCCAGGTAGAGGTTGTTCCAGTAGGATCGCCAGAATGGGATTTTCTGAACCAGGATCTGATAGTTGGTCCAGAAGTGCTCGCCAAACCATACTGGCGGTGGAAAGCCGAAGATTTCTGAGCGCTGGTGGGTGGCGAAAACGAACATAAAGTAGAAAGGCGCTAAGGTCAGCAGCCCTCCTAGGGCCAGCAATCCGTAGCCGCCCAGGCGCAGCAGCAGCCCCCCGAGGGATAGTCTTTTGCCAGAAGCGCGCATCTCAGGCCTCCCCTCGAGCCGTGCGGCCAAACATCAGGTTGTTGAGATAGGTCAGGATGCCGATGAAAATGAACAAAATCCAGGCGATAGAGGCTGCTGTGCCCATCTCGAGCCACTCGAAAGCCGTGCGGTACATATACATGGTCACGGTCTGCCCCCCCTGGGTGGCGGAGCTAGCCCCTCCGTTGAGCAGCACAAAAGGCTGTTCAAAAAGCTGCATGTTGCCGATGATGGTTAGGCTTACGGCAAAAAACATCATGGGGCGCAGCAACGGCAGGGTGATGTAACGGAACTGCTGGTAGCGGCTGGCCCCATCTACAGCTGCGGCCTCGTAAAGCTCTTTGGGAATGGCTTGGATCGCCGATAGGTAAAGCAGGGTGTTCCAGCCGGTGAACTGCCAGATTACCACCAGGGCTATGCCATACTTAATGGTGGAATTGAGGAACCAATTGATGTTTTGGTCGGGCAGAAACCAACCCAGTACCGGCCAGGTGTTGAGCTGGGCGATGACCAGGTTAATCACGCCATTGTTGGTAGCGAATAAGGTGTTGAAGATGAGGGCGATGGCCACCGAGGAGGTGATGTAGGGTAGGAAGTAGACCGCCACCACCAAGGTTTTGAAGCGGCCTAGGACCATGTGAATCACGAAAGCCAGCGGGATGGCAATCAGGTGCTGGGGTATGCCAGAGAAAAACCCCAGCCAGAGGGTGTTCCACATGGCCCGCCAGAACATGGGGTCGGTGAGGGTGAAGGTGTAGTTCTCCAGCCCCACGTACTTCCAGCGGCCCCAGCCGTCGCTGGGGGTCCAGGACTGGAAGGACATGTACAAAGAGAACAGGGTGGGGTACAGCCCAAAAACCAAGAAGAGAATGAAGAACGGGCTGACGAAGATGTAGGGGGCGTAGCGCCGCTGGAAGTTGCTCCAGCGCATGGCCAGGGTTATCGCGCTGGGAGGGGAAGGGGCAGGATTAACGGCTTTTCGCACGGGCGCTCCTTTCCAGTGGCTTTTTTGATAAGCTAGAAAGGGAGAGGAAGGTGCTTCTTCCTCTCCCGCTGTTGCTACTAGCGCATGCGCCGCTCGATCAGGCGTTTGGCTTCGGCCAAAGCTGCCCGAACATCCTTACCCTCGTCGAGCACCTGCGATAGCGCCGAGCTTAGAATTTCGTTGGCGACGCGGTCATACTTGTTGGCCTTGAGCGGCTTTACCCGGCGGGCCGCATCGCGCCACAGCAGGCGGGCCTGCTGTCCTCCTAGAAACTCCACTGGCTCGCTAAAGGAGGGGTCTTCCTGGGCCGAGAGCAGAGCAGGGAAGGCCCCAATGGCCTTGAAGCCAGCAATCTGAGCCTCCCTGTCCGTGGTGAGGAACTTGATCAGCTCCCAGGCCAAAGCCTTGTTCTTGGAGGCCGAAGGGATGCCGTAGAAACTCCCACCCCAGGAGGCGTACATGCCTTCAGGTAGGTGCTGCACCCGCCACAGCCCCTTGGTTTCGGGGGCCATCCAGTTTTGCAAGTGGCCCTGCAGCCAGGCACCGGAGAACTGGGTGGCTACGGTGCCCTTTTTGAAGGCATCGTACCACTCGTTGGTCCAGGCCCCAATTTTGGCGTCCAATCCGGCACTGCGGATGCTACGGGCCAGCTCGAAAGCCCGCACGAAGCGGGGGCTGTCTACCACCACACTGCCTTTTTCGTCGAAGTAGGGGCTTTGGTTAGCCGGGGTGGTGGCAAAGATGTTAATCCAGGCCACATCGGCAGCATCGGCAATCAAAAAAGCGCCAGTAGTAGCCTTGATTTTCCGCCCTGCGGCAATGTAGCCCGCCCAGGTGGTCATATCCCGAGGGTTGACCTGGGCCTTTTGTAGGATATCGACCCGGTAGAAGAAGGTACCCGGCCCGATGTCTACAGGCATAGCAATAAACCGGCCATCGGCGGAGGTGGCCTGGGCGATGGTATAGGGGGTGAAGAGCCGCTTGTACTGGTCAGCGTTGTAGGGGGCTTTATTGAGGTCTTCAAACCCTTGTCCTTCGGCAAAGCGGCCTACAAAGCCGATCTCGATGGCGGCCACGTCGGGCAGACCCTGGCCGGTAGCCAAAGCAGTGGTGAGAGCGTTGTGGTGGTCGGCGTACTGCTGGATGACCAGCTTGACCTCCACATTGGGAAACTTTTTGTTGAACAGGGGAATCTGAGCCTTAATGGAGTCGTCTAGGTTGGGGAAAACCGCTACCGTCAGGGTAGTCCTTTGGGCTAGGCCCAGCCCAGCCAGGAGCAACAAGGCCAACAGGATGAGGCTTCGCTTCATGGGTTCCTCCTCAGTTTGGGGCTTCCCGCCCCCTAGAATTGCCTATGGTTTTGAAAGCGCTTTCAAAACTATCTCTGCTGTCTTACCTCCTTTTCCGTACCGTTCAAGACGTTTGGTGCATCAAACGAGAACCAGGCGAACGCAGAAAACCCGTGGACTCACGCACGACCAGGCGGGTGCTCAGAGGCCTTGGGGTGTAGCTTTGCCCCTTGAGCATCGCCAGTACCCAGCGTGCGGCCTCCCAGCCCATCTCCTGGCCAGGCTGGCGTACCGAGGTGAGGGGAGGGGAGAAGTAGTTCGAGCTCGGCAGATCGTCGAAGCCCACTAGGGAAACATCGTGGGGGATGCGTATCCCGCGGCGGTACAAAGCCACGCTGGCGCCGTAGGCCATCTGGTCGTTGGCGGCAAAGATGGCGGTGAACAAGGCTCCCCGGGCCAGCAGGGCCTCTACCGCCAAGAGTCCGGAGGGCTCGAGGTAATCGCCCTCAACCACCAAAGACGGGTCGTAGGGAAGGCCGGCCTCGGCCAGTGCGGCCTTGTAGCCCTTCAGGCGCTCGACGGCGTCGGGATGCGACTTTGGCCCTGCAATGTGGGCAATTCGGCGGTGGCCTAGCTCAATCAGGTGGCGGATGGCCTGGTGTGCTCCTTGGAAGTTGTCGATGCTCAGGCAGTTTAGCCCGGCAATCTCTCGCCCTACCACCACCACCGGCATCTGCTGGCTCAGCTCGAGCAAGCGCTCTTCTGGCACGCTGCCATCCATCACGATGAGCGCGTCCACCTGACGGTCTACCAATACTTTTAGGGCAGCTTCCTCCTGGTCGGCCCGCCAGTGCCCACTGGCAAAGATAGGGTGGTAGGGGGTTTGTTCTAGGGCCTGCTCCACCCCTTTGAGCATCTCCCCATAGTAGGGGCTGCTGATCTCCTGGGTCACTACCCCCACGGTGAGGGAGCGCCCCTGGGCCAGCCCTTTGGCCATGAGGTTGGGCCGGTAGTTGAGCCGCTCAATCGCTTTCAAGACAGCCTCGCGCTTGCGTGCGTTGACCCGGGCCGTGCCGTTGATCACCCGAGAGACTGTACTAGGGGATACACCGGCTTCACGAGCCACGTCGTTTAGGGTAACCGCTTCGCGCAAGGCTGCCTCCGGATGGTTGGCTTCTTGGTCCAAGAGTTAAGCACATTTTGAAAGCGCTGTCAAGAGGGTCGGACTTTTCCCAGTCCAATGCGGGTTTGGCGAGGGATTGTTTGGCCCTAAGGCTCCAGGATCACCTTGCCGGTGTTCTGGCGGTCCAGGATAAAGGAGAAAGCCTTGGCGGCCTCCTCGAGCTTGAAGCGCTCCCCCACCACCGGCCTGACCTGGCCCGAGGCCACCAGAGGAAAGAGGAACTGGCTGGCTGCTTGCATGGCTGCGGGGTCGCTTAGGAAGGGGGTCAGCCAGACGCCAATCACGCTCTGGTTGCCCTTCATCAGGCTCACCGGGTACATCTGGGCCATCTCGCGCGAGGCCGAACCAATCACCAACAAGCGGCCCCGGTAGGCCAGCATCTTGAGGCTCTGGGCAAAGCCGGCCCCCCCCACCACCTCCATCAGAATGTCCACCCCGCGGCCTCCGGTGGCCTCTTTGACCGCTTCCACCAGGTTGTTCTGCGTGCTCAGCAGGGTGATATCCGCCCCCAGGCTGCGGCACAGCTCTAGCTTTTCCTCCCGGCTGGCCAGGGCCACCACCCGCAGGCCCAGGGCCTTAGCGATCTGAATGGAGGCCGTACCCAAGGCTCCGGCAGCGGCCTGAATCAGCACCCACTCGCCGGGTTTGGCCTGGGCCTGGGTTTGCAGGGCGAAGTAGGCGGTGTAGTAGGAGACCGGAAACGCTGCGGCTTCGGCTGCGCTCATGCTGGGGGGTACCGGCAGCACCGCCCGGCTGCTGACCACGGCGTACTCGGCAAAAGCGCCGCTTCCTCCCAGCGCCGCAACCCGTTGACCGGGCCGGTAGGCCTCGACACCTGGGCCCACCGATTCGATGACCCCAGCAAACTCCATACCCGGCACCATGGGGTAGCGGGTGCGCACCAGGTACTCACCGGCTACGCTGAGGATGTCGGCAAAGTTGAGCCCTACCGCCTCGACCCGGATGAGCACCTGCTCCGGGCCAGGGCTGGGCTTGGGCAGATCGGTGAGTTCCAGGACCTCGGGGCCACCAGCACGCTGAACCTGAATGGCTTTCATACGCCATAGCATAAAGCTAGCGGGAGCTGAATGTAGTACTGCCGAAAAATGTTCCTGGGGGCCTGGGGGTATGCTAGCCCAGTATGGCGAGAACAGCGGTCGTGATTGGGTCAGGGATTGGGGGCCTGGCCGTGGGCCTACGCCTGCAGAGCCTGGGTTTTGAAACCACCATCCTGGAGAAACTGGATGCCCCCGGTGGGCGGGCCTATGTGCGCAAGGTGGATGGCTTTACCTTCGACATGGGGCCTACGGTAATTACCGTGCCGCACTTCATTGAGGAGCTCTTCTCCCTCGAGCGCAACCCCTCCTGGCTGACCCAGCCCGACTACCCCCCGGAGGTGCTGGGCGAGGATAGGCGCATCAAGACAGGCCTCTCGGGCGGCAAGAACACCAGCCGTTACGTGCAGATTGTGCCTATCCTGCCCTTCTACCGCATCTACTTCGACGACGGCACCTTCTTCGACTACGACGGCGACCCCGAGCACACCCGGCAGCAGGTGGCGGCCTTGGGCGAGCCAGGCGACCTCGAGGGCTACGAGCGCTTCCACGCCGATGCCAAGGCCATCTTTGAGCGGGGCTTCCTCGAGCTCGGCTACACCCACTTTGGCGACCTGGGCACCATGCTGCGCATCGTGCCCGACCTGTTGCGCTTGGATGGGGTACGCAGCCTGTTTAGCTTCACCAGCAAGTACTTCAAGTCGCCCAAGCTGCGCCAGGTCTTTAGCTTCGAGACCCTGCTCATAGGGGGGAACCCCCTGGCGGTGCCGGCCATCTACGCCATGATTCACTTCGTGGAGAAAACCTGGGGCATCCACTTTGCCATGGGCGGCACCGGGGCGCTGGTGGAGGCCTTGGTCAAAAAGTTTGAAGAGCTGGGCGGGCAGATGCGCTACAATGCCGAGGTCAAGAAAATCAACGTGGTGCGCCAGGGCCGGCGCAAGCTGGCCACCGGGGTCACCTTGGCCGATGGGGGCGTCTTGAATGCGGACATCGTGGTTTCCAATGCCGATTATGCCCACACCTACCTCCAGCTTATCGAGCCGCAGTACCGCTTTTGGAATGCCGACTGGGTGGTGAAAAAGCGTCCTCAGAGCATGTCGCTGGTGGTGATCTACTTTGGCTTCCGGGCCGATGGCCGCGAAGGGGAAAGGCTGCGGCACCACAACATCATTCTGGGGCCGCGCTACGAGGAGCTGTTGCGGGACATCTTCGGGCGTAAGGTGCTGGCCAAGGACTTTAGCCAGTACCTGCACATCCCCACCCTCACCGACCCCAGTCTGGCCCCTCCCGGCCACCACGCGGCCTACACCCTGGTTCCGGTGCCGCACAACGGCAGTGGGCTGGACTGGGAGCTTCTGGGCGAGCCGTTTGTCAACAAGGTGCTGCGCTTCTTGGATGAACGGGGCTACCTGCCCGGCCTGATGGAACGCTTGGTGCACAAGAGCTTCATTACCCCCGACTACTTCGAGCACACCCTCAACAGTTACTTAGGCAACGCCTTTGGCCCCGAGCCCATCCTGGCCCAGTCGGCCTTCTTCCGGCCCCACAACAAAAGCGAGGACATCGCGAACCTCTACCTGGTAGGGGCCGGGGTGCAGCCGGGGGCGGGAACCCCTAGCGTGATGATGTCGGCCAAGATGACCGCGCGGCTGGTGGCCCAGGATTTTGGCCTGTTGGGCCAGGGGCAAAGGGTGCCTTCGGTCTCGGCCCAGCCAACAGCGGGAGACTGAACTATGCCTAAAGCGTGCTAGCATTGGGGTATGGCTGCGCGTGTACCCCGTCCAGCCCGGCTTTCCAAGGAGGCCTGGCTCGAGCTGGAGCGGCAAAGCGGTCTGCGCTACGAGTACCTCGACGGCCTGGTCTATGCTATGGCCGGGGAAAGCCGTCTACACAACGAGATCATCCTCAACCTTAGCGAAGCCCTTCGCGCTCGAGCCAAATCCAGGGGCTGCCTGCTGTATACCCAGTCGGTACGGGTCTGGATAGCGGCCCTCAACCGCTACTACTATCCCGATGTGGTGGTGAGTTGTGCCGAGGAAAAGCACAGTCACGAAATTCATTCCCCCTGTTTGCTCATCGAGGTGCTCTCCCCTAGTACCCTCGAGCGCGACCGGCGAGAAAAACTCGATGCCTATTTCAAAATCCCCACCCTTCAGACCTATTTACTGGTATGGCAGGAAGAGCGGCGGGTTGAGGTCTACCAAAAAACCACGTGGAACCTGCTGCAAAACGAGCAGGTCAACCAGGGTGTGCTCGAGCTTCCCTGCCTGGGCTTATCCCTGAGCCTGGCCCAGGTCTACGCCGGGCTGGAGGTGCCCGAGGTGGCCTGAACCCCCAAGAGCAAATCGGCGGCTTTCTCCGCGAGCATCAGGGTGGGGACATGGGTGTTGCCCCGCACTACCCCTGGCATTGCCGAGGCATCCACCACGTAGAGGTTCTCGCAGCCGTAGACCTGTAGCCTCTCGTCCACCACCTGGCCCATGCTGCAGGTACCGGCGGGGTGGTAGAGGGTCTGGGCGTACTGCCGGATGTAGGCCTCCCACTCCGCCTGGGTGTGCAGGCCGGCCAGCCGGGCGTGGAGGGGCCCGCGGTAGGGGGCGAAGGCCGGCTGGGCGGCAATCGCTTGGGCCAGCTCCAGGCCTGCCCGCAGAACCGCCATATCCCCAGGTTCGCGCAGGTAGCGGGGCTGAATGAAGGGGGGGGCCTCGGGGTCGGGGCTGGTCAGGGTGATATACCCCCGGCTTTTGGGGGCGATGAGGGTGGGGCCCAGGGTAAAGAAATAGCCCTCCTCGCGGTCGAAGCCGTGGTTGCTAAAGAAGGCTGGGCCGAAGTGGAACTGCAGGTCGGGGGCCAGGGCTCCCGGCTGTAGGCGGACGAAGGCGCCGGCCTCGGCCACGTTGCTCACCAAGGGGCCGCGCTGGGCCAGCAGGTAGCGCAGGAGGTTGCCTGGGGTTTCGGCCTTATCCAGGCTGATGGGGGCTTTGCAGTGCCAGATGACCGGCAAGGCCAGGTGGTCCCACAGGTTTTGCCCTACCGGCAGGTCTTGCCGCACCTCGAGGCCCAGCTTGCGCAACGCCTCGGCAGGGCCGATCCCACTGAGCATGAGAAGCTGGGGCGATTGCACCGCCCCACAGGCCAGGATGACCCCCCGCAGGGCCCGTACTTGCCAGCGCTGGCCATGATGGGCATAGGCCACCCCCACAGCCTGCCTTCCCTCAAACAGAATGCGGTGGGCCCGGGCCCCAGTCTGCACATCCAGGTTGGGGCGTGGCAGGGCCGGCCTTAGGTAGGCGCTGGCCGCGCTGTAGCGGGCCCCGTTTTTTTGGTTGACGTGGAACAGGCCAACCCCTTCCTGCTCGGTCCCGTTGAAATCGTCGTTGCGCTTCAGGCCAGCCTGCACACCGGCCTCTATAAAGGCGTAGGAGAGCGGGTTGGTGTAGCGCCGCACCTCCACGTGCAAAGGGCCGCGGTCGCCATGATAGGCCGAAGGACCCAAAGGGTGGGTCTCGAGCCGCTTGAAGTAGGGCAGAACCTCCGCAAACGACCAGCCCGGCATGCCCCAGTCGTCGTAATCGCGGGGGTTGCCGCGGATGACGATCATGGCGTTGATGCTGCTGCTGCCGCCCAGGGCTTTGCCCCTAGGCCAGTAGAGGCTGCGCCCTAGCAACTCCTCCTGGGGAGCGGTGTAGAAGGCCCAGTCAGAGGGGCCCTTGAACAGCTTGGGAAAGGCGGCTGGGATTCTGTGACGAAGGCCCTGTGCTGGCTCTCCGGCCTCCAGAAGCAGCACCTCGAGGTCGGGTTGGGCGCTTAGGCGGTAGGCCAGCACGCACCCCGCCGAGCCCCCCCCAACGATGATGTAGTCGTAGGCGGGCCGCATCGGGGCTTATTCTAAAGCAGCCTCGAGCCTACCGTCGCAGGGCAAATAGGGTGTTGAAACGCTCCAGCACGCTTAGGTCTGCGCTTCCCTTGATACCCGGGAGCCGCTCAGGGGCTCCCAGGAATAACCGGGTAGTACCCTAGATCGGCAAAGATACGCTGCCCCTCTGGGGAGAGAAGAAAGCGGATAAATAGCCCGGTTTTCTGGAGGGCGGAGTCTGGTCTAAGCATCGGAAAGCTCGCCGTTACTCTTCAAGCCCGGCCTGCGGTACCCATTAGCTCGAACTTTTCACGGATAACCTGTTTGAGGTATTCGCGGCCCTTACCCAGGATTTTGCGGGGGTCGAATTCCTTGGGATTGCCCACCACCACCTCGCGGATGCCGGCGGTCATGGCCAGGCGCAGGTCGGTGTCGATGTTAATTTTGGCGATGCCTTGGGGAATGGCCTTGCGTACGTCTTCGTCGTGGATGCCGGTGGGGTCGCCCAGGTCGGCCCCGGTGGCGGCCATCTTGTCCTTGAGCCACTGCGGCACCCCCGAAGAGCCGTGTAGCACTAGGGGGATGGAGACCCGCGCCGCAATTTGCTCGAGGCGGGCGTGGTCGATGTAGGGCCGGCCCTTGCCCTTGTAAGCGCCGTGGCTGGTGCCGATGGCGATGGCCAGGTAGTCGATACCGGTTTCAGCGACAAACCGCTCGGCTTCTTCAGGATCGGTGAGGAAGGCTTCGGCGGCAGAGACCTGGATGTTGTCCTCAATGCCTTGCAACCGTCCCAGTTCGGCCTCCACGCTCACCCCCACCGCATGGGCGGCTTCTACGCATTTGCGGGTTTCGGCTACGTTTTCCTCGAAGGGGTGGTGCGAAGCGTCGATCATCACGCTGGTAAAGCCAGCCCGCAGGGCTTGCAAAACCATCTTGTAGTCGGCCCCGTGATCGAGGTGCAGCACTACCGGTACGCGCACCCGGCTGGCCATATCCTGCACCAGGTTAGAGAGGTTTTCCAGACCGGCGTACTTGCGGGCCCCGTCCGAGACCTGGATAAAAACCGGAGCACGCATCTCCTCGGCGGTCTCGAGGATGGCCTGGGTGATCTCGAGGTTGTTGGTGTTGAAGCTGGGCACGGCGTAGCCTTCGCGCCGGGCCTTATTCAAAACATCTTTACCGAGAACCAGCGGCATACACTTCTCCTAGCAGTTGTTTCATATTTTCCGCCACAGGCTGGCTGTTGAACAAAGCACTTCCTGCCACCACCACATCGGCCCCGGCCCGGAAAACCTCGGCCACGTTTTCCGGTTTGATGCCTCCATCTACCTCGATTAAGCAGGCCGGGTTGAGCTGGTTGCGCAGGCGGGCTAGGCGGCGGATACGCTCGGTGCTATGGGCGATGTATTTCTGTCCACCAAAGCCGGGGTTCACGCTCATCACCAGGGCTAGGTCTAGCTCGGGCAGTAGCGGCGCGAAGGCCTCCAGGGGGGTGGCGGGGTTGAGGGCCAGGCCTGCTTTTTTGCCTAGCTCCTTGATTTGCTGCACCGCCCGGTGGGCATGGGGGGTGGCCTCGAAGTGCACGCTAATCCAGTCCGCCCCGGCCTGGGCAAAATCCTTTAGGTACCGCTCGGGCTCTACAATCATTAGGTGCACGTCCAGGGGAAGCTGGGTGACCCGGCGGATGGCCTCCACTACCACCGGGCCGAAGGTCAGGTTGGGCACAAAGCGCCCATCCATCACGTCTAAGTGAATCCAGTCTACCCCCGCCTCTTCGGCCTCGCGAATCTGCTCACCTAGGCGGGCAAAGTCGGCGGTGAGGATGGAAGGGGCGATCAGCAGTTCAGGCATAGCTTAGGGCTCCCTGGCGGATGGCGTGCTCGCGCATATGTACCAGATAATACGCGATGATGAGTTGGGTCAGGGCCAGGGGGTAGCTCTGTCCGCCTTTGTCCCAGAAAGTGCCGATGACCTCGGGGTTGAAATGTTCGGCATGGGAGCCGAGCTGCTCCCAGATGAGCCGCTCGAAGACCGCCGCCCGTTCGGGGTTGAGCCCTCCAGAGATGTCCAGTACATCCCCTTCCTTGCGGGCCTCGAGGCGAAGCACGGTCGGCTCGTCCTCGTAGGCCGAGTGCAACACCTCGGTCAGGTCGAGCCGGGGCAGGCTGCGCTTAAGGGTAATGCGTACCGAGAGGGTGCTGGGCCTCTCGGGGTCGTAGCCGGGGGGGCGGTAGAAACGCACGATGATGTCGGCAAACTCTTTTTGTGGCCAGATATAGGCCTTGGAGTCGGGCATGCGTCGCTCGATGTCGGCTACCACCTGCTCCGGGGTATAGCCCCGCTTAGCCACGTCGCGTTTAATTTTCCACTCCCGCCGCAGCTCTTCCTCGGGCTCGATGTAGACCTTGAGGTGATAGCGCTCGCGCATGGCCGGGCGGCTCAGGGTGAGCAGGCCCTCCAGCACGACTGCCCGCGGGATGAGCCGCTCCCCGTCGGTGATGGCCCGGGGCGCGGGCACATAGACCGGAGGGTCGAAGGTACCGGTGCTGTGGTTGTAGACCGGTTTGAGGATGGCCTCGCCCATGGCCAAGAGCCGCACGTGCTGCTCCATGATGTCCATGTAGTTGCACTCCGGGTTGAGCGGGGTGATGCCCAGCTCGGCCCGCTGCTTGCGGTCGAACTTGTGGTAGTCGTCCACACAGATATTGGTGGTGCGCTCCTGCCCCAGCAGGCGGGCGATGCCGCTGCTGATGGTGGTTTTGCCTACCCCAGAGTCTCCCGCAATGCCCAGCATAAAAGGTCTATGGGGCATGCTCTCCTCCTTCCTCCTGGCACTCGGCAAAGACCCGGCTGGCCAGGATGTCCTCAGCGGTGATGCGACGTAGGTCGTCCGCGGTCACCTGACCGCCCTGCTCGAAAAGCCGCCGGGCTTGGCGCAGCTTGAAGCGGTCGATGGCGTTGCGGATGCTGCGGGCGTTGGCAAAGTTGGGCAGGCGCATACGGCACGCTACGTAGCGCCGAAAGGCCTCTGTGGCGGCTTGGTCTAGGTAGTAGTTCTGAGCGGCAAGCATCAGGTGGCCGATCTGCTCGAGCTCCTCGGGGCCATAGTCGGGAAACTCGATGTGGTGGGCAATACGTGAGCGCATTCCAGGGTTGAGGCTGAAGAACTGTTCCATCTTGTCCTTGTAGCCCGCCAGGATGACCACCAGGTCTTCCCGTTGGTTTTCCATCACTTGGAGAAGAATCTCGATGGTCTCCTGGCCGTAGTCGCGCTCATTCTCCGCCCGGTAGAGGCTGTAGGCCTCGTCGATGAACAAGACCCCCCCCATGGCCCGCTTCAAAACCTCTTTGGTTTTGGGTGCGGTGTGGCCGATGTACTGGCCGACCAGGTCGTCGCGGCTGGCCACCACCATGTGGTCGCGGCGGATGTAGCCCAACCGGTGCAGGATGGTGGCCATGCGCAGCCCCACCGTGGTCTTACCGGTGCCGGGGTTGCCCACGAAAGCCATGTGCAGCACCGGTCGGGTGGCCTCGAGGCCCAGCTCCCGCCGCAGTTTGTCCACCACCAAGAAGGCGGCAATCTCGCGGATGCGACCCTTGACCGGGGCCAGGCCCACCAGCTCCCGATCCAGGTGCTCCAAAACCTCGGGCACCCCGGTCTCTTGCAGCAGGGCTTGCAGGTTGGCACTGTCCACGGCCTGGGTCATGGGTTCCTCCTAGCGGTAGCGTTCGCCCTCGGGCCGGTCGGTGGCGTAGGCCTCGAGGCCATACTTCTGCACCCGCCCATCGCTCCAAACCGTGCGCTTCAGGCGGAAACCGGGCTCCTCTTTGGGCCGGTGGGCAATGAAGCTCACCCGCTGGGCCTGCCACATGGGGCTAGGGTCGTAACCGTTGATCTTGATGTAGTGGTTGGGGAAGGCCTCCCGGCACTTGCGGAACTCGTACATGGCCCCCGCAGCGTCCTTGAGGTCGAACATGGGCAGGCCCCACATGTTCCAGTAGACGTTGTAGGGGTTGGGGTCGTCGGTGTACTCGATGGAGACGGCCCAGCCATTGCGCAGGATGTACTCGATCTGCTTTTCGATCTGCTCGTCGGTGAAGTCGGGCAGGAAGGAGAAGGTTCCTTGGTGAATCCGCATGTCTTCCTCCTAGAAGCTGGGAGTGGGCAGCACGTCGGGGGTGTCGGTGGAGGTGAAGTCGAAGGTTACGTCCTTCCATATCTCCAGCGCGCTGGCCAGGGCGGGGGAGTGCTTGGCGGCCTGGCGCAGAATCTCCGGTCCTTCGGCCAGGATGTCGCGGCCTTCGTTGCGGGCCTGTACCATGGCCTCCAGCGCCACCCGGTTGGCCGTGGCCCCGGCAGCGATGCCCATGGGGTGGCCAATGGTACCCCCGCCGAACTGCAGCACCACATCGTCGCCCAGAAGGTGCAGGAGCTGGTGCATCTGCCCAGCGTGAATCCCTCCCGAGGCCACCGGCATCACCCCGGGTAGATAGGCCCAGTCCTGATCGAAGTAGATGCCCTTGACCCAGTCCTCTTTGTTGTACTGGTCGCGCAGAATGGCGTAGTAGCCCTGGGTCAGGTTGGGGTCGCCCTCGAGCTTGCCCACGATGGTGCCCGCGTGGATGTGATCCACCCCCAGCATCCGCATCCACTTGGCCAGTACCCGGAAGTTGATCCCGTGGCTCTTCTGGCGGGTGAAGGTGGCGTGGGAAGCCCGGTGCAGGTGCAGGAGCATCCCGTTGCTGCGGCACCAGTTGGAAAGGGTTTGCAGGGCGGTATAGCCCATGGTGAGGTCAGCCATGATGATGATGGCCCCGATCTCCTTGGCGAACGCCGCCCGCTCGAGGACATCGTCCATGGTGGCCGCGGTGACGTTGTGGTAGTGCCCCTTGCGCTCGCCTGAGACCTGCTCAGCCCGGAAGACCGCTTCCTGGGAGTAGAGAAAGCGGTCGCGCCAGCGCATGAAGGCCTGGGAGTTGATGTTTTCGTCGTCCTTGGTGAAGTCTAACCCGCCAGCTAAGGCCTCGTAGACCACCCGGCCATAGTTGCGCCCGGAAAGCCCCAGCTTGGGCTTGACCGTGGCCCCCAGGATGGGCCGGCCATACTTGTTGAGCATGTCCCGCTCCACCGGGATGCCATGGGGGGCCCCCTTGAAGGTTTTGAGGTAGGCCACCGGTACCCGCAGATCCTCCAGGCGCAGGGCCTTGAGGGCCTTGAAGCCAAAGACGTTCCCGATGATGGAGGAGGTCATGTTGGCGATGGATCCCTCCTCGAACAAGGCCAGGTCGTAGGCAATCCAGGCGAAGACCTGCTCTGGGTTGCCCGGCACTGGCTCCACCCGGTAGGCCTTGGCCTGGTAGCGGTCCAGGTAGGTCAGCCGGTCAGTCCAGACCACCGTCCAGGTGGCGGTGCTGGACTCCCCCGCTACTGCTGCCGCGGCTTCTTCCGGGGCCACCCCCGGCTGGGGGGTGATGCGGAACAGCGCGATGGTATCGGTGTCCTTGGGCACGTAGTCGGGGTTGTAGTACCCCATCTCGCGGTACTCC
This sequence comes from Meiothermus rufus DSM 22234, assembly GCF_000423425.1. Taxonomy (GTDB): domain Bacteria; phylum Deinococcota; class Deinococci; order Deinococcales; family Thermaceae; genus Meiothermus; species Meiothermus rufus. The sequence goes on along the minus strand of NZ_AUHY01000004.1, from coordinate 49,206 downwards.
ACCACGCCGCCCTTTTTGTACTTGGCCGATTTATCCTGTACCATACTGCCTCCTTTAGTAAAGATCGCCGCTGATCGCGCGCAGCTTGCTGAGGTGGTGGTGTGACTCGATGTAGCGTAGGGTACGGGTGTGCCCCCGGATGACCAGGCTGTGGGTGATGGCATATTCGCCTCGGTAGCGCACCCCACGCAAGAACTGACCATCGGTGATCCCGGTGGCGGCGAAGTGGGTGTCCTCCGCCGGGCAGAGTTCGTCTAGGGTGTAGACCCGTTGGGTGCTGTACTCGCTGTTCACCAGGGCCCAGCGCTCTTCCTCGCTCTGGGGGTCGAGGCGCATCTGCATTCCCCCGCCCAAAGCCTTGACCGCTACGGCGGCGATCACCCCCTCGGGCGTGCCCCCGGTGCCCATTAGCACGTCGATACCGGTATCGGGCAATACCGCCGCCAAGGCCCCGCCCACATCGCCATCGGTGTGCAGGCTGGCCCGGGCCCCGGCGTAGCGAATCTGATCGATGAGCCGGGCGTGACGGGGCTTATCCAGCACGAAGACCGTCAGTTCGCGTACCCGCTTGCCCAAAGCCTTGGCGATGGCTCGTAGGTTTTCCTCCGGGCTGGCCGAGAGGTCGATGGCCTCTTTGGCCTGGGGGCCTACCACCAGCTTGGCCGCATAAAAGCCGGGGCCGGGGTTGAACAACCCTCCTTTTTCGGCGGCAGCAATCACGCTGATGGCCCCAGGCCGCCCGTGGGCCACCAGCCGGGTGCCCTCGATGGGGTCCACCGCCAGCTCGGTCTCGGGGCCTTCCCCGCTCCCCAGCTCCTCGCCGTTGTAGAGCATGGGGGCCTGGTCCTTCTCGCCCTCCCCGATGACCACCCGGGCCTTCATGGGGATGGTCGAGAGCAAAAGGCGCATGGCATCGACAGCGGCCTGGTCGCCCTCGTTCTTGTTGCCCAGCCCCACCCAGCGGGCTGCGGCCAAGGCCGCGGCCTCGGTGCTGCGCAGCAGGTCCAGCGACAGGTTGCGCGTGGGGCGTTCGATAGCCAGCATCTCTCACCTCCTCCGAGTGGCCTCAGGGTAGGCTCTTGTGATTTTTAGCGCAAGTTTGATTATGCTTTTTTTGATAAAATCTACTTATGAATGAGCGCCGCCCTTTCCCCAACCCCCAGGCCCTACGGGTGTTTTTGTGCATTGTGCAGGAAGGCAGTGTAGGACGGGCTGCCCTCAGCCTGGGCATGACCCAACCGGGGGTGAGCCAGCACTTGAGGGCCTTAGAGGAGCAGATCGGCCATCCGTTGTTCCACCGCCAGGGGCGCCGGCTGGTCTTGAGCAAAACCGGCCAGGCCCTATTGCCGGAGGCCCGGCGGGCAGTGCAGGCCCTGGAGGAGTTCATGCAGGCCGCCCAGGCCATCGAGCGGCTGGAGCGGGGGAGGGTAGAGCTGGGTGCGGCCACGACCATGGCGGTCTATGTGCTGCCCCGCTACCTGACCGCGTTTAAGCAGCAGCACCCCGAGATTCGGGTGCGGCTGGAAAGCGGCAGCTCGGAGCGCCTGGCGCAGCGGCTTTGGCAGGGGGAGCTCGAGCTTGCGATTATCGAGCAGATAGAGCAGTTTCCCGGCTTTGAGCGCCAGCTTTTCTTCGAGGATGAGCTGGTGGTGATCGTGCCGCCAGATCACCCCTGGGCCCGCTACGAGGAGATAGAGCCGCAACGTTTGGCCGAGGCCCCCCTCATCCTGCGCGAACCCGGGGCCATGACCTACCGGGTGATGGGGGCAGCCCTCGAGCAGGCCGGGCTGCAGATCAACCCCGTCTTCCACACCGACAACCACGAGGTGACCAAGCGACTGGTGTTGGAAGGGGCTGGGGTGGGCATTGTCTCCAGCGTGGTGGTGCGCCCCAATCTGCGGGTGGGTAATCTGCGGGCCTTGCGGATAAAGGGGATGGAGCTGCGGCGCTTGTTCTGGCTGGTCTACCCAGAGCAGCTGGGTAACCCCGCCGCTGAAGTGCTCAAGGAGATGCTGGCCTCATAGGCTTCAAGAACCTTTGGAAGGTTCGCCGTAGCGGCTGAAAAGCTGGTGGTGGATGCGCCGCGAGACCCACCACACCCCTGCGATAACCCCAGGGATGGCCAGGCCGGCGGCTAGCTCGGGGGCAATGGGCAGGCCCGCCTCCTTGCCGGCTTTGAAAAGGTAGTACAGCAGGCCCACCACGTAGTAGGAGATAGCGGCGATGGACAGGCCCTCCACGGTGCGCTGGAGCTGGTACTGCAGGATTTGTCCGCGGTGCAGCCGGGCTAAAAGCTCTTGGTTCTGGGTTTCCAGGGCGATGTCCACCCGGGTGCGCAGCAGGGCCCCGGCCCGCTCGATGCGCTGCGAAAGGGCCAGCAGGCGGCTGGCGGTGGATTCTATAGTGGCCATGGCCGGGCTGAAGCGGCGCTGCAGGAACTCGCCTAGGGTCTGGGTGCCGGGGATGGGGGTCTCGCGCAGCTCGGCCAGCCGGGCCCTGACCAGGGCATGGTAGGCCGCGCTGGCGCTGAAGCGGTAGCTGTGTTCGGCGATGGCGTGTTCGACCTGGGCGGCCAGGGCCTCGAGCGCCTCGAGCAGCTCGGCGTCGGCCCGGTCAGCCTCACGCAGGCGGGCCGTAATCTGGGCCAGGGTTTGCTCCCAGCCCAAAAGCCTTTCCCGCAGGGCCCGGGCCACCGGGAAGCCCAGCAGGGCCATCATGCGGTAGGCTTCGATTTCCAGCAGGCGGGCGGCAATTCGACCGGCGCGGGTCTCGCTGGTGCCAGGGGGCGCGACCACCACCATCCGCTCAAAACCGCTTGGGCGCAGGCGAAAATCGGTCACCACGCAGCTATGCCCACCCCGGCCCATCACCGAGGCCACCACCGGCCCCGGCCCCAGCCAGGGACGGGCCAGCTCCAAGGCTTCTTCAACCGCCCCGTGGAGCATGACCAGCTCGAGGGCGGCTAGGGTGTGGCCAGGGATGTGGCGGAGCCAGTCGGCCCCCACCACCAGATGCTCCTGGGGGTCGGTTTCCGGGGCGGGTAGGGACTGCATCAGGGTATAGGTGCTGAACTCGGTGTGCCGTTCCCAGCGCAAGGAGCCTCCGGACAGCCGCAGGCGCAGATAGGTGCCGGCGAGCTGGTCGAGCTCGAGCTCCCCCAGGCCGGAGAGCCGGCGGAGGTGCTCGAGTTCGGCCTCGCGCGAAACTCCCTGGTGACGCACAGCCAGGTGAACTACCAAGGCGGGTAGGCGGATGCGGGGGGTGGGCCGGGCGTGAAGCTCGTTGTGCAGCTGCACGCGCAAGGGGTCGTCGGGAGGCAAAAGACCCACCTCGCGGTTTTCCGTAGCCGAGCGGGCCATCCCTCCTATACCTCCCACCCCTATTATGCCCTACTCTGGCTTGGCCTCCCGCCCCATCAGCCGGGAAAGCTCTTCCAGGGGGTTGGCTCCTTGGTAGGCCACCCGGTAGACCGCCTCGGTAATAGGCAGGTCAGCCCCGGTTTCCAGATCCCAATGATGCAGAGCCTTAGCGGTGTAGATACCCTCCACCACGCTTTTTTGCTCCAAAATCCCCTCCAAGCGCTCGCCTCGCACCAGCCGTTCGCCTGCGCTGCGGTTGCGCGAGAGGGGGCTATAGGCGGTGGCCATCAGATCGCCCAGGCCGGAGAGGCCCATAAAGGTTCGCTCGCGGGCTCCTTGGGCCAGGCCGAACTTGATGATTTCCCGCAGCCCCCGGGTGATGAGGGAGGCCTTGGCGTTGTCGCCTAGCCTCAGGCCATCCACCATGCCGGCGGCCAGGGCCATCACGTTTTTGAGGGCCCCGCCCAGTTCCACTCCTACCACGTCGCTCGAGGTGTATACCCGGAAGCTGGGCCCGCTGAAGACCTGCTGCACCGCCTGGGCTAACCCGGCATCGGACGAGGCCACGACCGCAGCCGCAGGCAGAAAGCGCGCGATCTCCTCGGCTAGGTTGGGCCCCGAGAGCACCGCTAGGCGCGAGACCCCGGTGGTTTCCTGGATAACCTGGCTCATGCGCAAAAGCTGGTGGTCGCTGTAGTGCAAGCCCTTGGTGGCCGAGACGTAGGCCCGGGCTTTGGGCAGGGTAGCCAAGGTTTGGCCTAGGGCCTTGGAAGGCACCGCCACCACCGCGAAGCGGGCCCGGGCCAGGGCCTCTTCGGCATCGGCAGTGGGGTGGAGGGAGGGAGGAAAGGGAACGCCGGGGAGGTACTCGAGGTTCTGCCGGGCTTCCTGCATGGCGGCAGCCTGCTCGGCCCGGCGGGCCCAAAGGTAAACCGGAATTCCCCTAGCGGCGGCCAGTAGGGCCAAAGCGGTGCCCCAGGCCCCTGCACCTATGACCGCGATGGGGCCCTGGGTCTCGGGCTGGGCTTCGGGCTGGGGCCGGGAAAGGGTGAGGGATTGGGGCATAAGGTGTGGCTTGGCTCAGGGGCGCATCAGCACCAGGATGGAGAAGGCTTCGTACCAGGCTCCCAGCAGCAGGAAAAAGGCCCCCAGGTAGACGGTAAGGGCTAAGGCCCGCAGCCCGGCCCGGTAGCCTTCGGCCCGCAGGGTTTTGAGTAGCAGCACCAGGCCTCCGAAGGTGGCCAGGATGTAGGCTTGCAGCTCGATGACCACGGTAGGCAGGTGCAGTAAGTAGTTGGCCAGGGGCAGGGCTACTGGGCTTAGGGCAAAGCCCAGCACAAAATAGCGCAGCGCATTGAAGAGCAGGGCGGGTAGGCCCAAAAGGAGCCCCGGTACCGCGGTGGTCAACACCAGGCCATTGGTGAAGTTCCAGTAGAAGATCACCACCGCTAAGCCCAGCACCCCCCCACTCAGGGCGCCGCCCAGCCCGATTTGCTGCAGAGCACCGCCGACTACTTCTTGCATGAGCTGGACCAGACGGGGATTGGTGTAGGCCACGGCGCTTCCTAGGGCGAACAGCCCATACAGCCCCAGGTTAACGCCCAGATAAAGGCCCCGGTACTGCTGCACTAAGGCCCAGCCCTCGCGCCACCACTCCGCCAGCCGGCTGGGCCGACGCAGGGCCACCAGCCAGGCCAGGGAAAGCCCAACAAACACCGCCCAGGCAAAGGGGCTTTTGAGCCAGCCGGGCAGCAGCCCCCCCTCCGGTACGAAGCCGATGCGGGTGATCTCGCTCCCGCGGATCACCACCTGCACATCGCCCCCCCGGCCCGCTGCGGTGGCGGGGAAACGCACCACCACGCCCCCGCTGATGGGGGTTTCCTCGGGGGCTTCCAGGTTCACGGCCAGGTCGCGCGGGGGTGGGGCGAAGGCCAGGCTTTGCTCGAGCAGGCGGATGGCCTCTTCGGGGGGTTTGCCGATGGCCTGGGCGGGGTCTGTAGTGTATTTTCCGGCCTGCCAGTCCACGACGGCTTGACGGGCCAGCTCGAGGGGGCCCTGGGCCACGGCCAGGCCCAGTGCCAGCGAGCAAAACAGGGTGAGTAGGCGCATATACCTCACAAACACTCTAGCCTGCTTGAAGGCCAGCATCTAGCCCTATGCCCACCCTGACCGAGGCCAGGGTGGGGTGGTATCAGACTTCCTGCAAGGGCAGGCCGCGCTGGCACAGCGGGCACGAGGCGGGGGCATAGGTAGGGAAGTCGAGCTGGGCTAGGGCCCGGAAGGGCACCCCAAACTCGCTGCGTCCACCGCTACGATCCACGATGGCCCCCACCGCCAGGCAATGGGCCCCCTTGGCCTGGGCGGCCTGGATGGTCTTCTGCACCGAGCCCCCGGTAGTCACCACATCCTCTACGGCCAGGAAACGCTCGCCAGGGTGAACGCTCAGCCCTTCGCGGATGTACATTCCTCCTTGGCCGTCCTTTTCGGCGAACAGGGCCCGTACCCCCAGGGCCTTGGCCGTCACGAAGGCCAGCACCACTCCGCCCATGGCCGGCCCGATGACGAAATCGAGTTTTAGCTCCTCGAACAAATTGCCCAAAGCCTGGCCTACCGCTTCGGCGTAGAAGGGGTGCTGCAGCAGGGTGACCGACTGTAAAAACCTGGGCGAGTGCCGCCCCGAGCGCAGAAGGAAATGCCCTTCCAGCAGGGCTCCGGTTTCCTGGTAGAGCTTCAGAACATCCACAGCCTTCATGCTACTCTAAGGGTCGATGAGCGCTGCTTTGTTGTTTCTTCCGGGCGAGGCCCGGCCCCTGGGGGCTCGCCCTTTGACCGAACAGCCGCTGCTGGTCTTGGTAGGGCTTACCGGAGTGGGCAAAAGCAGCCTGATAGGGGCCTTGGGGTACCCCACCCTGCCTGACCGGCGCGAGCTGGTAGACCGCTTTGTGCTGCCGCGCTATGGCTATGTTCCCGGCCAGCCCTTAGACCGCAGCCAGCGCTTCGCCCTTACCCGGCGCTTTCGCCAGGAGCACCCCGGGGGGGTGGCGGAGATTCTGGCCCAAAGCTGGGTGGAACCGCGCTGGCCTTTGTTGTTCGATGGCCTGCGGGGAGAAGCCGAGGTGGCCTATGCCCTACAGCACCTGCCGCAGAGCTACTTTGTGGTGCTCGAGGCCCGCGACATCACCCGGCTTTCCCGCCTGCTGGGCCGGGGCGATACCTTCGACCGAGCCGAGGTGCGCCCCGAGGAGCAGGCGGCACTTCAGGCCTTGGCCCAGGGGGTGCTGAGCCCAGCAGAACTGGCCGAGGCCCTGGCCTGGGGGTGGGCCCACGGGGAGCTGGCGGCCAAACTCAAGATTGTGGCCGAAGAGCGTAAAAACTACGACCCTGCAGGGGCCCGGCGGGTTTTGCAGGGTTCACCGCGGGCTTTATTTTTGGACACCGAGGCCCTGAGCCTGGCCGAGGAGGTCGCCGCCGTGCGCGACTGGCTGGAGGAGCGCCATGCCCTACATCCGTCGCATTAGCGCCCGGCCTTTCCGCCTGCCACTGCGCGGCAGCCTGCGCTGGGGAGCAGCCTCGGAGATCTCGGCCTTAGAACACGTACTGCTCGAGGTCGAACTTTCCGACGGGGCGTTGGGCCGGGCCGAGGTGCCCCCCCGCCCCACCATTTACGGCGAAACCATAGGCACGGTGCAGGCCGCTTTGGACTACCTAACCCCTCGGCTGCTGGGCCTGGAGGCCGAGGACACCGAGGCCGTGCACAAGGTTTTTCGCCAGTTCCCTAACCACCTCACCCTCAAAGGGGGGCTGGACATCGCCTTGTGGGAGGCCCGGGCCAGAAGCCGGGGGCAAGAGCTTTGGCAGCTTTGGCCGCCCCACCACCCTAGGGTGCGGGTCAGCTACATCCTGGGGATTGCCGAGGAGGCTGAGATGCTGGCCGATGCCCAGGTGGCCTACCAGGCTGGGGTACGGGTCTTCAAGGTAAAGGTAGGGCGCGATCTATCGGGCGACCTGAAGCGGCTTTCTGCCCTGAAAGCCCGCTTTCCCGAGGTAGCCCTTTATGCTGATGCCAACGAGACCCTCTCCCCCCAGGAGGCCGAGGCCTACCTGCGCCGCTGGGCCGAGGCCGGTCTGTTGTACGTGGAAGAGCCTCTGCCCATCGCCGAGGTACTGGCCCGTCAAAAGCTGTGCCGGGCGGGTATTCTACCCCTTATTGCTGACGACTCGGCGTTTACCCTGGGCGATTTGTGGCGGGAAATCCAGCTTCGGACCTTCGACGTGCTCAACATCAAGCCAGCCCGCAGTGGCTATACCCAGAGCCTGAAGATGCTGGCTCTGGCCCGCCAGGAGGGCAAGCGGGTAATGGTGGGCTCGCAGGCCTTATCCAGCTTTGGGGCCTTTCAAAGCGCCCTTTTGGCCTTCCAGGAAGGGGTGACGGAGCCCTGTGAGCTGGCCTTCCACCTCAAGGCAGAGGGGGGGTTTTGCGCTTTCCCTCCCCTCAAAGACGGCTGGCTCTACTGGGAGGACCTGCAGTCCTGCGGCTTCGACCCCCAGGCTTTTGCGGCCTATGCCCTAGGCCTCACCGCGCCATGACCGCCTGAGTGTTTCCAAGGGGGTGTGCTCCTATACAGTTACAGTTCACTACTGGGTTCCCGAAGTAGCAGTGGACAACCTCAAAGTTCGCCAGACCTAGGGAGGAAGGCCAAGCGCTGGGGCTACAGCTCGAGGGCGTAGGTCACCACCGCGCTCTCCTGGCGGAAGCCCAAGCGCTGGTAAAGCGCCTGGGCCGCTTTTTCGTGGTCGTGTGCCCGAACCTGAAGGCTCTGGATCTGCGGGTAGCTAAAAGCCCGCTCCGCCGCGGCCCCCAGCAGGGCCCGGCCCACCCCCCGCCCCCGCGCCTCCGGCACCACCCCGATGTAGGCAATCTCGGCTTTGCTGTCGTCAAGTTCAAGCTCGGCCAGGCCCACCGGTTTTTCATTGTCGGTGTGGTAAGCCATGAAAAGCTCTACCTCACCGCCCAGGAAGTGCTGGCGCAGCTCCTCGTCGGTCCAGGATAAGCGCAGGCTCCAGCCATCCTCGGCCCGGCTGTATAGCTCGCGGTAAACCTGGGGGTCACAGGGCTCCGCCAGCCGGATGCTAAAGCCTGCGGGGGTGGGGTAGGCCAGGTTGGTGCGGCCAATGGTGTAAAAGTAGGTGGTGTGCTCCGCCGAGAACCCAGCGCCCTCGAGCAGCCTTTTTAGGGCTAGGTTGCGCGCCTCGGGGAAGGCATAGAGGGTGGGGTAGCCTTTCTGGCGGGCCTTGCGCACCAGGTGGGCCAGCAGGGCCTGGCCATCGCCGCCGCGCACGATGGGCCCCTCGAGGGCTGCCCCTTCCCAGAAAGACACCAAGGCCCCGTAGCCCTGAACCCGGCCCTGTTCCAGCCAGACCCAGGCCCGCTCCCCCTCGCCGGCCAGCAGCTCCCACCATAGTCCCTCGGGGGTGCGGGCTTCCGGGGCCAGAGCCTGGCGGGAGGGGTCCTCATCCATCCAAGCCAGCAGCTCGGCGAGCTGTGAGAGGTGGCTTTGGGCTAAGGGCCGGTTCACCTAAACCTCCAACCAACGGCGTTCCGCTTTGTGAGGTATTGTAAACCCAATCGCAGTTTTTGCTACAATCTTGGCACACACAATGCAAGCCACCGTACTCTTCATCATCAATCCGGCGGCAGGACGGGGGCGGGTAGGCCAGATGCGCGATCGCCTCGAGGCGGCCATCCGGCAACAGGCCCAAGGCCAGCCCTTCCAGATAGCCCTGACCCAGGCCCCCGGCCACGCTACCACCCTGGCCCACCAGGCCCCCCCAGGCAGCCGGGTGGTGGCCGTTGGGGGCGATGGCACCGTGCACGAGGTGGTGCGGGGGCTGGCCGGCTCCGACAAGGCTTTGGGGGTAGTGCCTATTGGTAGCGGCAACGACTTTGCCCGCATGCTGGGCCTACATCGCCTGGGCCTCGAGGCCGCTTTGCGTACCGCTTTCCAGGGGCGGGTCGGCTCGGTCGACCTGGGTCTGGTCAACGACCAGCCCTACGGGGCTAGCCTGGGCATCGGCTTCGACGCAGCGGTGGCCCGCAAGGCCCTAGAGGCCCCCTCCTTTCTGCGGGGTATGCCGCGTTACCTCTACTCCCTCTTTGCCGTGCTCAAGGAGCTAGAGCTGCCCCGGCTCGAGCTGGTGCAAAAGGGCCAGACCCTCTACCAGGGCCCCGCCTTGCTGGTGGCCCTGATGAACGGCCCGACCTATGGGGGAGGCATTCCCATTGTGCCCGATGCGCTGCCTGCCGATGGGCTGCTCTCGGTGGCGGTGGCCGGGGCCTTCAGCCGACTGGGGGTGGTGGGCATTCTGCCCCGGCTTTTGGCAGGCTGGCACGTGGGCCATCCCCGGGTGCGCTTCTTTCAAGGGGATAGCTTCGAGGTTCGCTTCGACCGGCCCATACCGGCCCATGCCGACGGTGAACTCCTCGAGCCTGCCCGGGAATACAGGGTGGGCCTGCGGCCCGGGGGGCTACGGGTGGTTCAGGGCCAGATGGCCTGAGGTGTTACGGTGATATATAACCAGATGCGCCATACCTCCCCTTGGTAGAGTTGGATAACGAAAGGCCTCGAGCCGCTTATGAAAGGAATGGGCATTTCGGTGAACGAACTGGGTTGGAAGCTATTCGCGCCGCTTTCCATTGAAGGGTCCACCCTCCTGATCGAGCACCAGGAGCTGCCCTCCGGTGTGGCCATTCGCCTGGGTGGGGCCGGGGGAGTGGTTTTGAAGCCCCAGGAAGCCCAGGAGCTTTTGCTTAACCTGCTCACCGGCGAGTCGTGGGTGAGCAGCCGGTTGGTCTGGGCGGCTCCTCGGCTGCACATTGGCCAGCGGGGCTACAACCTGAACGAGCGAGCCAAGCTGGCTCTAATCGAGACCCTGCAGTCGCTCTTGGTGGAGTCTCAGGGGGTGGCTGTCAACCCCATGCCCAAGGAGACCTGGCAGCGCTCCTTGCTCGAGCTGAGTCAGCGTCACTTCGATAGCGTGGAGGAGGCCCTGCCCCAGCTGGGAGAGCTAATTTTATCCCTGGGTTTCAAGGGTATCTGCCTGTGGCTGCGCGATAGCAACGAACGCACCCTGAAGTGGGTGGGGCAGTACCCCGAAGCCACCCCTCCCGAGGACCTTACCCCCGAGCGCTGCCCGGTCTACTTCCAGGTACTCGAGCATAACCTGCTTATTGCTGCCGAGGATGCCCGGCAGGATGCCCGTCTGACCGAACTGCGCGAGTTGCTTTTGAGCCGAGGTCTGGGAGCTGTTATGCAGGTGGTTTTGCATGGCGAGGGGGGTCTACGCGGGGTGCTGTGGTTGGAAAACCGCGAGCCACGCCAGTGGAGCCCCGCCGACGAAACCCTAGCCTTGGCCGTAGTCCAGGTTATCGAGCGTATCCTGCGCCCGCTTAAGGACGAGCTGCGCATCGTGCAGCCCGCCGAACGCCGCTCGTTGGCCGTCAAGCGCAGTGAGTTTGAGCTTAACCTGGCCCAAGCCCTTTCCCTAGCCCAGCGCCACGGGCGCTCGCTGGCCCTATTGCGTATCCGCATCGAGGGCATGAACCGAGCCCAGACCGAGCAAGCCGCCCGCGAGATTGCCTATACCCTGCGCCAGAGTGACTCGCTGGCTTACCTGGGTGAACAGGGCTTTGCCTTGCTGCTTTCCGAGGTGCGCTGGACTGCCGGGGCCAGCCGGGTGGCCCACCGCCTTTTGAGCCGCTTGCGGGCCGCTTTGTCTGGGTTGAAGGTGGGGATTGGCATTGCCTTGTTCCCTCAAGATGCCACTACCGCCGAGGGATTGTGGAACCAGGCCGAACAGGCCTGTACCAAGGCCCTCGAGGCTGGCGGCGGTATCCGGTTGCTGACCCCAGGTGCTTCCGAGCTACAAGAGGCCCTGGCGCAAAATGGTCTGACCCTGCACTTCCAACCGCTTTTCAACCTGGGCGACCTCGAGCTTGTGGCGGTAGAGGCCCTAGTCCGCTGGCCTAAGCCCAAGGGGCTGCACCCGGCGGAGGAGTTTTTGCCCCTGGCCGAGCAGGTGGGTCTGATGAGCGCCCAGGATCGCTGGACACTTGAGCGCGTACTCGAGCAGGCCGCACTGTGGAAGCCTTCTGGGGTCAATGCGCGTTTCAGCGTGAACATCTCCTCCGAAACCCTGCTTGATCCCAACTTTCCCATACTCTTGCAGGAGATGCTCTCGGCTAGGCGGTTGCCGCCGGATGTCCTTGTTCTCGAGCTGCGAGAGGAAGCCATTCTGGCCGACCTCGAGGCCACCAGCCGTAGCCTGGAAATCCTCAAACACCTGGGGGTTGCCTTGGCCCTTGACAACTTCGGCACCAACCCCCTTCCCCTCACCCACTTGCGGCGCATTCCTTTGGACTGGATCAAACTCAGCCCCACCCTTTCCAGCGCGGAAAACGCTCCTGTGGCCAAAGCAGCTATCGAGATGGTACACGCAGTGGGGGCCAAGGCTGTGGCCAAGGGTCTGGAGGAGCAGTCCCAACTCAGCCGTATGAAGGAGCTAGGGGCTGATTATGGCCAGGGGCATATCCTGGGCTGGCCGGTGCCTGCCGAAGATCTAGGGGCTTTGTTGGTCTGGGGCATCGGCACCTGAGGCCCCTACCTGCTACCATACAAGCCATGACCGAGGGGGCTTTGCTGCTGTTGCGGCTTTTGCTGTGGGTATTGCCTGGGTTGCTGGCGTTCCTGGCGGTGCGCGCTTTTCTGGCTGGGCGCAGCCGTGTGGGGCTGGGCTTGCTATTGGGGGGGGTGCTGGCGGCCCTTCTGGTCAAGCCTTTCCCAGTGGGCCTGGCCTTTGCCCTGATCGGTGGGCTGGCCGGGTTGGGTGGGGGGCGTAACCCCCGCTACGCCCAGGAGTTGCGCCAACGCCTCGAGGAGTGGCAGAAACGCTGAAGGCCCGCAGAGGCTATACTGAAGTGCTATGACCTCCAGGAACAAAACCCCGCTGCTTTCCCTGCCCATTGAAGCCCTGCCGGGCCAGGGCTACCGGCAGCGCCAGTTGGCCGAGTGGCTTTACGGCAAAGGGGCGCGGCAGTGGGAGGCCATGACCGACCTGCCCAAGGGCTGGCGGGCCGAGCTGGCCGAACAGTACCGCCTAGGCGAGTTCGCCCAGGTGCAGGCTTTCCCCAGCCGGGATGGCTCGGTGAAATACCTCTACACCCTCCTGGATGGCCAGCGTACCGAGGCCGTCTACATGCCCTACCCTAACCGCAAGACCCTGTGCATTTCCAGCATGGTGGGCTGCCCAGCAGGCTGCACCTTCTGTGCCACGGGCCGGATGGGCTTCGGGCGCAACCTGACCACAGCGGAAATCCTCGACCAGGTGTTGTTTGTGGCTTACCACCAGGGCCACGCCCCCCGCGAGATTCGCAACCTGGTGCTGATGGGCATGGGTGAGCCTTTACTCAATGTGGACAACGTCTTTGCCGCCCTGGAGCGCATGCTGCACCCCCAGGGGCTGGCCTTGAGCCCCCGCCGCGTCACCCTGTCCACGGTGGGTATTCCCCGGGGCATCTACCGCCTGGCCGAGTCGGGCCTAGGGGTGCGCCTGGCCCTCTCGCTACACGCCCCCGACGACGAAACCCGCCAAAAAATCATCCCCACTGCTCACCGCTACAGCCTTGCTGAGATTATGGAAGCGGTGCGGCACTACTACGCCCAGACCAAGCGCCGGGTTACGCTGGAATACACCCTGCTCAAAGGGCTCAACGACCACGAATGGCAGGCCCGGGCCTTGGCCCAGCACTTTAAGGGGCTTAGCGTGCACGTCAACCTGATTCCCTGGAACCCCTGGGAAGGCGCCCCCCACCAAGGTAGCCCCCGGGCCCAGGTATTGCGTTTTGCCGCTTTGCTGGAACAGCAGGGCATCCCCACCTCGGTGCGCTGGAGCCGGGGGCGCGATGTGGGGGCGGCCTGTGGGCAGCTTGCCTTGGCCCAGCCTGGCGGGGCTACCGCGGTAGGAAGGGGGTGAGCGCGGCCCGGGCCTGATCGGGCGAGAGCGCTTGCTCAAACTCGCGGTCGTTGGCTGCCCGCACCCCGGTCACAGTCGGGTCGCGGAAGGCAAGCCGGGCTTCGCGGATCAGCACCCGGTGGCCGGCCTCTACCCCCAAGATCGAGCCCGCCACCGCCACCAAGGATTTATCCCTGAGCAAAGGCAAGGCCCCTAGGTAAGCCCCCACGAAGGCCTCCTCCAGGGTGTTCAGTAGCCGCAGCAGCAGGAGGGGGTTTTCGAACGCTCCTTGGTTGAAGGTGAATTTAGGCTCATCGGGCACCCGGCCCTCCAGGGCGCGGATGGCCTTGGCGATAGCCTTCACGTGCTCCGCCTCCTGCCGTAAGGCCTGTTCCAGGTAGGTTTTGAGGGGGCCGGTAAAGTGTCTGGCCGCGACGGCTTTGTTGTAGGCGGCGGTAGCCAGTTGCTCGGCGGTGAGGGCCAGACTCAGGATAGCGAGGTCGCCGGGTTCGTTGGCCTGGGTCAGCCCGCTTAGGGTGATTCCACCTAATCCCAGCAGCTTTAGGAAGGCGCGGCGTGATTCTTTAGTGCTCATGTTTTCTTAGCCTCCTTTGACCTAGAGTCCTCTGTGGTGGAACCCCAGCCGATCTCCAACCATTCCTCCGGCGGGATACGCAGGAAGGCGGAGACCACCTTTGGGTCGAACTGCCGCCCGGACTGGGAGAGGATTTCCGCCCGGGCTTCGGCGTCTGAGCGGGCCTTAGTGTAAGGGCGGTTCGAGGTCATGGCGTCATAGGTGTCACACAAGCTGAAGATGCGTGCGAGCAAGGGAATTTCTTCCCCCCGTAGGCCATCTGGGTAGCCGGTTCCATCCCAACGCTCGTGGTGGTGGCGCACCACCTGGCGGGCTTGTTCCAAAAATGCGATGCCGCTCAGGATAGCATCTCCTAGCTCCACGTGGGAGCGCATCTGGCGTAGCTCCTGCTCGTTGAGCTTGCTGGGCTTGAGCAGCACGGCATCGGGCACCCCGATCTTGCCCACGTCGTGCAGCAGCGCGCCATGTCGCAGGACTGCCAGGGCCTCCTCGCTAAGCCCTAGTTCCCTACCCAGGCGCAGCGCGTAGCGGGCCACCCGCTCGGTGTGGTCGGCAGTTTCGTTGTCGCGAGAATCCAAGGCGTTAGAGAGGGCCCGTAGTAGGTCATCGTAGCTTTGTTCTAGGGCTTCCAATAAGGCCTCGAGCTTGCGGTTCTTGTCCTCGAGCTTGCGGCTTGAGCGCAGGTATACCCCCCGTAGCGCTAGGAAGAGTACCAGAGCTACCAAGCTTGAACCCAGCACCGTGGCCATCTCGATGCGGCGCACGGCGGCCCACTCTGGGCGCAGGTCGCGCTCGATCGACACCAGCCCCTCGATCTGGTGGGGATCGCTTTGGCTGCGGATGGAAAACCATAGCTTCACCCGCTGGTTCTTGGCCTGGATTATCGGGCCGCGCTGGATGACCTGGTGCAGATACTCGAGTTCGACTCCGCTGGCGCGTTGGCCCTCTCGCTCTCGTTGGTAGGCATAGGTAATCTGGCCATTTGGTGTATAAAAGGTGGCATCGGTGATGTTGTAGAGGTCGAAGTGCAGCCGCACGATGGCGTGTAGGGCGTCACCCGAAAGCAGGCTGCCATAGGGATCGCTGGTAGGTTCAGAGGCCGGGGGGTGAGCGGCATGGTTCGACTCGGTTGGGTGGCTTCCGGTTACCGAGGGGTCAAACAGGTTGGGCAAGATCAGGTGAAGATGTTTTTCCACAGCCGCCTCGGTTACCTCGGCTGTGTTGCTGACCAGGAAGCGACCAATCATGCTATTGATGCAGGCGACCAGACCCAGAGCCGCAAGCCCGATCCACAATCCCAGGCTGACCAGGAAGCGCCGGTAGGGGGTCAGGCCAGCCCATCCACCGGGGGTCGAGGGTAGCGCCAGAGGTTTCATTTGCCCCTGAGGATAGCAACCCTCGCCGCCTCCACAGGTACATTTGCCGCAGCCCCGGGCCCTTTCCTTCTGCCAAACCAGCCCTGGATGGGCTTTCTTGGGCGTAACGGCGCGGTGGGTCTGCGTCAGGGTCTGTACAATGGGCGGCGGTATGAGGCGAAACCTTCTTCTTGTTGTGGTGGCGGTACTGGCCTTGCTAGGGGTGGGGGCGTACTGGCTCTTGGCACAGCGCCAGGGGGGCCAGACGGCAGGGGCTGGCAGCAGCCTATGCAACAACCCGCCCGCGCCGGCGAGGGGCCTAACCAACGAGAGTATCGCGGCCTTGCGCCTCGAGGACCTCAAGGAAGGCAGCGGCCCTCAAGCCATTACTTCAAATACGGTGCGGGTCCACTATATCGGGCGGCTGGTCAACGGCCAGCAGTTCGACACCTCTTGCCAGCCGGGCCGCACCCCCTTTGCGTTCACCTTGGGGGCGGGCCAGGTCATCCCTGGTTGGGACTCGGGTATCGTGGGTATGCGCGTAGGGGGTCAGCGCCGCCTGTACATTCCGGCCTCTTTGGCCTACGGTGAGCGTAGCCCCAGCCCCAGCATCCCGCCCAACTCGGCCCTTATCTTTGACGTGGAGCTATTAGAGATTCACTAGCCTGTCTGGCGCAAAGCGGGGGCATTGTCCAGGGGTATGCTGTCGCAAAACCATAGCCCCACAAGAGGATGGTAACCCGCTCGGTTGAACCCGGGTGTTTTTTTGTGGTGGGTATACTGGGAAGCGGGTTTGAGTAGCCATGCGGTTTGTAGTGCTTAGCGGACAGAGCGGGGCTGGCCTGACCTCGGCCCGCATGGCCCTGGAGGATCTGGGCTACTTTTCCGTAGACAACCTGCCTCCCCAACTCTGGAGCGAGCTGTTGCGCACGGTGGAGCAGCAAGGCATTCACAAGGTGGTGGTGGTGATAGATATCCGCGCCGGTGCGCTGTTGGGCGAGGTGGAGGTGGTGCTTTTGGCCCTTAGGCCCTTCATCATCTACCTCGAGGCCAAAACCGATGTCTTGCTCAAGCGCTACAACCTCTCCCGCCGGCTACACCCCTTGGGCATGGGCAACCTGCTGCGTGATATCGAGCAGGAGCGGCTGGCCCTGGCCCCCTTGCGCGACCGGGCCGATCTGGTGATCGACACCTCTGAACGCACCCCGCGCCAGCTCAAGGAGGCCCTCGAGGCTGCTTTGGGCGAGGAGGAGAGCTTTTTGTTGCGCCTGTTCTCCTTTGGCTTCAAGTGGGGGCCGCCCCAGGACGCTGATTTGGTTTTGGACGTGCGGGCTTTGCCCAACCCCCACTACGACCCACGGTTCAAGGCCCGCCCCGGTACCGACCCCGAGGTGGCCGCCTACGTTTTTTCGGATAAAAACCAGGAGCCCTTGTACAGAAGCCTGCTGGCCACCATCGGCCTTTCCGCGGAAGCAGCCCGCCAGAGCGGGCGGGCGGCTTATACCGTGGCTATTGGCTGTACCGGCGGGCAGCATCGCAGTGTGGCGGTGGCTGAGCGGCTGGCCCAGGAGCTTTCCAGCCGCTTTCGGGTAGAGCTCGAGCACCGCGATCTGGAAAAAGCCATGGTGCTCTGAGAGGCGAAGGCGTGATCGGGAATAAGGCCAAACCGCTAAGCCTGCGCAGCTTGCTTCAGGGCCTGCGAGCCAGCCCTGCTGACGACCGCTTCTTTAGCCTGCTCCGCTGGCTTTTGCCGGGAATGCGGGTCAAGCGCTACGCCCTGCTGGCCTTCCTGGGGCTGCTGGCCATGTTCGTAGGGGTGGTGCACTTTTCCTGGCACACCCCCTTGTGGGGTTGGTTTTTACAGGTGGTTCGCTGGACTGGGCCTTGGGCCGTACCCATGTGGCTCTCGGGGTCGGTGTGGCTGGGGCTGGGGGTACTGCTTTTCCTGCTGGGCCTGCGGGCCATGAACCGCAGCCTGCTTTCGACCTTCACCGATCCTGCCTTGGTCTCCAAGCAGGTCTATATCCGCCGCCGGCTCGAGGCCGGCCCACGCATCGTGGCTTTGGGGGGTGGGACGGGGCTCTCGAGGGTGCTTCTCGGGCTTAAGCAGGAGACCGCCAACACCACGGCGATTGTGGCCGTTACCGACGATGGGGGTTCCACAGGCCGCTTGCGGGTTTCGTTCGGTGTGCCGGCGGTGGGCGACCTGGTGGACTGCCTGGCGGCTTTGTCCGACGCCGGGGGCCTACCCGACCTGATGAAGTACCGCTTCCAGCGGGGCGGTGAGCTGGCTGGTCACACCTTCGGCAACCTGATGCTGGTCTCGCTTGCCGAGCTTCACCAGGATTTTGCTGAGGCCATACGTCAGGCTAACCAGGTGTTGCGCTTGCGGGGGGCGGTCTGGCCCGCGACCTACGAAGCAGCCCGGCTCTGGGCCGAACGCGACGACGGCAGCCGGGTGGAGGGTGAGACCGCTTTGCGCGAGCGGAAGGGTCGCATCTTCAAGGTGGGCCTAGCGCCTATGGATGTGGCGGCCATGCCCGAGGCGATAGAGGCCCTGCAAAAAGCCGAGATGATTGTGCTAGGGCCGGGTAGCCTGTACTCCAGTGTGATTCCCAGTTTTCTGCCTAAGGGCATCCAGACCGCCATTCAGCTTTCCCAGGCCAAGCTGGTCTACATCGTCAACATCATGAGCGAACGGGGCGAGACCGAGGGTATGGATGCCTTCGACCACCTCCGGGCCATCGAGCAGCACCTGGGGCGTAGGCCTGGTGTGGTGCTGGTGAACAACGCGCCCATCCCTATAGGGGTGCTCAAGCGTTACCAGGCGGAAGGCCAGCAGCCGGTGCGCTTCAATCCCGAGCGCTTCAGGGGGCTAGGGGTGCGGATTGTGGCCGACGATTTCCTCGAGCCCGGTCAGGCCCAGCACGACCCCAGCCGGCTGGTTCGGGCTCTTATGGCCTTGTGCCAACCGCGCTCGCTACTATGATGCCCCTGCTCTTTACCGACCCCATAGGCGACGACTACGGCTTGGCCTATGCCTATCCCCGCGCGGCCTTGTATGCCGAGGGAGGCTTCGCCGACCTGACCGGCTTTGAGGCCCTGCAGAGCGGCGAGAAGGTGGTGCTGCGGGTTCGGCTTCAGCGCTACCCCAACCCCGCCAATGCACCCCATGGTTTTTCCCTGGCCACGGTGGCCATCTACATCGACACCGAGCCAGGCGGCCAGGAAGAATTGCCCGGAGCCGGTTTCAAAACCCCGCCAGGGCAGGGCTGGAACTGGGCCTATCTGCTCACCGGTTGGAAAGCCGAGGAGCACCGCCCCGATGGCCGGGCGCAGCCGGTGGTTCTGAGCCGGCGTGGGGAGTGGCTCGAGGTGGCCGCCAACCTTCCCCCAGGCGACTACGGCTACTACGTGGCGGTGGGCCTCTACGACCCCTTTACTCCCTGGCACTTCCGCCCGGTGCGGCCTGGTGGGGGGTCTTGGGTGCTCGAGGGCCCGGCGGGGGCTCCCGCGGCGGTGGATGTGCTGGCCTTCAACCAAAACCAGGCCTATCAGAGCGGGGTCTTGCCCCCTGTGCGGGCGGTGCAGAACCGCATGCCCTGGGCCCTTCTGAGCGCAGCCCTGGGGCTTCTTTCTATTCTGCTGGCCTTCCGCTTTCCCCGGCGCTAAGTATCCTGGGCCGGTGCAGACCTTCCTATTGCGGCTGTTGCTCAACACCATGGCTGATGGCCCAGGGGTGCGGAGGTCTTTACTGGGAAGCCGGCAGTGGATGGCTGGCCGGGCTGGTCTTCGGCTGGGCCAATGCTCTTTATCTCCTGCTGTGGCTTGCTTTATTTTGTTGTGGTCAATGCCCTTATGGGTGGTGGCTGCCCTGACCCCGGTGGGTTTACTGGGGCGTTTTACGAGGCTTTCTGCTTGCCTTTCCAGGGGTTAGCGCGAGCCGGTGATATAGCTCTCGAGTTCGGCAATCATAAACTCCTGCTGGGTCATAATGGCTTTGACCACATCCCCAATGGAGACGACGCCTACTAGTTGCCCATTGTCGATGACCGGCAGGTGGCGTACCCGGTGGCCGGTCATCAGGTTCATGCAGTCGGCCAAGGTGGCCTCTGGGCTGACCGTGACTAATTCGTCGGTCATAACCTCCCGCACCAGGGTGTCCTTGGAGATGCGGCCCATCAGTACGATCTTGCGGGCGTAGTCCCGCTCGGAGAAGACCCCTACGAGCTGGTTGCCCTCCACCACCATCAAAGCGCCCACATCGTAGGCGGCCATGCGCTCTAAGGCCTCGAACACGGTGGCCTCGGCGGGGATGGTGTGAACCAGGTGGCCCTTGGCTTGGAGTAGCTGCCGTACGGTGCTGGTCATACGCTCACCTCCCAGGGTTTGGTAAGGCCAAGTGAGGGATGGGGCTTGGGCTATGGAATGGCCCTACCCACCGGGCAAGTACCTCTTGGCCAACCCCTTCGCTCTGAACGTTGGCCCTATTCTACTCCCTCAAAGCCGCGGGGGAAATAGGGGGCCTGCGCTTCAGGTACCCTTGCCTGCCAAGCGAGGGTTGGCCTCGCGCACCGCCAGCGACAGGGTAAGGGCTGGAATAAGCAGCAGGCCTAGCACGCTCAGGCTCTCGAGCACCCCAAAGCGTTCGATAAGGGGCCCCACGACCCCATACAAGAGCCCAGCAAAGCCCCAGGTGAAGCCCATCAGAAGCCCCGAGACAGTGGCCATCTGGCTGGGCTCATGCTCCTGGGCCATGGCTACCGCCACCGGCACCCCGGCGTTCATCAGCGCCCCGGTAAGGGCCAGCAGCCCCACGTAAAGCCAGTTTTCCGGTGGCAGGAGCAATAGCGCCAGGTAAAGCGGAATGGCAAAGACCATGGTGCCTACCAGCACGTTGCGCCGACCCAAACGGTCGGAGAGGGTCCCGCCCAGGAAGGCACCCGCCGTGGCTGAGAGGCTGTAGACCGAGAGGGTAAGGGCCACCTGCCCATCGGGGATACCCCGCTGGTGGAACCAAAAGGGAATGGTGGTGGAAAAGCTCATGAAGACGATGCTGCGTAAGGTCGAGACGGCCCATAACCGGGCCACTTGCCCGTGGAAGACCCGCCTTAGGTCGGCTAGAGAGGAGGGACGGGTTTGTAGCTGGGCTGGGGGAGCCTGGCGCAGCAGCCAAAAAGCCGGTACCAAGGCCAGGGGGATAAACCAGGCCAAAGAGGGTAGCCCCCACTGATTGACCGCACTTAGCGAGACGATAGGGCCCAGGGCCAGACCGATATAGCCCCCCGTGCCAAAAAAGCTCATCCAGAATCCCCGGCGGGCCGGGTCGGCGTACTGGCCGACCAAGGCTGCGCCTGCTGAGTGGAATAGGGCTGAGCCTAGGCCGGACAAGGCCAGCATGGCCCCGGCGACCCAAAGATTGGGGAAGAAGCCCAGTAGACCCCCGCCCATGGCCATCAGCAGGGGGCCTAGGGCGGCCAGAACCCGCCGGTCGTAGCGGTCGGCCACCAGCCCGGCCAAGGGCTGCAAGAGGCTGCCGGTGAGGGATTGTAGGGCTACCAGCAGCGAGACCGCACCGTAGCTGGTGCTAAAGGCGGCCTGGAGTTTGGGGAGCAGAGGGGTTAGGAAAGCGCCGAACAGATCGTTGGTGGCGTGAAGCCAAGCAAGGAGAAACGGCAGCACAGCTCAGCATATCCCGGGCCTAGCGGGCCTAAGGTGCACTGGCTTTCATCCAGCGGCCCGGCGCAGGTTGTGCAGCACCTCCCAGTCGCCTGGCTCTACGCCATACAAGAGGGCCAGGTAGTAGCTGGTCCAGGCGATGCGGTACCAGTAGCAGAGGGCTTTGGCCAGGGTGCCTTCAGCCTCGGGTTCGGGCAGCTCGATGAGGGTGTCTACTCGGCTTTCCAGGATTTCCTGGGCATAGGCTTGGCTCTCACCTTCTCCTAGAATAACCGCGGCGATGGGGTCGCCCTGTTCGTGGCGGGCCTCGAGGCCGGTCACAAAAAACTCCAGGGCCGAGGGTGGGGGCGTAAGAGAGAGGCTTTTGCCGATACGGGCAAAGGTCTGCTGGAGAGCCTGGGCCAGGCCGGGGTAGTGCTCGGGCACCACCCACAAAGGGGTGCGCTCGAGCAGGGTATAGGCCAGGAACTTAGCGGGGTTTTTGTCCAGACTCACCTCGGGACGTAACCGCTCCCGTTCCAGCAGCAAGGCCCGGTCGATGCGGGCCAGCGCCTCGGGCTGCTGGGTGGCCAGCAGTAAAAAGCGCAGGTAGCGGTAGGCGGAAAGAGGGTGGGAGGGCACCTCCACCTCGACGTTTTCCTGGAAGCCCAGGCGCACGACCTCGCTCTGGCCCAAGGCGGCATAAAGCCCAGCCCCGGCAGCGCGGCCAAAATCGTAGCCGCCCTCGAGGACGAACTGGGTGCCCCGGGCGGTGAACTCCGGGGCGAAGTCGCGGGCAAGCTGCGCGGCCCACCAGCCCTCGCCAAACCCCACCACCCCATACGGTGGGGCATATGGGCCTTGGGGCACTGGCCCGCTGCCCACCAGATCACGCAGGTCGAGGGCCAGACCCAGACGGTCGGCTAGATAGGTTTCCTGAGCATCGAGGTCGCGCATCCAGCCTAGTTTACCTGCCCTGGGAGCCCAAAGGGTTTTGCGGTAGCCTAGAGCTCGCATGTCGCCTTGGGCTGTCCTCCTCGCTGCCATGACTGCAGGAACCGCCGTATCCCTCATTGGACAGGCCTACCCCACCCTGGCTCCCTATATCCGCGCCGATCTAGGGCTTTCCCTGGCGGCGGTGGGTCTGCTCAATACCTACATCTACCTGGGTACTATGCTAGGGGCCTTGCCTTCGGGCTGGTTTACCGACCGGCTGGGTAGCCGCACCGTGATGATTGCCGGCACGCTTTCGGGGGCGGCCTTAGCTGTGGCCATTGCCCTGCTGGCCCGTAGCGCTTGGGTGTTTATCCCCTTCCTTTTTTTGCTGGGCCTGGTGGTGGCTTCGGCTACCCCGGCTGGCTCGCAGGCGGTAGCCCAGTCGTTTCCCCCTGAGCGACGCGGCTTGGTGATTGGCTTGCGGCAGATGTCGGTTCCTTTGGGGGGAGCGTTAGCGGCCATGGTTTTGCCCGCGGTGGCTTATGTGGCTGGTTGGCGCTGGGCCTCGCTGGCCGCGGCCTTGCTGGCGGTGCTGGCAGCCTGGATAGCTGCTCGGCTCTATTACGAAAGCCTGCTGCCTCGTGCCCAGCCCCATAGCCCTGCCCAGCGCCCCACCCTGCGGCAGGTGTTGCGCGAGCGGAACATCCTGTTGGCAGCGGTGGCGGGAGTAACCTTGCCTACGGGCCAGTTTGTGATGATCACCTACCTCATCCTCTACCTCAAGGAGCGCTATGGGGTTCCCGAGCTGACCGGGGCAGCCCTTCTGACCTTAGCCCAGTTTGCCGGGGCCTTTAGCCGGGTGTTCTGGTCGTGGCTTTCCGACCGGCTGGGGGGAGCGCGCAAACCGCTTTTGGTGATGATGGTGGGCCTAGCTAGCCTCAGCGCGCTGCTGCTGGCCTGGCTCCCTTTGGGCACCCCCTTGTGGCTCAAGGGCCTGGTCGTGGTGCTTTACGGGGCTACCGCGCTAGGTTGGCAGGGTCTGCACTTTTCCTTGCTTACCGAGCTTTCACCCCCAGGCTGGGAGGGTCGGGTAGTGGGGTTTGGCCTGGTTTTTACCTCCATCGGCATCGCTGCGGCCCCGCCCCTGTTTGGCCTGTTGGTGGACCTGAGCCAAAATTACGCCCTGGGCTGGATTGCCCAGGCGGGGGTTTTTGGCTTGGGGGCTTGGCTGCTTTCGAACGTGGTAGAGCGGAGCTGGAATGGGCCTAGGGTACCTTAAGCAACCGGGCTAGCTCGCCATATAAGCGCTCTTCCTCTGGGCTGGGATGGGTAGGGATAACGACGCGAACCTCGGCGTACTGGTCGCCCCGGCGGCCATCCTTGCGGGGCCAGCCCTTGCCCACCAGGCGCAGCTTACGGCCAGCCTGGGTGCCTTTGGGGATGGTAAGCTCTACGGGTCCATCGAGGGTTTGTACCCGCACCTTGCCCCCCAGTACGGCAATAGGGGCCGGCACCTCTACCACCGAGTAGAGGTCGTCGCCCTCGAGGCGCATCTGCGGATGGGGCTGCAACCGCACCTGTAGATACAAATCTCCTCCGCCCCGCCCTTTGCCCGCCAGGCGGATTTTCTGCCCTTCCCGCACCCCAGGGGGAATCCGCACGGTAAGGCGTTCTGCGCCTACCGAGATGGTTTTTTCGCCCCCGCGGTAGGCCTCCTCCAGGCTCAAGGGTAGCTCAGCCTCGAGGTCGCGGGCCACCCGGCGTGGACCTGGGCGGGCGGTTTCTTCGAACAGGTCGCCAAACCCGCCCCTTCCCGCAAAGTGGCCAAAGAGCTGTTGGAAGAAATCGGAGAAATCCCCCGCATTGCCGCTGAAACCGCCAAACCCTCCCTGGCCTGGAGGGGGGCCCTGCCAATGGCCACTCCCCACCGACGTGCCGTAGGTGTCGTAGAACCGGCGCTTTTCTGGGTCGGAAAGAACCGTGTAGGCCTCGTTGATCTCCTTGAATTTCTCCTCGGCCCCCGGCTCTTTGTTCACGTCGGGGTGGTACTTGCGGGCCAGCCGTCGGAAGGCCTTTTTGATCTCCTCTTCCGAGGCGTTTTTGGCTACCCCTAGAATTTTGTAGTAGTCCTTGTAGGCCATATGGGTTTGGGGCTTGGCTTAGTTAAGCGCTAGGTTCGCTGTTTTGGCTTGGGCTTTCCTCGTTCTGGGTTTTCCCACTACCCACCACCACCCGGGCTGGGCGTACCAGCAGATCGCCATATTTGAAACCCTGCTGGTATACGTGGACTACCTTGCCCTCCTCGCCCTCCACAGCTCCGATGGCTTCGTGGTAGCGTGGGTCGAACTCGGACCCTGCTCCAGGTACACTTTCCACGCCCAGGCTCTTGAGGTTGCGAACGAAGTTGTCCAGCACCGACCTAACCCCGGGAATCAGGTCCTCGGGCTTAACGCTGGCGAAGCCCAGGGCCCGCTCGAGGTCGTCCATGGTGCCAAGGAGGGCTCGCACGGCCTCAAACTTTCCGTTGCGCTGGGCGGCTTCCAGTTCGTGTACCATGCGCTTTTTGTAGTTTTCAAAATCGGCGTAAAGGCGCAGAAACTTGTCTTTGGAAGCCTCGAGTTCGGCCTTAAGAAACTCCACCTCGCCCTTGAGGCGATCCACTTCCGAGGCCTCGCCTGCGGGTTCGGTAGTAGGTTCGGGGGCCAGGTTTTCTTTTTCCATAGGGGCTCCTCAAGATTGGAGACCCCACGGCAGGGTGTGCGGGCCCACCGTGGGGTGGAGAAGGGTCTAGTCGGCGGGTTTGTAATCGGCGTCAATCACGTCGTCGGAGCGGGGGCTGCTGGATGCCTGGCCCGCTCGGGCCGTGGCCCCTTGCTCGTAAGCCTGCAAGGCCGCCAGCAATTCCTCGGTGGCACTGCGTAGCTCAGCGTCGGCAGCATCGTTTTCCACCAGGGTCTTGGCCCGGTTGATGGCCGCCTCCAGCCGGCTCTTGGCCTCAGGGGTGCTTTCCTTCTCGCCCATCACCCGCTCGGCCTGGATGCGGGCAGTGTCGAGGTTGTTCCGGAGGTCGGCGTGCTCCTTGCGCCGCCGGTCGGCTTCGGCGTTGGCCTCGGCTTCCTTGATCATGCGTTCGATCTCCTGCTCGGAGAGGGTGGTGGTGTTTTGGATGGTGATGGAGGCCTCTTTGCCGGTGGACTTCTCCTTGGCCGTTACGTGCAGGATACCGTTGGCATCGATGTCGAAGGTCACCTCGATCTGGGGCACCCCTGCCGGCAGGGGTGGGATGCCGTCTAAGCGGAAGCGGCCCAGGCTTTTGTTGTCCGCCGCCATGGGGCGCTCCCCTTGCAGCACGTGAATCTCCACCGAGGGCTGGTTGTGTTCAGCGGTGGTGAAGATTTCCGACTTGCGGGTAGGCACGGTGGTGTTGCGCGGAATCAGAACCGTGCAAACCCCACCTTTGGTCTCCACCCCCAGCGAGAGCGGGGTCACGTCCAGGAGCACCACATCCTCTACATGCCCGGTGAGCACCCCAGCCTGCACAGCAGCTCCCAAGGCGACGACCTCGTCGGGGTTCACGCTGCGGTTGGGCTCCTTGCCTAGCATCTCCTTCACGATCTGCTGCACCGCAGGCACCCGGGTGGAACCGCCGACCAGCAGCACCTCATCAATCTGGGCGGCACTCAGCCCAGCATCGCGCAAGGCTTGTTCTACCGGGCCGCGAATCCGCTTCAGCAGGGGCTGGATGAGCTCCTCAAACTTGGCCCGGGTTAGTTTGCGCTCGAGGTGCAGCGGGGTCTTGGAGACCGGGTCCAGGCCGATGAAGGGCAGGCTGATGGTGGTCTCAGTGACGTTGGAAAGCTCGATCTTGGCCTTCTCTGCCGCTTCAATCAGACGCTGCAGGGCCTGGCGGTCGGCCTTTAGGTCGACCCCACCGGACTCCTTCTTGAACTCCTCAGCCAGCCAGTTCACGATGGCGTGGTCAAAGTCGGAGCCGCCTAGGTGGGTGTCCCCGGCGGTGGACTTGACCTCGAAGACGCCCTCGCCGATCTCCAGCACCGTCACGTCGAAGGTACCCCCACCCAGGTCGAAGACCAGCACGGTCTCGTGGCCTTTCTTGTCCAGCCCATAGGCCAGCGCAGCAGCGGTGGGCTCGTTGACGATGCGCAAGACCTCGAGGCCGGCGATCCGGCCCGCGTTGGCGGTAGCCTCGCGCTGGGCGTTGTTAAAGTAGGCGGGAACGGTAATCACCGCCTTGGTAATCTTTTCGCCCAGCTTCTTGGAGGCGTCCTCCACCAGCTTGCGCAGAATCATGGCAGAGATTTCCTCGGGGGTATAGAGCTTGCCCTGGATGTCTACCCGTACCCCGCCATCAGGGCCAGGCACCACCTTGTAGGGCATGCGCTTGGCCTCTTCCTGCACCTCCTCCCAGCGGCGCCCGATGAAGCGCTTGATCTCGAACACGGTGCCCTCGGGGTTCAACACCGCCTGCCGCCGGGCTACCCGGCCTACAAGCTGGTCGCTTCCCTTATAGGCCACCACGCTGGGGGTGGTTCGCTCTCCTTCAGCGTTTTCCAATACTACGGGCGCCCCGCCTTCCATAATGGCGATGACGCTGTTGGTGGTTCCCAGGTCGATTCCTACGGCTTTGGCCATATCTCCTCCAATGACCGCACTAAGCGCGGTTCACTACCCTAAATGGTAGCTATTTCTAGTTAGTTTGTCAATAGAGTTGAGTCTACTATTGTCAAGTCGAGCGGGTGAGTGGGTTCGGGCGAGCGCTTCTGGGGGGCTCGAGGGGATTCGCCATCCTAACCCCCCCACGGTTGTTTCCGCTACCTTTGCCCTTGTAATTCGGTGTACGCTAAAGAAGCAATGAACCGCTTGCCGTTCAACCTGTGGTTTGTCCTGCTGGTGGCTATTCTGATTGCCTGGGCGTTCAGCCTGACCTCAGGCCAGCAACCGGTTGGTCAGGTGGCCTACACCAACTTCCTCAACGAGGTGGAAGCAGGCCGGGTAGCCAAAATTCTGGTCGATGGACGGCAGCTCAACGTAACCCCTAAGGACGGCGGCGAACCTTACCTGACCTTTGCTCCAGGGCCCATCGACACCACCACCATTCGCGAGTGGGGCGAGAAGAAAATCGTGGTGGAGATCGCCCCCCCCAGAAGGGAAAACCCCATGCTGGGCTTTCTCATTCCCTTGTTGCTGGTGGGCCTTTTAATAGGGATTTTCTTTTTCTTCTCGCGCAACCGCAGTCCCTCGGGGGATAGCGCTTTCAGCTTTACCAAAAGCCGGGCCAGGGTCCTGACCGAGGCCCCCAAGACCAGCTTTAAGGACGTGGCGGGTTGTGAGGAGGCCAAGGAAGAGCTCAAGGAGATCGTGGAGTTCCTCAAGTCGCCGGCCCGCTTTCACGAGATGGGCGCCCGCATCCCCAAAGGGGTGCTGTTGGTGGGGCCGCCCGGTTCGGGCAAGACCCACATCGCCCGGGCGGTAGCGGGGGAGGCCAAGGTGCCCTTCATCGCTGCTTCCGGCTCAGACTTTGTGGAGATGTTTGTGGGGGTGGGCGCAGCCCGGGTACGCGATTTATTCGAAACGGCCAAGCGCCACGCCCCCTGCATCATCTTCATCGACGAAATTGATGCGGTGGGGCGTCGCCGTGGCGGTGGGGTGGGCGGTGGCAACGACGAGCGGGAGCAGACCCTCAACCAACTGCTGGTGGAACTGGACGGCTTCGAGAAGGAGTCCAGCATTATCGTCATGGCGGCGACCAACCGCCCCGACGTGCTTGACCCCGCCTTGTTGCGTCCAGGCCGCTTCGACCGCCAGATTGCTATTGACGCTCCCGATGTGCGGGGGCGGGAGCAGATTCTGAGAATCCACGCTAAGGGTAAGCCTTTGGCTGAGGATGTAGACCTGGCCCTTCTGGCTAAGCGCACCCCGGGGTTTGTGGGGGCAGACCTGGAGAACCTGCTCAACGAGGCTGCTTTGCTGGCGGCCCGCGATGGGCGTAAGAAAATCACCATGAAAGACCTCGAGGAGGCCGCCGACCGGGTTATCATGGGGCCCGCCAAGAAGAGCCTGGTGCTGAGCCAGAAGGACCGCGAGGTGACCGCCTATCACGAGGCCGGCCATGCCTTGGCGGCCCATTTCCTGGAGCATGCCGACAAGGTGCACAAGGTAACCATCGTACCCCGGGGTAGGGCTATGGGCTTTATGATGCCTAGCCGACAGGACACCCTGCACTGGAGCAAAAAACGCCTGACCGACCAGATTGCAGTAGCCCTGGCCGGGCGGGTGGCCGAGGAACTCATCTTCGATGATGTGACCACTGGGGCAGAAAACGATTTCCGCCAGGCTACCGACCTGGCCCGGCGGATGATCACCGAGTGGGGCATGCACCCCGAGTTTGGCATGGTGGCCTATCAGGTGCGCGAGGACACCTACCTGGGGGGCTACGATACCCGGCAGTACTCCGAGGATACCGCCCGACGCATAGACGAGGCAGTGCAGAAGCTTTTGCAGGAGCAGCACGACAAGGTATTGCAGCTGCTCTCGGAGAAAAAAGAGGTGCTCGAGCGGGTGGCACGAACCCTTCTGGAGCGGGAGACCCTCAATGCTGAGGAGTTTGTGCGGGTGGTGGAAGGTGAGCCTCTGGAGAGTGAGCCAGCCGCTGAACCGCCCAAGGAAGAAAAAGAGCCACCGCGGGTGGTGCCCAAGGTCAAGCCCAACCTGGGGGGCGCTTGAGCCAGATCCGGCTTTGTAAGCCGGGTTTCCTAAATCCCGACTAAATTACTATATTTTCTGGGAAACGGGGTTTATACTCTTATTGCGAGTGATTCGCAGTAAGGGTTCCGTGGCTAAAGTCTAGTCTAGAAGAGGGAAAGCATGGTCAACCAACTGGAAATCCGCAACCTGCACGCCAAGATTGCCGACAGCGGTGAGGTCATCCTGAAAGGGGTCAACCTGGTAGTACCCAAGGGCCAGATTCACGCGGTGATGGGCCCCAACGGGGCGGGTAAGAGCACCCTGGGCAAGATTATCGCGGGCGACCCCAGCTACGAGGTGACCGCTGGGGACATTCTGGTGGATGGGGAGAGCATCCTAGAGCTCGAGCCCGACGAGCGTGCCCGCAAAGGGCTTTTCCTGGCCTTCCAGTACCCTGTGGAGGTGCCAGGGGTCTCCAACGCCAACTTCCTGCGCCTAGCCCTGCAGGCCAAAAAGGGCGAGGAAGTGAGCATGATGGAGTTCTACGACCGGCTGCAGAGGGCTTTGAAAACCCTGGACTGGGACGAGAGCATCCTCACCCGCTACCTCAACGACGGCTTTAGCGGGGGCGAGAAGAAGCGCAACGAGATCATGCACATGATGGTGCTCGAGCCCACCTATGCCATCCTGGACGAGACCGACTCCGGCCTGGACATCGACGCATTGAAGGTGGTCGCCAAGGGGGTCAACGCCATGCGCGGCCCCAACTTTGGGGCCCTGCTGATCACCCACTACCAGCGCATTCTGAACTACATCGTGCCCGACGCAGTGCACGTGATGATGGATGGCCGCATCGTTACCTCGGGTGGCCCTGAGCTGGCCCTACAGCTCGAGGAGCGGGGCTACGAATGGGTTAAAGAACTGGCCGTGACGGGCAGCTAAGGCGAGGTCGATATGTCCGACACTCTGGAAATCGAACAGATAGGCAGCGAGTACAAGTACGGCTTCGTGGACGAGGTGAAGCCGGTATGGAAGGCGGAAAAGGGGCTGAGCCGCCGGGTGGTGGAGGCCATCAGCTACCACAAGGACGAGCCCGCCTGGATGCTCGAGTTCCGCCTCAAAGCCCTAGAAATTTACCAGTCCAAGCCGGTGCCCACCTGGGGCCCCGACCTTTCGGGGCTCAACATGGACGAGATTTACTTTTACGCCAAGCCCACCGAGAAGCGCGACGCCACGAGCTGGGAGGAGGTGCCCGAGGAGATTCGCAAAACCTACGAGCGGTTGGGCATCCCCGAGGCTGAGCGCAAGGTGCTGGCAGGGGTGGGGGCGCAGTACGATTCGGAGATGGTCTACCACCAGGTGCGGGAGGAGCTAAAGCGCCTGGGGGTAATTTTCGTCTCCATCGAGGAGGGCCTCAAGCAGCACGAGGATTTGTTCCGTGAGTACTTCGCCACCGTGGTACCGCCGGAGGATAACAAATACGCCGCGCTCAACTCGGCGGTCTGGTCGGGCGGCTCGTTTGTGTATGTGCCCAAGGGGGTCAAGGTGGAACTCCCCCTGCAGGCCTACTTCCGGGTCAACACCGCGGAGCTGGGCCAGTTCGAGCGAACCATCATCATCGTGGATGAGGGCGCCGAGGTTCATTACATCGAAGGCTGCACGGCCCCGGTCTACACCACCGACTCCTTCCACTCGGGGGTCATCGAGATTGTGGTGAACGAAGGGGCCAGGAGCCGCTACACCACCATTCAGAACTGGCCGCACAACATGTACAACCTGGTGACCCAACGGGCCTTGGTCAAGAAAGACGCCTACCACATGTGGCTGGATGGCAACCTAGGCTCCAAGGTGACCATGAAGTACCCCTCCTCCTACCTGGTGGAGGAAGGGGCCCGCTCGGACATCCTCTCCATTGCCTTCGCGAGCAGCGGCCAGCACCAAGACGCCGGGGGCAAACTCATTTTTGCTGCGCCCCATACGGGTGGCTCCATCGTGTCCAAGAGCATCTCCAAAGGCTCGGGCCGCAGCAGCTACCGCGGCCTGATCCGGGTCTATGAGGGGGCCAAGCACGTCAAGGTGAACGTGGAATGCGACGCTTTGCTCATCAACGAGGAGTCGCGCACCGATACCTACCCCTACATGGAGATCGAGGACGATACCGCCACCGTAGGCCACGAGGCTACGGTGAGCCGCCTCAACGACGAGCAGATCTTCTATCTGCAAAGCCGGGGTCTGCCCGAGGATGAGGCGGCGGCCCTGATCGTGCGGGGTTTCATCGAGCCGGTGGCCAAGGAGTTGCCGCTGGAGTACGCCGTGGAGTTGAACAAGCTGATTGAACTGGAGATGGAAGGGTCGGTGGGTTAGCATGGAACGCACAGCAGCTCTTTCCCGCGACCAGGTGATCGAGGTCTCGGCCAAGCTGGGCGAGCCCAGGTGGCTTTTGCAAAAGCGCTTGGCGGCCTGGGAGACCTTTGCCAAGCTGCCCTACCCCACCCCCCGCACCGAGGAGTGGAAGTACACCGACATCACCGAGGTGCCCTTCGAGGAGCTACCCCTCGAGCTGCCAACAGGTAAGCCCAAGGCCATTCCTCAAGCGGTGCGGGATCGGCTGGCCCAGGCCCAGCTGGCGGGCTATGCGGTGTTTGTGGGGGCTGAGCTGGTGCACCTCGAGCTGCCCGAGGAGCTACGGCAGCAAGGGGTTATCCTCACCAGCCTGCACCAGGCCCTGGCCCAGTATCCTGACCTGCTCGAGGCCCATCTTTTCAAGGCGGTGAACTGGGCCGATTGGGTGGGCCCCCAGCAAAACCGCCCGGAGAACGCCAAGATTCCCGCTCTCAATGCGGCGTTTTTCACCCACGGGGTCTTTCTATACGTTCCCAAAAATGTGGCCTTCAGCAAGCCGCTGGGGGTGTTTAAGTACCTGGAAGGGGGCCAGCTCTCGGGCTCGCGTACCCTGATTGTGGCCGAGGCCCACAGCCAGGCGGTGTACATCGAAGAGTACCTCTCGCCCAGCCAGGTGCCCCCTTCGGTGAACACCTCGGCTACCGAGATCGTGCTAGCCGATGGGGCCAAGGTGCGCCACGCCCACATCCAGCTGCTGGGCCGCGGCTTCTACCACTTCCACCGCCAGCGGGCCCTCCTCCAGCGGGATGCCACCCTCAACGACCTGGTGGTGAACATGGGCTCGAGCCTGAGCCGGGCCGAGGTGCAGTCGGAGATGCTGGGGCCGGGGTCTTTCTCGGAGATGCTGGGCCTGTACTTTACCTCGGGCACCGAGCATGTGGACCACTACACCCTGCAGCACCACGTGGCCGACCACGCCCACTCCGACGTGCTCTACAAAGGCGCGGCCAAGGATCAGAGCCGCACGGTCTACGCTGGGTTGATCAAGGTGGCGCAAGGAGCCCAGAAAACCGATGCCTACCAGACCAACCGCAACCTGCTGCTCTCGGCGGAGGCCCGGGCCGACAGTGTGCCCCAGCTCGAGATTGGCGCCAACGACGTGCGCTGCTCCCACGGTTCCTCCACCGCACCGGTAGCCCCCGAGGAGCTTTTCTACCTGATGAGCCGAGGCTTGCCCCGCCACATGGCCCAGCAGATTCTGGTCAAGGGCCACATGACCGATGTGCTGACCCGTATTCCCATTGAACCTTTGCGCCAGTACATCGAGAGCATCATCGAGGAAAAGGTGCGGATATAGGGTTTGGTGGATGGCCTTTGGAAGCCCCGGGGGTCGCAGCCTCCGGGGTTCTGGTAGGTGAGATATGTGGATTCCAGTGGCTAAGCTCGAGGAATTCCAGAATGGCCGCCTGGTGGTGCGGGTGGAGGAGGAGAAAACCCCAGTGTTGCTGATCTATACCGGGGAGGAGGTTTTCGCCATTTCCGACATCTGCACCCACGACAAAAATCCTCTCTCCGACGGGCCGGTCGAGGGGGAGACCATCCGTTGTACGCGCCATGGGGCCCGCTTCAACCTGCGCACCGGCAAGGCCACCCTACCCGCGCCCCGTCCGGTCAAGGCCTACAAGACCCGAATAGAGCAGGGTCAGGTTTGGCTGGAAGTTTGAGCCCCCGAGTGCCGCATGGGGCCTGCTTTGCGGGTGGACGGCTTGAAAAACTCGCTTTAAACTAAGTACAAATGCACCCCCTCGAGGCGGTACAGGCGTTTGTGCAGGAGCGGATATTCCCGCTCGAGGCGCGGTTTTTGCGAGAAGGGTTTGCTGCGGTGGAGCCCGAGCTACTGGCCTTGCGCCAGGAGGTCAGGGCGCGGGGCTGGTGGTTGCCCCCATTGCCACCCCCCTGGGGGCTGGGCCTGGGCCTGGGCGAGTTTGCCCGCTGGAGCGAGGTGTTGGGCCAGAGCCCCCTGGGGCACTACGTCTTCAACACCCAGGCCCCGGACATCGGCAATATGGAGGTGCTGCTCAGGCACGGCAGCCCGGAGCAGCAGGCCCGCTACCTGAAGCCCCTGGCCGAAGGGCGCATTCGCAGCGCCTTCGCCATGACCGAGCCGGAGCGCCCCGGCTCTAATCCGGCCTGGATGGAGACCCGGGCGGTTTTGCAAGGGGATGAGTGGGTGATCCACGGGCACAAGTGGTATACCACCGGCCTCGAGGGGGCGGCCTTCGTGATTGTGATGGCCATGACCGACCCCGAGGCCCCCAGCCCCTACGCCCGGGCCAGCCAGATTATCGTGCCTACCGATACCCCAGGGCTGGTGCCGGTGCGCAAGATTCCGGTGATGGGGGAGGAGGGCCAGGGCTGGATGAGCCATTCCGAGCTGCGCTTGGAAGGGGTGCGGGTGCCGGCGGAAAACCTACTGGGCCCCAGGGGCAAGGGCTTTGCCATCGCCCAGGAGCGGCTGGGGCCTGGGCGGATACACCACTGTATGCGCTGGGTGGGCATCGCCCAGCGCTGCTTGGAGATGATGTGCGCCTATGCCGCCCGGCGCGAGCTGGCCCCAGGCCAGCCCCTGGGCTCCAAGCAGGCCATCCAGCACCTCATTGCCGAGACTAAGGCCGAGGTGCACGCGGCCCGGCTGATGGTGCTGGATGCCGCCCACAAGGTGGAAGCCGAGGGGGCCGAGCGGGCCCGGGTGGAAATCTCGCTCATCAAGTTTTTCGTGGCGGGGGTCTTGCAGCGGGCGGTGGACCGGGCTATCCAGGTCCATGGGGGGCTGGGCCTGTCCGATGATCTTTTGCTGGCCTTCTTCTACCGCCACGAGCGGGCTGCCCGCATCTACGATGGGGCCGACGAGGTGCACAAGACCGTGGTGGCCCGGGCCGAGCTGAAGAAGTACGGCCTCGAGGTGGCCTTGTGAGGGTGCCATGATCGACCAGCCCAGCCCCATCCGGCCTGGTGAGGAACTGGACACCGCCCGCTTAGAGGCCTACTTGCGGGAAAACCTGCCAGGGGCCTGGGAAAACCTCGAGGTGTGGCAGTTTCCCAAAGGCTACTCCAACCTGACCTATCTTGTGCGCCTGGGCCAGCAGGAACTGGTGCTGCGCCGCCCACCCTTTGGGGCCCAGATCAAAAGCGCCCACGATATGGGCCGGGAGTACCGCATCCTCTCGGCCCTGTACCCCCATTACCCCAAGGTGCCCCGGCCCGTGCTGTACTGCCCCGACGAAGGGGTGATGGGGGCACCTTTTTACCTGATGGAGCGGCTTCAGGGGGTTATCCTGCGCAATGAGCCCTTAGAAAGTCTGACCCCGCCGCGCATGCGACAGCTTTCCCTGGCTGCGCTGGAGGCTTTGGTGGAGCTGCACGCCCTCGACTACCGCCAGGCTGGCCTGGCCGACCTGGGCAAGCCCGAAGGGTACGTGCGCCGGCAGGTGGAAGGTTGGAGCCAGCGCTACCAGAACGCCCGCACCGAGCACATTCCCGGCATGGAGCGGGCCATGGCCTGGCTGGCCGAACACCTGCAGCCCGAGTCGGGGGCAGCCCTGATCCACAACGACTTCAAGTACGACAATCTGATCTTCGACCCCGCGCTGGAACGGGTGGTGGCCGTGCTGGACTGGGAGATGGCCACCATTGGCGACCCCCTGATGGACCTGGGCACCACCCTGGCCTACTGGGCCGAAGAGGGCGAC
Source organism: Meiothermus rufus DSM 22234 (assembly GCF_000423425.1). Classification (GTDB taxonomy): domain Bacteria; phylum Deinococcota; class Deinococci; order Deinococcales; family Thermaceae; genus Meiothermus; species Meiothermus rufus. The sequence continues at coordinate 14,498 of NZ_AUHY01000004.1, read as the reverse complement.
CCGCCGGGGCTAAAAAGCTTTGGCCTGACCCACCTGCCCGGCAACCTGACTCGAGCCGAGCTGGTGCAGCACTACGCCGAAAGAACCGGGCGCGACCTTTCGGGCGTGGTGTTCTACTACGTGTTTGGCCTTTTTAAGGTGGGGGTCATCATGCAGCAGATCTACGCCCGCTATGTGAAGGGCCTGAGCAAAGATGCCCGCTTCGGGCTGCTGATCCAGCTCATCCGCGAGGTGGGGCAGATGCTGGACAGGGCTATGGACAAGGGGAAGGTCTGACTCGAGCCCTATCGCCACAGCCGCACCTGCAGAGGTGGCGCCAGCCCCACAGGTGCGGACAGACCGTGAGGGCCAGGATCAGCCCCCCCTCGTAGAGGGGCAGGCTTCCTTGGGGGGCTTTCTGGCGGGTAGCAGCAGGCCCTCGGCAAAACCTTTTTGGCAAGGCTCGAGGGGCCTGTGTGGGTGGATGCTTGGCTTTCTAGTATGTTGCCATTTTAGCCTCCTCAGGCCGACCGCTGCCTGGCATGAACGGCCGGGCCGAAGTCCTGTACTGGGCGCAAAACCCCAGCATAGAGGGGGAGGCCTCCGCGAGGGACAGCCGCGGCAACTCCCACCGCACCCGCCGCTACCGGAGTCAGGGTAGTAAAGCTCAGCTCAGAAAGACACTGCCCATCGGTAGTAGGGCGCAGGAGGCTCTTTTAGCCGAGGTCTTGCCATGCCGGCGGCCCTAACGCACCACCTGGATCTCCACCCCAACCGCTATCTGCTGCCAGGCGGCATCGGTGGTGAGAACCGGTAGCTTGAGCCTATGGGCCAGCGCCAGACAGACCCGGTCGCCCAGGGATAGCTCCTGGACCTTGGTCAGCGGGCGCAAGGCCGCTGCGGCTAGCGCATCCTCCGAGCGGAAGGGCACCACCTCCACCACGCCCCCCAGCACCCCCTGGCGCACCAGTGCCTCCTCCAGCAGGTGCGCGTCCTGGCCCCATTCCGCCACCTTGCTGTAGACCTCGGCCAGGTTGACCGCGCTGATGAAACCTCCCCCTACCATTTGCCGGGCGACTTCCTCAGCTCCTGGTTCTTGGTTCAAATAAGCTAAGAAGGCCGAGGCATCCAGTACCACCCTCATTCCTGCAGGGCCTCCCTACGGCGGTCTTGGAGGAGTTCCTGGGCTAGGGCTTTGCCCTTCAGGTCGGGGTATAGGCGGCCCAGCAGGCCCTTGCTTTCCCGCACCACCTCCCTAGCCCCCACTAGCTCGATGACCCCATCCTCGCGCAGGCGGAGCACCAGCCGGTCGCCTTCCCGCAGACCCAAGGCCCTGCGCACGGCAGCGGGGAGCACCAGGCGGCCCCGCACCCCAAGCTGTATGGTGTGCTGAATAGAAATGTGCCCCATATTCAAAATGTGCCACAGCGGTAGAGGGCCTCGAGCGCATTCCTCCGCTCACCGCCCTTGACCAGTGGCGCGGGCCCGGTGTGGGCATTTTGTAAGCCGGGGAAGGGTGGGTAATATAGCCAGCGATGCGGCTTTTTCCTCCACTTGGCCCCACCCCTTTGACCGAACTCTTTCAAGCCCGGCTGCCCGCCGGGGAACCCTGGGCCTGGGTGCTCAGCCAGCGCATCCTGGCCGACGAGGCCCTGGCCCGGCGCCTCCTCGAGGAACCCCTGAGCCCTGGGCTGGCCTCCTGGGTCGAACAGGAACTAGGGCGGCTGCGAGAAGAGCTAAAGGGCCTGCGGCAGCAGCACCCCTTCGCCGATTTTGGCCAGCGGGCCCCGACCCCTGCGGAAAGTGCCGCGCTAGAGGTGCTGTTGCAGGGTTCGGCGGCTGAGGTAGCCCGTCTATACCGAACCTACGGCTACGGTATCTACGCCTACCATACCGCCTTTCTCTACGATGGCCGGATGCAGGCGGTGGCCCGGCCTGACCCGGTATCCTTCGACGACCTGGTGGGCTATGCCCGGCAGATCGCGGCCCTGCGGGCCAACACCGAGCGCTTCCTGGAGGGCAAACCCGCGGTGCCCATGCTGCTGTACGGGGCTCGAGGCTCGGGCAAGTCGACCTCGGTCAAGGCCCTGCGCACCCAGTACGCCGAGCGGGGGCTGCGGCTGGTGGAGGTGCTGGCCGACGGGCTGGAGCAGCTTCCGGCTCTGCTGGCCTTGCTGGCCCTGCTACCCTACCGCTTTGTGCTCTACCTCGACGACCTGGCCTTTGCCAGCGAGGATGCCCGTTTCCACCGGCTCAAGGCTCTTTTGGAGGGGGCGGTGTACCAGCAGCCTGCCAATGTGCTGGTGGTGGCCACCTCCAACCGGCGTAACCTGGTGGCCCAGCACTGGGCCGACCGGCCCGACCCCCACGCCCCCGACCCTGCCGCCTGGGATACCCTGCAGGACAAGCTGGCTCTGGCCGACCGCTTCGGTCTGGTGTTGACCTTCCCCCCCTTCGACCAGTCCCTTTACCTCGAGGCGGTGGCCCACATCCTAGGGTGCCCTCTCGACGAGGCCACCCGCCAGGCGGCCTTGCGCTTCGCCCTGGAGGGGCGGGGCTTCTCGGGCCGCACCGCACGGCATTTTGTCCAGCAGCTACTATGAGGGGGCCAAAGCCCTCAAGGCGCACGCTCCGTCAGAGTCCCACCCGGCGAAGTCGGGGTAGGGTTAGAGGGGCTGCCCTATGGGGTGAAACAAGCTGTGCCGTTTGCGCTCGAGGGCGGCCCCGATAAAGCCGTAGAAGGGGGGGGAGACCCGCATGGGGCGGCTGGAAAGCTCAGGGTGGGCCTGTAGAGCCACAAAGAAAGGGTGGTCGGCGAGTTCAATGGCCTCGACCAGGCCCTCGCCCCGCCCCTGCACCCCGGGCGTTACCGCCGAGACCACCAGACCACCTTCGACCAGGCGTTCTACGTACTGGGGGTTCACCTCGTAGCGGTGGCGGTGTCGCTCGAGGACCAGTTCCTTGCCATACAGCTTGTGCAGAAGGGTTCCGGGTTGAATGCGCATGGGCCAGTTGCCTAGCCGCATGGTGCCGCCTAGGCCCTCGACCTCGAGCTGCTCGGGCATCAGGTCGATCACCGGGTAGGGGGTGTAGGGGTCGAACTCGGTGCTGTGCGCGCCCTCGAGGCCCAGCACGTGGCGGGCGTACTCAATGACCGCTACCTGTAGCCCTAGGCAGATGCCGAAGTAGGGCACCCGGTTCTCGCGGGCATAACGGGCGGCTAGTATCTTGCCCTCCACCCCGCGAATGCCGAAGCCTGGCCCTACCAGGATGCCATCCACATCGCCTAGCCACTGGGCGGTCTGAGCCAGGTCGGTCAGCTCCTCGGCGTTGACCCACTTCACATTGACCCGCGCATCGTGGGCGATGCCGGCATGGCGAAAGCCTTCCAGAATGCTCAGGTAGGCATCGGGCATTTTGACGTACTTGCCCACAAAGGCCACCGTGACCTCGTGGGCTGGCTCCTTGAGCTTGCGCACCGCGTTTTGCCAGAAGCTCAAGTTGGGTTGGATGGGCCTTAGGCCCAGCTTTTTCTCCACCATCCGGCCTAGCCCCTGTGCCTCCAGCACCAGTGGCATCTCGTAGAGGAACTCCACCGTGGGGCTACTAAAAACCTCCTCGGGGTGCAGGTTGGTAAATAGGGCGACCTTTTTCCGCACATCCTCGGGCACCATCTTGTCGGAGCGCAGCACCAGCACATCGGGCTGGATACCCACCCCCCGAAGAGTGGAGACCGAGTGCTGGGTGGGTTTGGTTTTGAACTCTTCCGAGGTGGCCAGATAGGGTACCAAGGTGAGGTGCAGGTACATCAGGTCCTGCTCTTCCTCGTCGAACTGGAACTGGCGGATGGCCTCCAGAAAAGGCAGGCTCTCGATGTCGCCTACCGTGCCCCCTACCTCCACCACCACAATTTCAGCGTTCTGCTCTTGTGCGGTGCGACGGATGCGCTCTTTGATCTCGTCGGTGATGTGGGGGATAACCTGCACGGTCTGGGAGAGGTACTCCCCGCGCCGCTCCTTTTGGATGACCGACAGGTACACCTGGCCGGTGGTGATGTTGTTGGCTCGGGCGAGATCAATATCCAAAAAACGCTCGTAATGGCCGATGTCGAGGTCAGTTTCGGCCCCATCCCCGGTGACGAAGACCTCTCCGTGCTCATAAGGCCGCATGGTGCCGGCGTCTACATTGACATAGGGGTCGATTTTGATGGCGGTCACCCGGTAGCCGCGCCCGCGCAGGATGGCCCCCAGGCTGGAGGTGAGGATGCCCTTACCTAAGCTGCTGACCACGCCGCCGGTTACGAAGATGTATTTCATACCCAAAAACCCCCGCGCTGCGCTGGGTATTGGCCCAACGCCTGTGAAGCTGCGCTGTTGGCCCCCTTTGCTTAGGCGAGCCGCTTAACTTTCACGGGACTTCATCGTACCACGGTGGGGGGTTCTTTTGTCCAGCCGAACTTCCAAATGCAGCGAAGAAAAAGCCGGGGAGGCGAAGCCCCCCGGTGAATAGGCCATGGCCTTATTCCTGCCCAAGGTCGTAAAGCTCGAGGGCCTCTCCCCAGGCCTTGCTCAGGCGCAAGGAGTCCCAAATGACCTTGACCGCGCACTTGGGCTGTGGACGCATCAGCACCAACCGGGCTGGGCGCACCACCCCGGTTGAAACCGAACCTTGTCCCAAGGGCTGGCTTTTGACTTGCATAAGGGTGGTTTCCACAGCAGTACCTCCTATGGCAGCAGGATAGTTCAAACCCGTGTTTCTTTTGCTATGCCCAAATGAAGAAAAGATACACCTTGTGTAGCAAATACACACAAGGTGTTCCTTTGTTTTGCTTGTACCCTTTATAAGTTTACACAGTTTTGACCCTAAAGCCGTGTAATGACGGTTGAACCTACTCCACTACCGGTTTGCCAAAGCGCCGTTGGATGTAGTCTTCCACCAAGGCCATGAACTCCTCGGCGATACGCTCACCCTTCAGGGTGGTGGCTAGCTGTCCATCGATGTAAACCGGGGCGCGGGGGGCCTCGCCGGTGCCAGGGAGGGAGATGCCGATATCGGCGTGCTTGGATTCGCCGGGTCCGTTAACTACGCAGCCCATCACCGCCACCTTCAGGTTCTCCACCCCAGGGTAGAGGGTTTTCCAGAGGGGCATCTGGTCGTTGAGCCGCCTCGAGACTTGCTGGGCCAGCTCCTGGAAGAAGGTGCTGGTGGTGCGGCCACAGCCGGGGCAGCTGGCCACGCTAGGGGTGAACTGGCGGATGCCCACCGCCTGAAGGATTTCCAAGGCTACCTCCACCTCCTTGGTGCGGGACTCGCCGGGGGCGGGGGTGATGGAGATCCGGATGGTGTCGCCAATGCCCTCGCTCAGCAGGGGAACCAGGCCAGCGGTACTGGTGACGATGCCGCTTATCCCCATGCCAGCTTCGGTTAGGCCCAGGTGAAGGGGGGCCGGGGTGCGCTTGGCTAGCTCGCGGTAGACCCACCACAGATCGGGGGCGTTGGAAATCTTGGCTGAGAGGATGATTTTGTCCTCACTCAAGCCATACTTGAGGGCCCATTCGTAAGAGCGAACCGCCGATTCCACGATGGTTTCCAAGGTGACCTGGTGGGCCGCTTTGGGTTCGGGCCGAGTAGCGTTGGCATCCATCATCTCGTCGAGCAAGCTCTGATCGAGCGAGCCCCAGTTCACCCCAATGCGCACCGGCTTGCCATACTCCAGCGCGACCTCGCACATGGTGCGGAAGTTGGGGTCCTGTTGTTTTCCCCGGCCCACCGTGCCAGGGTTGATGCGGTATTTGTCGAGGGTTTGGGCCATCTGGGGATATTGGCGCAACAGGATGTGCCCATTGAAGTGGAAGTCGCCGACCAAGGGTACCTCTACGCCTAGGTCGGTCAGCCGGCGTTTGATCTCTGGTACGGCCCGGGCGGCCTCGTCGTTGTTGACCGTCATGCGCACCACCTCGGAGCCGGCCCGGGCCAGGGCCCAGACCTGTCCTACAGTGGCCTCGATATCGGCGGTATCGGTGTTGGTCATAGACTGCACCACCACCGGGTGGTTGCTCCCTATGGGCACCCGCCCTACCCAGACGGTGGGGGTTTTGCGGCGGTTCACTACCATGCCTCCAAGTGTGACGACTCCCCGGACTAAAGTCCAGGGCTTCTCGGGAATCATAGCATGACTATGCCCGAAGGCCCCGTCCAGGCCCAGCATCGCATCGCGATGCAATACCTTGACTCCGTATCGGCAGGCGAGCGCTATGCTTCTGGCTCTGCCATGGGTTGGCGTCTGGAGTTTTACCCATCGGACTACCCGATGGAACCCCCTACCCCAGGTTTCAAGGTTCGCCGAGGACTTGCGTCCCCACAGGGAATTGTAGCATACCTGTTGCTCCACACGGCGGGTTCACCTGCGGTGAACGTGGGGGGTTCCATTGCGCCGGGCCCGGCGCAAGGCCCGGTTTGAAAACCGGGGGATTATAGCCCCCCACACCCCCCTTTTCTCTAATACCCTAGCCAGGGGCAAAAAGTAGACCAGGGTGGGAGGGCTTGGGTATCCTTGAGGGGCTATGGCCCTTTCAATTGGCGATCCGCTGCCTGCAGCCACCGTCTATACCCCGGCTGTCGAACCGGTTTTATTGCCTCAGTTGGTCCAAGGGCGGCCTTTGCTGCTCTTGTTTTTCCCGGCAGCCCATACCCGGGTCTGCGAGAAGGAGCTCTGCACCTTCCGCGATGGCCTGGCCCTCTACAACACGCTGGGGGTTCAGGTCTACGGCCTCAGTGTGGACACCCCCTGGACTCTAGGGGCCTATGCTCAGGCCTTGGGCCTGGCCTTTCCCTTGCTTTCCGACTACAACCGGGAGGCTACCCGGGCTTTCGGTCTGGAGATTAGCCTAAGGGGCTTACCGGGCTTTGCCCAGCGGGCGGCCTATGTGGTGGATGCCACAGGACGCATTGCCTGGGCCTGGGTGGCCGAGGTGCCAGCCCAGGAGCCACCCTACGAAGCAGTGGCCAGAGCGGTGAAAAACCTGCTCGAGCCTGCTTGATTTAGAGCAGCTCGAGGGCAGGCCAACCCGCCAGTAGGTCGGCCTCGCTGAGGGCCTCGCCTGGGGCCTCGGGGGTCCAGGCCAGGTAGGCAGCCAGGGTGTTGACCGGGCTCGAGGTGGCCAGGGCCAGAAGGGCCTGCCGGGCCCCTTCCCGCCGTAGGGGGGTGGGCACGGGGGGGAGGTTCCCATGCACAGCCAGCAGCAAGGTGACCAGGAGGTAGCGCCCATCAGGCTCGGCCTTGGGCTGGTAGTTGGCCTGAGCTGTCCGTTTACCCTCGAAATGGCGGTAGGTCTCAATGTACTCGGAGCGGGTTTCGGTCATCCAAGCGTCGAACTGCCCCTCGGCTTTCTGTAGGCTTCCTGTCCAGACCTGGTACTGGCCAAAGCGCCAAGCAGCCTGTTCGCGCAGTAGCCGTACTGCGGCGTTGTCGATAAGATCGGCCAGGCCTCGCGCGCTTTCGGTGTCGGCCATATCGGCCAGTGCCCGCAGGTCGCTTTGTAGCTGGGGGGAGTGGAGGAGGGCCAGCCGCAGCCGGGCCACTGTGCTCTCGGGCTCGCTGCTCGAGCCAGCCCGCTGTAGTCCCCGTATCATCGAAAGGCTAACCAGAACGATACCTACGATAAAAATCAGGGCCATGAGATCCAGGCCAGAACCCCCCACAGGGCGGATGTAGACCGGCGGGCCAGGGCTGGGGTAGGTGGGGTAGCTGCGCGGCGTGGGCAAGGGGAAGGAGGGGGCCGGGGAGGGGTTGACCCGGGGCAAGGTGGGAGAGGAGAACCCCCCCCGTCCGCCTACCCCGCCGCCGCTGCGCTGGGCTAAGGCGCTGTTCCAGCCCGGGCTCATCCAAGGTAAGGGAGCCATCACCCATAACAAGACCAGTAGGCCGACCCGTAGCAGGTGCATCTTTATCAGCATACCCGCTTCGGAGGAAGCCCCCGGTTTGGCCGCGGCATTGTGTTGCGGGTTCTTATTGCTAAGACTTGATTCACTAAACTTGATATAGGTAGACTCACGTTTGGCCTTGGGCCGATTCATGATGACCCACGACGCTTAGGTTGTAGACTTGAACGGAGAATCCTTTGGTTATGGAAAAAGCCGATAAAATCCCACAACTTCCCGAGATTCTCCCGGTGTGTCCGGTGCGTGGCTCGGTAATTTACCCCAGCATGGTGATGCCCATTGATGCGGGGCGCTCGGTCTCGATCCGGGCGATTGAGGCAGCCTTGGGCCAGGAACGGGTTATCCTTATCGTGAGCCAGCGGGATAAGGAAGTCGAAGAACCTGGCCCGGAAGACCTGTACGAGGTGGGCACCGCCTGCAATATCCTGCGGATGCGCAAAAACCCCGACGGCTCGGTGCAGATGCTGGTGCAGGCCTTTGCCCGGGTACGGGTGCTGAGTTATACCCGGGCCAATGGTTACCTGGAAGCCCGGGTGGTGCACCTGCCGGAGGAGCAGGGGCGGGAGACCGAGGTGCGGGCCTTGTTCCGCGAGGTCAAGGAGCGTTTTGCCCAGCTATTGAAGGAGGGTAAGTACCTGCTGCCGGAGGTGGCCCAGTTTGTGATGAACCTCGAGGACCCCTCGCAGCTGGCCGACCACATCGCCTTTCACCTCGACTTCAAGCTCGAGGACAAGCAGAAAATCCTGGCTACCCCCTCGGTAACCGACCGCCTCAAGCGCATTGCGGTCTTGCTCGATGCCGAGTTGGACTTGCTCGAGACGCAGCGGCGCATCCAGCAGCAGGTCAAGGAGGAGATCGACAAGAACCAGCGCGAGTTCTACCTGCGCGAGCAGATGAAGGCCATTCAGCGCGAGCTGCACGGGGAAGAGGGCGAGATGGAGGTGGAGGAGTTCCGCCAGAAAATCGCCGCCCTCAACCTGCCCGATAGCGTGCGCGCCGAGGTCGAGCGCGAGCTTTCCCGCTTTGCCCGCATGCACCCCGACTCTGCCGAGGCCAGCGTGGTGCGCACCTACCTGGACTGGATTGTTAACCTGCCCTGGAACGCCCGCACCGAGGACCGCATCGACCTCAAGGAGGCCCAGCGCATTCTGGACGAGGACCATTACGGGCTGGAAAAGGTCAAGGATCGGGTGCTGGAATACCTGGCCGTGCGCAAGCTGAAGCTAGAGCGCCAGAAAAAGGGCGAGATTCCCCCGGAGGAGGTTTCCAAAGGCCCCATCCTGCTCTTTGTGGGCCCGCCGGGGGTGGGTAAGACCTCCATCGCCAAGTCCATCGCCAAGAGCCTGGGGCGCAAATACCACCGAATCTCCTTGGGGGGTGCGCGGGATGAGTCGGATATCCGCGGGCACCGCCGCACCTATATTGGGGCCATGCCGGGCCGCATTATTCAGGGCATGCGCCAGGTGGGCAGCAAAAACCCGGTGATTTTGCTGGACGAGGTGGACAAGCTGGGGGTTTCCTACCAGGGCGATCCCGCGGCGGCGTTGCTCGAGCTTTTAGACCCTGCTCAGAACAAGGAGTTTACCGACCACTACCTGGGGGTGCCCTTCGACATGAGCGAGGTGCTCTTCATCTGCACCGCCAACTTCCCCGAGCATATCCCAGGCCCGCTGTTTGACCGCATGGAGCTGATCGAGTTCACCAGCTACATCGAGCAGGAGAAGCTGGAGATCGCCAAGCGCTACCTGCTGCCGCGCCAGCTTGGGGAAAACGGCTTGAAGGAAAACCAGGTAGTGGTTACCGAGGCGGCTTTGATGCGGGTTATCACCCACTACACCCGTGAGGCCGGGGTACGCAACCTCGAGCGGGAGATTGGCACCCTTTTGCGCAAGTCCGCCCGCAAAATTCTGGAGAGCGGTAAGAAACGGGTGCGCATCACCGAGGGTGACCTGGAGAAATTCTTAGGCCCGGCCCGCTTCCAGCCGGAATCTGAGGCCCGTAGCCCCCAGGTCGGGGTGGCTACCGGGATGTTCTACACCCCGGTAGGGGGCGATATCATGTTCATCGAGGTCTCGGTTATGCCGGGCAAGGGCAACCTGATCCTCACCGGCCAGCTGGGCGAGGTGATGAAGGAGTCGGCCCGGGCCGCCCTCAGCTACGCTAAGAAGAACGCTCGGCGTTTTGGTATCCCCCTCGAGCGCTTCGACAAGAGCGACCTGCACATTCATGTGCCCGCAGGGGCCATCCCCAAGGAGGGGCCCTCCGCCGGAATCGCCATCACCGCCGCGCTGGTCTCGGCCCTGGCCGAGGTGCCGGTGCGCAACGATGTGGCCATGACTGGGGAGATTACCCTGACCGGTCGGGTGCTGCCCATCGGTGGGGTGAAGGAAAAGGTGCTGGGGGCTCGACGGGCGGGCATCCGCGAGGTGGTGCTGCCTCAGCGGAACCAGGCCGATCTTTCCGATATTCCGCCCTACTTGCGGCAGAACCTAGTCTTCCATTTTGCCGAGAACTTAGACCAGGCCCTAGACTGGGCTTTGCTGGGTGGGCTGAAGGCCTTGGAGGGCAAGGCAACCCTGGCCCAGAGCAAAAGGGGTCGACGTAGCAAAACCCAGCCCGCAGCGATGGCTTGAGGCAGACTGGGATGCCCGGGGCCCGAACGCCCCGCTATAGACTTTTGAAGCGTTCCTTGAGCAAGACGAGGGGGTGTCCCGCCAAACCCTAAACCCTCGAGGGCAGGCAAACGGGCGTGTTCCGCTCTTGGGGATGCGCCCGTTTTGCCCACCCTGGGTGGGTATCGCCTCTAGTGACGTAACGGGAGGAGGCCTCAGTTTGGCCTGATAAAGGCGCGGAAATGCCTTTTGTAGCGAAGGGCCGCTCCTGAGTTAGCCTTTATAGGCGGGGTGTGGGGAATACCACGTAACGGTTATTTGTGGGGCTAAAGCGGCTGTGCTTTTCTATCCTAAAAGGCAGGGAATTACCCTTGAACTGGGAGGTCTTTACAGTGAGAGCATCTACTTACCGTGAAATTCCGTCTGCTGTAGATTCGCAGGAGGGGCCCTGTCATGGGGGCCGCTGCTGGAGCCACCGCATGCTGGGCAGGCTGGTTTTTCCTGGGCGGATGCCTGGTTTGCTGCCCCTGCTGTTTTATGGGGGGAGGGTAAGGGGTGAGGCCAGGGCCCGCTGAAAGCTTTAGCCTACTTGTACCAACCAAGTGGGCCTTGCTCGCTAAAAATGCACTAAGTATAGATATGGCCAAATGTATTGAAGAGGGTTTATGTCCGACCAAGCCAAGCACTCCCGGCAACAGGCCAAGCCATCTACCGATGACGTACTCCCCGTTCATCTGATTGAGCGGTTGCTTTCATCCGATGCTCTTCAGGCCTTTAGACTAGCCCTGGAGCAGTTGCTGCAAGAGTTGCCGGAGGGAACCCAGGGGTATTTGTGGGTGCGGGACGGGTTGAGCCTGTTTAGGCTCAGGGCTTTGGTCGGGCTTTCCCCCGAGGTATTGGAGGGTGTAGAAGCCCTGCCGGAGGCTACCCTCAGGACCGCTTATCCGGGCACAACCGGGGCCTGGCTGGCGGGCGAAGCCTACTTGGATCAGCAGGGGCATATCCTGCAACGGCTTTTGGGTACCCTTCCTTCTGGTCTAGGGCCCAATGGGCAAGAGGTGGCCAACCTTACCCTGCCCCTGGTGGCTGAGGGGCAGGTGTGGGCTGTTGTGCACCTACACGCCTTGGCCTCCGCTCTGGGCCAGGCCGAGGCCGCCTTGGCGAAGCGGTATTTCGCTGGGACGGCCCTAATTCTACACGAGCTTTACCGCTGTGAGTCGGCCCAGCGCCGCTCCCAATGGTTATCGGCCATCAATGCTTTGCTGCGGTTTTCCCATGAGCAGCCCCTCGAGCAAGCTTTACAGGATGCGCTGGCCGAGGCTTGCCGTCTGGCAGGGGCTGAGGGGGCCTGCTTGATTGCCTTTGAGGGGCGGACGGCTCGCACCTGGGTGCAGGTTGGTTGGGGCTCGAGCCTGCCGGTAGAAACGGCCATTACCCGCCATCTTGGCGAGCGCCTGCGTAAGGGTCAGCAGGTAGGGATACCCCGCTACGACCTGTACCCCCACTGCCGCCCCGGACTGGTAGAAGCGGGCCTCCGCAGCCTGTTTTTTCTGCCCATTCTGCGTCAGCATGGCGCGTTAAGCGTCCTGGCGCTCTTCAGTTCCCGGCCGCATTCGCTGCCGGATGTGCAGGCCCAAGAACAGCTGGGCGATATGGCCGCGGCCATCGCTGTTGTGCAAACCGAGTGGAGCCTGCGGCGCGAACTGGCCTGGGCGGCCTATACCGATTCTCTGACGGGCCTAGGTAACCGGCGGGCTTTCGAGCGGGATTTAGAAAGGCTGATCGGTCAAAGTGAGGGCCGTGAGGTGCTGCTGGTGCTGCTCGACCTGGACGATTTTAAGAGTATCAACGACACCTACGGCCATGTGCATGCCGACCACGTGTTGGCGCGGCTGGGCGGGGTGTTGCGCTCGAGGGTTCGGGCAGGCGACCGGGCCTACCGCCTGGGGGGCGATGAGTTTGCTCTGGTTATCGAAGGCTTGCGCAACCTCGAGCCTGCCCGTACTGCCGAGCGCTACCGCTCGCTGGTGGAGGGGATACGGGTCTCGGAAAACCTTCATCTAAGGGTAAGTCTGGGCTATGCGCTCTACCCTACCGATGGGCAGGATATGGAAGCCCTGTGGCGTGCTGCTGATGACCGCATGTACCGCGATAAGGCTTGGCGCAAGAGCCGCATTCCTCTGTTCGAGCCTGAGGGAGGGGCCGACACCTGGGTGGGATTGCCCTCCATCCCCCTGACCCGTCTGCTGCACCGCTTGAGCCAGAACTTGGGAATGGGTTCACAGGAGTGGCAGGTGCTACAAACGAGCCTTTACCTGCTGCTGTTGTCCCGTGGAACGGTGATGCCCAACGAGCTCAGGTGGCCGGGTAGGTTGCTGCGAGAGGCTGTGGGGGTGTTGCTGCAGCTTCAGCGGGGAACAGACAGGCAGGCTCCTAAGTTAGTTCAACTGCTGTGGATAGCCCAGCGCTTGCTGGAAAAGGGCTTGGGGGCTTTGCGGGAGATAGGCCAGGAGGCCAGGTCGAACCTTGATCCAGAGGTAAAAGAAGCCCTGCGCTTGCTCTGGCAGGAGGATCTGGAGCCATGAGCGTTTTCGTCGAACCCTTCACCACCGGAACAAAAGATATGGCCTTGAGGGGATGGCCGAGGTTCCTACCCTACGAACTCAGGAGGGGTTGTGCCGGCTGAGCCCGGATAGGCTTTCCAACACCTCTTCGGGGCTGTTCACCAGGGTGATGAGCTCGAGGTCGCTGGGGGAGATGGCTCTGGTCGTTAGCATGCTCTGGCGCATCCATGCGAGCAGCCCACCCCAGTAGCCCCGATCCAGGGCAAAGATGGGGAAGGGGTGCACCTTGCTGGTCTGCACCAACACCCATACCTCAGCCAGCTCATCCAGGGTACCAATCCCCCCAGGCAGCAGAACAAAAGCCTTGGCGTAGCGAACCAGCATTAGCTTACGGGTGAAGAAGTAGCGAAAGCTCAGGCTGTGGGTCTGGAAGGGGTTGGCCGTTTGCTCGTGGGGAAGTTGAATGTTCAAGCCCACCGAGATACCCCCAGCGTTATAGGCCCTGCGGTTGGCCGCCTCCATTAGCCCAGGACCACCGCCCGTCACTACCCCGTAGCCCGCCTCGGCCAGCCGCTGCCCCGCCCCAGCAGCAGGGCCTGGCCGTAGTAGGGACTTTCGCTGCCCAGCCGGGCTGAGCCAAAGACCGTCACCAGCGGCACGCCCAGCTCGCCCAACACCTCAAAGCCCTCCACAATTTCCGCCATGATGCGCCAAAGCCGCCAGGAGTCCCGGTGTTGTAGCTGATCGATCTCGGGTTGATCCATACGCAAACTTTAGGGCAAAGCGGATTTACCCAAAACCACCAATCTGAACCCGGACAAACACATGTGAGACTCTAGAAGCCCCAGGTGGGATAAAAAGAGGGGGACCGACTCCTGAAGGAGGTCCCCCAAGTGCAGCTTACCACGGTTGGCAAAGCGATATGGCAAGGAGCGAGGAAGGCCCAGGAGCTGGGAGCGGCCGGAGCCAGCGACCCCCTGGTCCAGGAACGGCTACGCAAGCTCAAGCAGGTGGAGGCGTTCAGGAAGCACGGGGTGAGCTGGCCCGAGATCCAGGCCCTGGTGGGGATCAGCCGGGCCACCTATTAGAGGCTGTCGTAAAAGCCCTCCACGAGAGGCTACGCGGCCCTGGCCAGCCGCTTCACCAGTAAGCGTATCATGCTCAAATACATCCAGGCTTCCCCTACCTCAGGATGGTACTCGTAATCCTTCCCCAACCGTCGGTTCCGCCCCAGCCAGGCAAAGGTCCTTTCACCACCCACCGCTTGGGCAAAGGCTTGAACCCACTCTCCCGCGGAATCTCCGGCGTCTCCTCTCCTTCCCGCACCCAGACCCCTCGCACCCCCGCGTAGGGACGAGCCACCACCTCCATCTCCAACCCCAGGGAGGAAGCCAGTCCCGCA
>NZ_AUHY01000003.1 GCF_000423425.1 Meiothermus rufus DSM 22234 | reverse complement strand
ACCAGGTCCTGGATCTCCTTCCAGCTCTTTTTACTTTCACGCAGGGCTTTGACCAGTCGGAGCTTGCGCAGACGTTCCTTGACCTCTGGGTCGCCTGCTTTGGCCTCGGCCAGCCTCTGTGCTTGTCTAGCGCCTTGCCATATCTCTCGGCCAACGGTGGTAAACTGCCGCTGGGGCACCTCCTTTCTTGGTTGGTTCCCCTCTTTTTATCCCAGCTTAGAGTCTCACATGTGTTTGTCCGGGTTCAGCTTGGATTGCCCTAAAGAGCTAAGCCCTCGGTGTTTATGCCCTATACTGAAGGGGTGCGTAGCCTTTTGTTTTTGGCGCTGATCGCTGCGGGGGTGTACTTTTACGCCGAGCGCTTTGGTTTGGCGGTAGGCTATGCGCCCTTCACGCCGGTGTTGTACTGGAACTACACCGGTGAGCTGCGCAACCAAGTGCGGGCCACAGGAACGCGGGCGTTCATTAAGGTGATTGTGGAGGGTGAGCTGCGCAAGGGCAGCCTCGAGGTAGAGATACGCCGTTCGGGCCAGAGCGGGCCGGGCCTGGTTAAGCGTTACCAGGGCCGTTTTGCTGAGGAGATTCGCCAGCCGGTGGACGCCAGCCTTTACGACGTCATCTTCCGTTTCAAAGAGGCTCGAGGCCAAGTACGCATGGACTGGGTGGCGGCGCGCAACGAGTTCTGACCTCTAGGCACAAAGCCCAGGGGTGTGCTAGACTTGTGGGCGGTTTGCCTCGAGGCTGCCGTGGTTTGTTGCAGCCCTAAATGGCAAGTTCGGAGAACTATGGCACAGAAAAAAACCGCTCGCAACCCTTCGGCCATGAAGCGCCACCGCCAGTCGCTGAAGCGGCGCGCCCGCAACAAGGCCAAGATGTCGGCCATCAAGACCGTCAGCAAGAAGGCGGTAGCCTTGGCCAAGGAAGGCAACGCCAGTGAGGCCATCCGGGTAATGCGCTATGCCGAGAGCCTGATTGACAAAGCCGCCAAAGGTTCTACCCTGCACAAGAACGCGGCTAGCCGTCGCAAGTCCCGCTTGATGAGCAAGGTGCATCAGCTTTTGCAAGGGGCTAAAGCCTAGGAGTCGAGCATGGGCAAAGGGGATCGTCGTACTCGTCGGGGCAAGATTTTCCGGGGCTCATACGGCAAGTGCCGCCCCCGGAAGAAGTAAGGGGTTTTTGGGCCGGGAGCTACCCCCGGCCTGGGAGGCCTAGCTGGTGTTTTTGTTTATGCCAAAGGTACTGGGCCTCCTCTAAAGCCAGGGTTAGCCTGGCCTTTAGCTGCTGCCGGTAGCGCGATGCCCGGCCTCCCCCGGTCTCGAAGGCCTGCAGGTAGGCCAGGGTGAAGGCCAGGTCGCCCACTTGGCCAAAGCTCTCCTGTAGCGCTTTGATGGCCTTGGTTTCTAGCTCGAGCCACTCCCGGGCGTAGCGCAGCCGGCGCAAGGCCCGGCGCAGGGCGTGCAAGTGTTCTAGCTGGCCTGTTTGTTCCCAGATGCTGGCCCGCCGCCCGACCCGCTCTTCCAGGCGCTCCAGCCGTGCCTGGGCCACCGAGCGTACCAGGGGGGGCAGAGTGGCCAAGGCTGCCAGCAGACCGGCCAAGCGGGAGGAGTTCAGCAGGGGAACGAAAGCCTGGCGGGCTTGCTTTAGCTCTTCTTGGGCCCAGCGTCGAAAGGAAGGGGAGAGGTCTGGGTGTTGTAGCAAGACCTCGAGGTCGCGTACCCGGCCTGCGCACTGCACCAGCCAAGCCAGGTCGTCCTGCAAAACCCGTAGCCCAGCCAGCTCGAGCCAGACCCGCAGCCGCCGCCCAGCCACCCGCACCTGATGAACCCCCTCGGGGTCCTGGCCTTGGCGGGCTATGGGCAGGTGCTTTTCCAGGTGATGCAGCCAGGGGGTCAAGGGAAGACCGGCATCGGCCATGTCCCTAGCATAAGGCACCCTCCAGCCGGGCCGCGTTGCCTTGGGTTGTGGCCCTGGAATAGACTCCTGGCATGGCGCTACACCCCTTGGCAGGCCAGCCCGCACCGCAGGGTTTCTTGGCCAACATTCCCCGGCTCTTAAGCAGCTACTATGCCCTAAAGCCCGATCCCCATAACCCAGCCCAGCAGGTGGTTTTCGGTACCAGCGGTCACCGGGGCACCTCGCTTTCCGGCAGTTTCAACGAGATCCATATCCTAGCTATCGCCCAGGCAGTGGCGGAATACCGTGCTAAACGAGGTATCAATGGCCCCTTGTTCCTGGGGATGGACACCCATGCCCTCTCGGAGGCAGCCTGGATCAGCGCGGTAGAGGTGCTCACCGCCAACGGGGTAGAGGTATGGGCGGATCAGGAGCGAGGCTACACCCCAACCCCCTTGGTCTCCCATGCCATCCTGGAGTACAACCGGGGCCGGGTAAGTGGGTTGGCCGATGGCATCGTCATCACCCCCAGCCACAACCCCCCCCAGGACGGAGGCTTCAAGTACAACCCGCCCAATGGAGGCCCAGCCGATACTGGGGTGACCCAGGCCATCCAGGCCCGGGCCAACCAGATTCTCCTCGAGGGCCTGGAGATAAAGCGCTGGCCGTTGCAGAGGGCCTTGCAGGTTGTGCGCCCCTTTGACTTCATCACCCCTTATGTGGGCCAGTTAGAAAGCGTCGTCGACATCAGGGCCATCCGGGCCGCTGGGGTGCGCCTAGGGGTCGACCCGTTGGGCGGGGCCTCGCTTGCGGTATGGCAGCGCATTGCCGAGGTATACGGCTTGAACCTGCGAGTGGTTAACGAGCAGATAGACCCCCGTTTTGCCTTCATGACCCTGGATAAAGACGGTAAGATTCGCATGGACTGCTCCTCGCCCTACGCGATGGCCTCGTTGATTGGGCTAAAGGAGCGCTTCGACATCGCCATCGGCAACGACCCGGACGCCGACCGGCACGGCATTGTAACCCCCGATGGGTTGATGAACCCTAACCACTACCTGGCGGTGGCGGTCCTCTACCTCTACTCGCACCGGCTCCAGTGGGGCCCCGGGTTGGGGGTGGGCAAAACCCTGGTCAGCAGCAGCATGATTGACCGAGTGGCGGCCTACCTGGGCCGCCGTCTGGTGGAGGTGCCCGTAGGGTTCAAGTACTTTGTGGAGGGGCTATTGCAAGGGAGTCTGGGTTTCGCTGGAGAGGAAAGCGCCGGGGCCTCTTTTCTGCGCATGGACGGCACGGCCTGGAGCACCGATAAGGACGGAATTATTTTGGGTTTGCTAGCTGCTGAGATTCTGGCCCGCACCGGCCAATCGCCCAGCCAGCATTACCGCGAACTGGAAGCGCGTTTTGGGGCCCCGGCCTATAGCCGAGTAGACGCTGAGGCCAACAGCGTTCAGAAAAAGGTATTGGCCAGTCTCTCGCCCGAGATGGTCACGGCTACCCATCTGGCGGGTGAGCCCATCCTGGCTAAGCTGACCCGCGCTCCGGGCAACGGTGAGCCCATCGGGGGCTTGAAGGTGGTGACCGAGAACGCCTGGTTTGCCGCCCGTCCCTCTGGAACCGAGGAGGTGTACAAGATTTACGCGGAAAGTTTCAAGGGGCCGGAACACCTCGATCAGGTCTTGCAGGAGGCCAAAGCGCTGGTAAGCGCCGCTTTCAGGGCGGCGGGTGTATAAAGACAGGCTCAAGGCCAAGGTTAACTTTGGCTGAACGGCCTCTCACCCCTCCAGAACGGGTTAACCTACCCTAGGGGTGAGGAGGAAGGTATGAAGCGAGCGTTCTCAACCATGACCATCGGACTTCTGCTGTCGAGCGTAGCCTTGGCTGCGCCTGAGCTAAGCCCCCAGGGCATCATCGTCAATCCGCTGCCCACCGACCTGCAGGTGCGGGTCTGGGTCAACAAGGACCCGGGCAAGACCGGCAACCCGGTCTACCAGATCGGCGAGCGTATCCAGGTCTCGGTGCAGGTCAACCAAGAAGCCTATGTCTACCTGTTTAGCGTAAAGTCTACCGGCGAAATCGGCCTGATTCTGCCCAATGCTTACGACCAGAACAACCGGCTTGCTGCGGGCGAGGTACGCACCTTCCCTCCGGCCAGTGGGGCGCGGTATGCCCTCGAGGTGGGGGGGCCTGAGGGGCAGGACCGGGTGCTGGCCGTGGCCAGCCGTCAGCCGCTTTCCCTGGCTCAGATCGCCGATATCCAGACCGGGCGGGTGAGTCTTCGGGGGGCCGATAATCTGGCCCGGGCCCTTTCGATTGTGGTTAGCCCGCTGCCCCAGCAAGACTGGGTCTCCGATGTAGCCTTCTTCGTGGTGGGCCGGGCTGCGGTGACACCAGTACCCCAGCCTCAGCCCCAGCCGGGCACTGGCACCCTGAGCGTGAACTCCACTCCCAGCGGGGCTCAGGTACTCCTGGAGGGGCGGGTCGTGGGGAACACCCCCCTCAACCTGGTGTTGCGTCCGGGCCGGGTAGACCTCGAGCTGCGCCTGGGAGGCTACCAGAATTTCCGTACCACGGTGCAAATTCGCCCAGGTGAGACCACCGTGGTTAATGCTACCCTGGCTCCGGCGGTACAGAATGGCCTGCTGCAGATTAGCTCTAGCCCTTCAGGGGCCCAGGTGTTCCTAAACGGGCGTGGGGTGGGCAACACCCCCCTCAGCCTGAGCGTGCCGCCGGGCCGCTATGAGCTGGAGCTACGGCTGGAGGGCTACCAGAACTTCCGAACCACGGTGGTGGTGGGCAACGGCCAGACCGTGCCGGTGAGCGCCAACCTGCAGGCCTTGCGGGGTTCATTGGAGGTTTTCACCAACGTAGAAGCGCGAATTTTCCTGGATGGTCGGGAGGTGGGCCAGAGCCGCGGCGGTTTTCTGCGCCTGGAGAACCTGGAGGGCCGGGTTGTGCAGGTAGTGGCCCTGGCGCCGGGCTACCGGGTGGCCTTCCGCGAGGTGCGGGTGGAGCCAGGCCGGGTGCAGCAGGTACGCCTCGAGCTTTCGCCTGCTCGCTAATATCACCCCACCGTGAGAAGTCACGGTGGGGGCCCTGACAGGGTACTTACCTTGCAGCCCAAAAATAAAAGCAGAAGCCAAAGCGAGGCCCCCTTCGGGGGGCTTGGCTTGTGCTAGGGATTAGTCGTCCCAGCGCCTGGGGCGGAGGCGTGCCTCCAGGCGTCGCCAGCCGTAAGCTAGGGCACCAACCAGCCCGGCGCCAACCGCCAGTACCCATAGGGTGGCGATGAGCCAGAACACCAGGAACAGGGCCACGCCTCCCGCCAGGATTAGCCCGAGCACCCCTAGGGGGCCTCGAGGGAGGTAGAGATGGAATGACCTCACCTTTTCAAGATAAGGCTAAAGCCATGAGGCGGATGATGAGACAAAAGGGGTAGATCCTTGGGTGATTTTTGGCCCCGGGCTCCCAGGGTGTGGCCTATAATGCCCTCTATATGCCAGGCTCCGAAAGCCTCCCCATGGTTTTCGCCGCGGCCATGACCGACCCGGGCCGCAAACGGGCCCTCAACGAGGACGCGGTTAGCCAGTTGATTACCAGCTACGGCGGTATTTTCATTGTGGCCGACGGCATGGGGGGGCACCGCACCGGGGAGGTGGCCTCGCAGATGGCGGTAGCGCAGATCGTCGATTTGCTCAGGCGCAGCGAACCCTCTCCGCAAGGCCTTTTGGAAGCCTACGAGGCCGCTAACGAGGCCATCTACCTGGCAGGGCAGAAGCCAGAGTCGCGCGGGATGGGCACCACCTGTACTGCGCTGTGGCTGGATCTACCCTATGCGCTGATCGCCCATGTGGGCGACTCGAGGGCTTACCTGCTGCGCGATGGCGAGCTGGTGCAGCTCACCCAGGACCATTCCTGGGTAGCCGACCGGGTACGCCAGGGCTTGCTTACCGAGGAGGAGGCCCGCCACCACCGCTGGCGCAACGTGATTACCAATGCCCTAGGCTCTTTTCCCAGTGCCCGGGTCGATTTGGTCGGCCTAAAGGTTCAGCCGGGAGATGTTTTCCTGCTCTGCTCAGACGGGCTAAGTGGGGTGTTGGAAGACCGGGTGCTGGCGGAAATTATCCTGACCAATCCCCCTGAGCCAGCGGTAGCCAAGCTCATCAAACTGGCCAACGACTGGGGTGGTCCCGACAACATCAGCGCGGTTGTGGTTACGATTGGCAGCCAGGTGCCGCAAAACCCCCGGCCCTATGCTTTGCCGCTGGAGGCCAGCGGTGGTCAGCCGGTGTGCTTGCAAAGCGGCACCGACCCGGAAGTGCTCACCACCCAGATTGTCGAACCGCAAAAACCACCTAGCTTCTGGCAGCGCTGGGGCAACCTCGTCCTGCTTTTGTTGTGGTTCGGTCTGTTGGGGTTTGTGCTGTTCAACCAATTTGGCGGTAAAAGCTCACCTTAGGGCAGCGATCAGTAGGATCGCTGCTTTACCTGAAGCCCCTGGGCCTCGAAGTAGCTGACCAGCCAGGCCACTGTAGCCCGTACTCCGGCAGTGCTGAGGGGGGCCCCAAAGCGGCTGAGGCCCACGTATAGGCCATGGCTGCTGGGACGGGCTTCCAGGAGCAGGTCTTGTACCAAGTCCTCCTCCTCGAGGTGGGTGTGGAAGTAGTACCCTCCTTCAGGGCTCAAGGCCTGGGTTGCCTCGAGCAGCACTGCTGTACCGCCGGGGAAGCGAACCACGGTTTTCTCGAAAGCGTTTAGCCTAGGTAGGGAGCCGGTTAGGATAGCGTGGGGCACGGGATACCTCGCTATGGGGGGCCAAGGGGTGGGGTCCTCGGCGATTTTTTGAAAAACCGCATAGTAGAAGCGACGCCCCTGGGCACGCCACTTCAGGGCGTACTTGGTGGTCAGGTGGAACTCGGGGGGAGGAGGGGTCTCGATGGTGAAGAGCCCGCTGGCCTGGGCTTCAGCCTGGGCAAAGTGCCAATAGGCTTCGTGGTCGGTGGTCAGCAAAAGGGCTCCCCCTTCGGCCAAGCGGGTGGAAAGGCGCTGGAAAAAGCCCCGCTGGAGTAGGCGGTTTTCCTCGTGCTTGGCTTTGGGCCAGGGGTCGGGAAAGTTGACGTAAACCTTGTGTAGGCTGCGCGGGGCCACCAGGTTACGCAGAGCGAAAGTGGCCTGGCCATGGTAGACCCAGACGTTTTGGATTCCCTCGCGGTGGAAGCGGCCCAAGGCCCGGGCCACCGAGCCTGCCGATTTTTCCACACCCAGAATCTGCCACTCGGGGTATAGGCGGGCTATCTGAGCAGTGAAATGCCCATCGCCGAAGCCTATCTCCAAAACTTGGGGCTGCTGGGGCAGGGGGAACTGGGCCTCGCCGGCGCGAATCAACACGAAAAGACATTATACGGGTAAGGCCATGGGGTTTTGGCGATGAGTGGTAGACTTTAGGCATGGTGGATGTGGGCCTCGAGCAAGCCTTTGCCAAGGTGCGGGCTTTCCTGGAGGGGGATTTCGAACACCCCGGCCTCACCCTCTACGACTTACAAAACCTGGTGGGTTATAACAGCCGAATCAAGACCGACGGCCCGCTTTCCTACACCATGCCACCCGAACCCGCCCTATCAGGGGTCACGGCGGTGCGTCTGTACTACTACCCCAAAGACCCTGAGGTCACCCTGATCGTTGAAATCGAAGACAAGCAGCGCAAGCGCCACTTTCGACACTTCAAGTGGAACGGCATTTCTTGGACTGCTCCTCACGGCCTTAAGTCCAACCTGACCGCCACCCGTGAGGCTCTACCGGCCATTGAGGAGGTGGGAGGAGACTTTTTTCTGGGGTTTGCCCCCGAGGAAGCACGGGAGCTGGCCGAGGCCATCCGCCGCGGCGAGGCGGCTGGGGCCAAATACATGCTCTGCACCCGCGACAACACCCGGGTATTCTATGGCCCTTCGAGCTCACCCCCTACGGTTCCTTGTCCGCGCTGTGGCAACACCAATGTGATCTTTAAAACCCTTACCCTGGCCACTCCGGAAGACCGTATCGAGGCTATCCTGCGCGAGCAGCGGGCGCTGCGCCAGGCCCTCGAGGACTTGCTGCTCTACCTCAAGCGCAAGCTTGGTCCTTAATCCTGGGTTGCCTTGTTTGGGCATACTTCACCGCCTGCTTTGGCCCAGGCTTTTAGACTGGCCTGGTGGAGTTGCTTTGGTTGCTTCTTGGTTTGTTTAGCTTGGTGGCCTTGGTGGTCGTTTGGCAGAAGGGGCGTCTGGCAGAAGCCAATAGGGCTCCCATCCCCTACCGCAAAAAGCCAACCTTGCTCAGTCCTGCTGAACGCTCCTTTTACGGCGCGTTGCAGCGGGTGGCGGGAGAGGCCTACCGGGTTCAGGTCAAGGTGCGTCTGGCCGACCTCATTCAGCCAGCCTCAGGCTTATCTCGCTCAGACTGGCGTAGGGCCTTCAATCGCATTGCCCAAAAACACGTGGATTTCGTGCTGGTTAAGCCATCTACCTTCGAGGTGGTTTGTGCCATCGAACTAGACGATGCCTCCCACGCCCAAGAGGAGCGTAAGAGGCGGGGCGGCTTTGTGGAAGAGGCCCTTCGCTCAGCCGGCCTGCCTCTAATCCGCGTTCCGGCCAAGAGCGGATATACCCTGCAAGAGGTACGTGCCTGGCTGGGTTGGGAGGCCTGAGCTTCTTGCAGGGGACGAGCTGCCTTAATGGAGCCTGTGAGGGCCATCTGGTTTTGCCATTTGATAAAAGTTTTTTATGTGCTGTAAAAAACGGATTCCCTTACGTTTTTCCTCAGGAATATCTGCTGTAATGTAACTTCGGAAACAAAGTGGAGCGTCGAGGGTGCGCCGACGCTGCAACAGCAAGCCTAGTCGGAAAAGGAGCCGCGTATGGTAGAAGATCGTGAACTGATAGCCGCCCGCGCCGGCCTCTCTGCCGAGGAGCAGCTTCGGCTTGAGGACCTGGAGAACCAGGAGTGGCGGGAAAGCCTAGAGTACGTGCTGCGCAGTGCTGGGCGTGACCGGGTCGCTCAGCTAATGGAGATGTTGGAGAACTACGCCTACCGCCAGGGCGTGGTCATCCACGACAAGGTCAACACCCCCTACGTCAACACCATCTCCCTCGAGCACCAGCCGCCTTACCCGGGTGACCTCGAGCTCGAGCGACGCATTGCCAACATCCTGCGCTGGAACACTATTGCCATCGTGCAGCAGGCTAACAAAAAGGCCGATGGCATCGGGGGGCATATCTCCACCTATGCCAGCATCGCCGAGCTAATGGAGATGGGCTTCAACCACTTCTTTCGCGGCCCCGAGTCCCCCGATCGCGATCTGGTTTTCTACCAAGGGCATATGTCGCCAGGCGTCTATGCCCGCAGCTTCCTGGAGGGCCGGCTTTCCGAGGAGGACCTGGGTAAGTTTCGCCGCGAGCTTCTGGGTGGGCCTGGGCGGGGGCTTTCCAGCTACCCGCACCCCTGGCTGATGCCCGACTACTGGGAGTTTCCCACCGTTTCTATGGGCCTGGGGCCTTTGCAAGCCATTTACCAGGCCCGCTTCATGCGCTACCTGGAAGACCGGGGCCTTAAGCCCAAGACCAACGCCAAGGTCTGGGCCTTTCTGGGCGACGGCGAGCAGGACGAGGTGGAAACCCTAGGCGGCCTGCGGGTGGCGGCCTACGAGGAACTCGACAACCTGGTCTTTGTCATCAACGCCAACCTGCAGCGCCTGGATGGGCCGGTGCGGGGCAACTCCAAGGTGATCCAGGAGCTGGAAAGTGTCTATCGCGGCAACGGCTGGAATGTGATTAAGGTCATCTGGGGCAGCGCCTGGGATGAGCTATTTGCCCGCGACAGTGAAGGGGTGCTGCTCGAGCGCATGGAGCAGCTGGTGGACGGCGAGAGCCAGCGCTACGCAGCCTATGGGGCCAAGGAGCTACGCGAGCGCTTTTTCAACACCCCGGCCCTGCAAAAGCTCATCGAGGGGATGAGCGACGAGGACCTGGATCGGTTGGCCCTCTCGCGGGGTGGGCACGACCACCAGAAGGTCTACGCTGCCTTCAAGGCCGCCATGGAACACCGCGGCTCCCCCACGGTCATCATTGCCCGCACTGTTAAGGGCTACGGTCTGGGGCCTACGGCCCAGGCCAAGAACGTGGCCCACCAGGTCAAGAAGCTCACCCTGGAGGATCTGCGCGAGGCCCGCGACTTTCTAGGCATCCCCATTCCCGACGAGGAGCTGGAGAAAACCCCCTTCTACCATCCCGGCCCCGACTCGCCCGAGGTGCGCTATATGCTGGCGCGCCGGCAAGCTTTGGGGGGCCTGATTCCTACCCGGCGGGTGCCCGAGTACCGCATCCAGACCCCCGATCTGGCTTTTTTCGAGGAGTTTTTGGCGGGTTCGGGTGGGCGGGAGATTTCCACCACCATGGCTTTTGTCCGCATGCTGACCAAGCTGGTGCGGCACCCTGATGTGGGTAAATACATCGTGCCCATCGTGCCGGATGAGGCCCGCACCTTCGGCATGGAAGGGGTGATTGCCTCGGTGGGCATCTACTCGCCCAAGGGCCAGCTTTACATCCCGGTAGATGCTGGAACCGTGACGGTCTACCGCGAGTCCCAGACCGGCCAGCTTTTGCAAGAAGGGATCAACGAAGCCGGGGCCATGTGCAGCTTTATCGCTGCGGGCACTGCCTATGCCCATTACGGCATCCCCACCATTCCCTTCTACATCTACTACTCGATGTTTGGCCTGCAACGGGTGGGGGATTTTGTCTGGGCTGCCGGCGACCAGCGAACCAAAGGCTTCCTGTTGGGGGCTACGGCGGGGCGCACGACCCTGAATGGGGAAGGGCTACAGCACCAGGACGGCCACTCCCATGTGTTGGCCCTGCCCGTGCCTAACCTGATGGCCTACGATCCGGCTTTTGCCTATGAGCTGGCGGTTATCTTGCAAGACGGGATGAAGCGCATGTACCAAGATGGGGAGGACATCTTCTATTACATCACCCTGATGAACGAGAACTACCCCCAGCCCCCCATGCCCGAGCCACGCGAGGAGACCCACCAGGGCATTTTGAAAGGCCTCTACCTTTTCAAAAAGAGCGAGCTGAAAAAGCCCAAGGCCCGGGTGCAGCTTTTGGGTAGTGGGACTATCCTAAACGAGGTCATCAAGGCTGCGGGGATGCTCGAGGCCTATGGGGTGGCTGCCGATGTGTGGAGTGTGACCAGCTACAAGGCCCTTTACTACGATGCCATCGAGACCGCCCGCCACAACCGCCTAAACCCCGGCAGCAAGGCCCGGCTATGCTACGCGGCCCAGTGCCTCAACCCCACCGAGGGGCCCATTGTGGCGGCCTCGGACTACATGAAGGTGCTGCCCGATGCCCTCTCGGGTTACCTCAACCGGCCCATTCACAGCCTGGGTACCGATGGCTATGGGCGTAGCGATACCCGCGAGGCCCTGCGCGAATTTTTCGAGGTGAATGCCCAGCATGTGGTGGTGGCCGCATTGGCGGCGCTGCGCGGTGAGGGCAAGATCAACCTCAATACCCTCCAGGAAGCCATTCAAAAGCTGGGCCTAAAGCCCCATCCAGAACCCCCGCACAAGCGCTGACAGAACACGTCGAGGTGCATGGTATGGCTGAACTCAAACTACCCGATCTAGGCGACAACGTGACCTCCGCGGTGGTGGTGGGGGTACTGATTAAGGAAGGCGACATGGTGGCCGCTGGGCAGCCGGTGCTGGAACTCGAGACCGACAAAGCGGTGATGGAGGCCCCGGCCTCTGAGGGGGGCACGGTCACCAAGGTAATGGTCAAACCTGGTGACGAGGTGAAAAGTGGGCAGGTGATCGCCCTTTTGGGCGAGGCTACCGTGCAAACCCCTGCTCCTACCCCGGCTAAGCCAGAGGAAGCCCCCGCCCCCTCGAGCCCAGCCCCTATAGCCACCCCAGCTAGACCGACACCCCCACCAGGGGAGCGCCGCCTGATTCCGGCGGCTCCTAGCGTGCGACGCTTGGCCCGCGAGATGGGGGTCAACCTGCGTGAAGTCTTGGGCAGTGGGCCGGCATACCGTATCTCGGAGCAGGATGTGCGCCGTTATGCTACAGGAGCCGCGCCCCAGGTGGCTCCGACCCCCAGTCCAACCGCCTTGGCCCTGCCGGATTTCAGCAAGTTTGGCCCAGTGCGCCGCGAAGCCATGTCCGGGGTTCGCCGGGCCACGGTGCGCAGCATGGCCCAGGCTTGGAGCACCATTCCCATGGTGACTCATTTCGACAAGGCTGATATCACCGAGATGGAGGCTTTGCGCAAAAAGCTCAGCCCCAAAGCGGAGAAGCAAGGGGCCAAGCTGACCATGACCGCTATTTTGCTCAAGATAGCTGCGGCGGCCCTGCAGCGCTTCCCCAAGTTCAACGCCTCCATTGACACTGCCAGCAATGAGATTATCTACAAAGACTACATCCACATCGGGGTGGCGGTGGATACGCCCACTGGCCTTTTGGTGCCGGTTATCCGCGATGTGGACAGAAAGGGGGTGTTCGCCCTGGCCGCCGAGCTGGCCGAGGTGGCAGCCAAGGCCCGGGAGCGCAAACTCACCCCGGAGGAGATGCAAGGGGCTAGCTTTACCATCTCCAACCTAGGGGGCATTGGCGGGGTGGGCTTCACCCCCATCGTCAACTGGCCCGAGGTGGCCATCCTGGGGGTCTCGCGCAGCAGCATAGAGCCGGTGTGGAACCCCGAGAAGGAGGGGTTTGAGCCGCGCAACCTGATGCCTTTTTCCCTTTCCTACGACCACCGCCTGATTGACGGAGCGGATGCGGCGCGCTTCTGCCGTTTTGTGGCTGAGCTCTTGGAAGAGCCGGTGCTGCTGGGCTTTGCAGGGTAGCCGATAGACCCCTCTCCCAAGGAGGGGTCTATGCTGGTGGTGTGGGCGCTTCTCTCAAGCCATTCCTGGCCCGGATCTGGGCTAGCACAGCCTCGACCACTTCTTCCAGCTCGAGCGCGCTGGTGTCTAGCACAATGGCGTCGTCCGCCGGGAGGCTTTGTTGCTGATCGGCCTGGTCGCGTCGGATGATCTCGGCCAGCACGGTATCCAAAGCCACATTGCGCTCGAGCATGCGGCGCTGGGCCCGAACCTCGGGGCGAGCGGTGAGGTAGAACTTGTGTTGGGCCTGGGGGAATACCGCCCGGCCCATGTCCCGCCCATCCACCACAAAGGGTGGGGGGATACGGCGCAACACCTGGTTGACGTAGGCGCGAATCCTTGGGCGCTTCGCCACCGCCGAGACCACGCGGTCGACCTCGAGGCTGTGCAAAGCCTCGGTGACATCCTCCCCATCGAGCAGTACGCGGTTGCTCTGGGCGGTGGGCTCGAGGCTCAGGAGGTGCTTTTCCAGGTGGCTTTCTACCTCCTCTGCGGAAACCCTCTGGCGCAGGCCCAAGAGCGCCACGGCCCGGTACAGTAGGCCGCTGGAGACATAGGGAATGCCCAGACGCTGGGCTACCCGCCGAGCCACGCTGGTTTTGCCTGAAGCCGAGGGGCCGTCTATGGTGATGATGGGGTTCATACAATGACCAAGGGTTAGGGGGTTTGGGCGAGTTGCGCTAGGTCTTCCCAGAAGCTAGGGAAGCTGATGCTAGCCCATTCAGCCTCGAGCACCCGTACCCCGCAGGGCAGGCCACAGACCGCAAAAGCCATGGCGATGCGGTGGTCGTGGAAAGGCTGCACCACCCCCGGCGAGACCCCTCCCCCCCAGATGCGCAGCCAGTCTGGGCCGGCCTCCACCCGCACCCCCAGGTTTTGCAGGTTTTGCGCAATGGCGGTGAGCCGGTCGGACTCCTTGACCCGGAGTTCTTCTAGGTTGGGGATGTAGGTCTGCCCCTCGGCCCAGGCCGCCGCTGCGGCCAGCACCGGCACCTCGTCCACCATTAGCGGAATCAACCGGGGGTCGACCGATATCCCCTTGAGCGCCGAGGAGCGGGCCCGAATCCAACCCACCGGTTCGCCGGCCTGTCCTTCAGTAACGGCCCACTCGAGGTCGGCCCCCATCTCTTTGAGCACGGTGAGTAGCCCAGTACGGGTGGGGTTCAGCCCCACCCCCTCCAGGGTGACCTCCGAGTCGGGGGTGATGAGGGCAGCCACGAGGAAGAAGGCCGCGCTGCTGATATCCCCTGGCACCACCAGGTCGCGAGCCGGGAAGGGGTCGGCCCGGCGGGTACGCACCAGGTTGCCCTCGACCTCGAGGGGTAGGCCATAGTGGCGGAAGGCGCGCTCGGTGTGGTCGCGGGTAGGGGCGGGTTCCACCACCTCGGTGTCCTCATCGGCGAACAGGCCGGCCAATAGCACCGTGCTTTTGACCTGGGCGCTAGCTACTGGTAGCTCGTAGTGGATGCCGCTTAGCCCCCCCCCGCGGATGGCCAGGGGGGCCAGCCGGCCATTATCCCGCCCCTCGATGCGGGCCCCCATCTGGCGCAAGGGGGTGGTGACCCGGCCCATGGGGCGCCGGCGCAGCGAAGCATCGCCGCTTAGCACAGCGAACATCTCCTGCCCGGCCAGTACCCCTGCCAGCAGGCGGATCAAGGTGCCTGCATTGCCGCAGTCCAGCACATCGCCGGGCTCTTGCAGCCGGAGGCCCACCCCGCGGATGTGAAAATGGGCCCCCTCCTCGCGGATATCCGCCCCCAACTGCCGCATGGCCTGGGCGGTGGAGAGGGTGTCGCCGGCTTTGAGCGGGTAATAGAGGGTGCTTTCGCCCTGGGCCAGGGAGGCCAGAATCAGGCCCCGGTGGGTGACCGATTTATCGCCAGGGACGCGCAAGATGCCCCGCAGAGATCGCGTAGGGGGGATGAGCCGTTCCATAAGTCCAAGCGGGATTATATCGTGGGGGTGGCCGGGGTGGGTGCGGTATAGTGGGTCGGTATGGATGCAGGGCATAACGCACCGGAGCCGCGCTACTGGGAGAAGTTGCGCACTATAGCCGGGATTCTGCGCGAGCTCGAGGGCCCCATCGTTGTCGTCAGCCATGTAGACCCCGACGGCGATGCCATTGGTTCCTCGCTGGGGTTGGCTCGAGCCCTCCGCACCTTAGATAAGGACGTGCGCTGGATTGCCGAGCCACCGCGCTTCCTGCGCTTTTTGGCTCGGGAAGACGAGTACGCCGACCCGGTTGAGCACCTGCCCGAGGGAGCCACGCTGGTGGTGCTGGACGCTGCCGAACCGGGCCGGGTGGCTGGGGCGCCGGTAGAGGGCTTCGTCGTCAACATCGATCACCACGGAACCAACCCCCGCTTTGGCTATCTGGCCTTGGTAGACCCCTCTAAGGCGGCCACCGCCCAGATCGTCAAAGACCTGATCGATACCCTGGAGGTTCCCTGGAGTAGCGATATCGCTACGCCCGTCTTGACCGGCTTAATCACCGACACGGGTAACTTTCGCTTCTCCAACACCACCCCCGAGGTGCTGCGCACGGCTGCCGAGCTGGTAGGGTATGGGGTACACCTGGCCGAACTCACCGACCGCCTCCAGTGGCGGCCTCCTGGCTACTATAAGGCTATGGGGGCCGTTCTCTCCACAGTGGAGTTCCACTTTGGTGGCCTACTGGTGACGGCCCATATGCCTCCTGGGGTCAGTGTGGAAGACTCCGACGACTTCGTGGGCCTTATCCGCTATGCCGAAGGCTCGCAAATCGCCGTTTTCCTACGGGAGCGCGAGGAGGGGGTGGTCAAGCTCAGCATCCGCAGCCGGGGCGGCCTCTCGGCCCAGGCGGTGGCGGTCAGGCTGGGGGGTGGGGGGCATGTGCCGGCGGCGGGGGCTACCCTGCGCGGGGTAACTTTGGCCCAGGCCTACCCGCAAGTCTTGGCCGCGGTGGAGGAGGAGCTGCGGCGGCTGGGGTATATCTGATGCCACCCCACCCCGACGCAGCCAGGGTGGGGGCCCCGGTAATGCCCTTGATAAGCCCATAGCGCTTGCTCCGGTGGTGAGGGTTTCAGTGAAGGAGGATAACCTTGAGTAATCCTTAAAATAACCGTGGTTCGGTTGTTGTGCCTTACCCGTGGGTGTATGATTGATCTGAGGTGATAGCCTTGAAGAAACCTGCGCTTTTTACTACGCTATCCGCACTGGCCCTTGCGTTTGGCCTGTTCACGAGCGCCCAGCAGGCTGTGGCCCAGGCCAGCCCCCTTTACGCCCAATGCCAGGGCTGCCACCAGCCTACCGGTGCGGGCATTCCTGGGGTCTTCCCCCCTCTGGCGGGCCATGTGCCGGAGATTCTTGCCGTTAAGGGAGGCCGCGAGTACCTGATCCAGGTGATGCTGTATGGCCTACAGGGGCAAATTACCGTAAAAGGGACTAGGTACCAGGGGGTTATGCCGGCCTTCGCCCAGCTCAAAGACGAGGAGATTGCGGCGTTGTTGAACCACATCGCCACCCAGTGGGGCAATAAGTTCCCTGCAGGGCAGCAGGCTTTCACCGCTGCTGAGGTCAGGGCTCAGCGGGCCAAGACCATGACCGCGGCCCAGGTACTGGAAGCCCGCAACAAGCTTGGTCTGAAGTAGGCCCTGCAACAGATAAGCCCACCCCACGGGTGGGCTTTTTGCTGTAGGCATTAGATAATCTTGCGCAGCAGGGTGGCAATCTGCCGCTTGCCCATCTCGGCATCGTCAGCTTGGGTCTCCCAGGCCCTTAGGTACTCCTCCAGCACCACGCTAGCCACTGCGTCCAGGGCCTTGCGGGTAGCCTGAATCTGATCCAATAGCTCGCCAAACGAGCGTCCTTCCTCGGCCATGCGCTGCAAACCCCGAACCTGCCCCTCAATGCGCCTAAGGCGGCGGAGAACACCCTCCAGAGCCTCGGAATTGGTGAAGCTTTCCTCTGGCGGTCTACCCGGATTCATTGGCCCCTCCACACAGCGCTACAGCCGCTCTTGCAACCACTCGGGGGTGATTTTGAGGAAGAAGCTGTTGAGCTGGGTATAGGTGCCAGTAAGCAGCAGAATGCCCACCGCAATGAGCACCAACCCTGCAGTTATTTCCACCGCATGGGACAGCCGTGCAGCCCGGCGCAGTAGGCTTTTGGCCCGGTCAGCAAAAAGGGCCACCAGCAGAAAGGGAACAGCCAGCCCCAAAATATAGGCGACCAAGAGGTGTACCCCCCCACCGGCGGCGGTTAGGGTGAGGATACCTCCCAGAATGGGGCCGATACAGGGAGTCCAGCCCAGCCCCAGTACCACGCCCAGCACGAAAGCGCCCCAGGGACGGTCGGTGGGGCCTTCGTAACGCAGGTTGACCCCCCATCTGGGCCTGAGGCCCAGCATGTACAGGCCCAAGAGGATCATGACCCCACCGCCAATCCGTCCCAGCAGGTCGCGGTACTCGAACAAAAGCCCGCCCAACAGGGTAAAGGGCAGCCCCAGCAGGAAGAAGATGGCCGAAAAACCCAGCACGAAAAAAACCGCGTTACGCAGGGGGAGGCCCCGCTGCCCCCCCAGGTACAGCAGATAGGTGGGTACCAGGGGGAGCACGCAGGGGGAGAGAAAGGAAAGAAAACCGGCTAGGAAGGCAATGGGCAGGCTTAGGCTCATAGGCACTACCCTACTACGGGGCAGGTAGTGGGCGCTTTGGTGTGTTCAGCGTAGGGGATCACGGTGGCTTTAGTTACTTCCTCGCGGGCCCTGGCCGTGGTGCGGAACAGATCGCGCAGGGCCTGGCTTTGGGCGCGGAAGAAGGCATCGAACTGGGGGTTACCCAAAAAGCCCACCGCGTAGGCCTCGTCCTTGGCGGCGTCGTACTCCAGGGCCACGGCAGCCAGGGCGTGGGGGGCTGGTCCGCCTTTGACCTCTCCGCCCCGGCTCACATCAAAAGCTGAAAGGTGGGCGCAGCAGACCATACGGGGCCCCCGGTTGCCCTCGGGCTTGTAGTAGCCCATGGCTCCCAAGCTTGGCGAGGCGTAGCTGTAGGCGTGGGGGCAGATGCTGGTATAGGCCACGATGCTTCTGTTCTTGCCCACCCCGCCAGGCCAGCGATAGTTTTTACCGTCGGGCATTTTGACGTCCACAGCTGCAAGTTCCACTCCCAGATTGACCAGGATGTTGGGGGTGGCAGCGAAGGGGTAGGCAAACACGAAAGGCTGGTGGGGCTCGAGGCTGCTCAGCTTGAAGGGATTACCCGCCTTATCTACCAGTAGGGCTTTTTGGAAGGTATTAAGGCTGCTCTGGGCCCGAACGAACTCGAGCATCCCCAAAGGGGAGAGCTTGAGCAGCAGGCCCAGCGAAGTGCCTTTGGCTAAAAGGTCAAGAAAGTTGCGGCGATCCATGCCATAACCTCAGGGGAGCTTGAGCCAGGGGAAACGCTTTTGCGTGGTGGGGTCGAGTTCCAGCAAGGCCCGGGCCGGCATTTCTACCTTAGGTAGGGTCTGGGCGTTCATGGGCTCGCTCCCATCGATGATGCCGTTTTGGTAGAGCATGTAGGCCACTACTGCGTACACCTCATCGTTACTCAGGATACCGGGGTTGGTAAAGGGCATGGCCCGCCGGGTGTAGTCGAAGAGGGTGGTAGCGTATTGCCAGTAGTTGCCGATAGCGAAGTCCACCGCGTCCACATCCTTGGTGATGGGGAAGGGCTCGGAGACCAACCGGGTGAAGGCCCCCCCCTCGCCGCTGGCGCCGTGGCAGCCAGCGCAGTGGATAGCATAGACCTTGGCTCCCTCATCCACGGTACCTTCGCCAGGGGGCAGCCCCACCCCGTTGGCCAGAATGGAGGGCCGAATGTTCCATTCCTGCACCTCTTGCTCGCTAAGGGGGGTGCCGATCTGGTAGCGCCCCTGGGCCAGTACCAGGGCCGGGATGGCCAGGGCCAAAAAGGTTGCGTAGAGCCACTTGCGCCGCATCACGACTCACCTCCGCAGCCGCCACGGCCTACTGCTCCGAGCCGGGAGGGGGCCCCAGCCAGGGTTTTGTCGCCGTTGACCACCTTGCCATCCGCCCCAATCCGCCAGGCCTGGATGGCGTTGTAGTGGTAGCGGTTGTTGCGGGCCCACTTGGCGAAAAACTCCTCCTGGGTGGGCTGGACATGACCTTTTTCGTCAGTGGCGCGGCTCATGATGACCGTCTCGCGCCCGTCCCAGACCCAGTTGTACTTGAAGCGCACCGCCGAAAGCGCATCGGGGGCAGGCTCGAGGGTGGCCGCCCGCCAAGTCTGCCCGCCGTCCACGGAGATGTCCACCCGGCGGATACGCCCATGCCCGCTCCAGGCCAGGCCGCGTATTTCGTGGAAGCCCCGGCCAATCTGCTGCAGCCCCGAAGGGTAGGTGATGATGGACTGGGGATCCATAATCCAGGTGAAGGCCCAGATTTTGCCGCTGCTCATGACGTCGGTGTACTCCGAGGTCTCGTCCTTGCTCATCACCGGGGTATCGGTCACCTGGATGCGGCGCAGCCATTTGACCTGGATGCTGCCCTCCCAGCCTGGCACCACCAGCCGCACCGGGTAGCCCTGTTCGGGCCGGATGGCCTCACCGTTCTGAGCGTAGGCCACCAGCACATCCTCGAGGGCCTTCTCCAGCGGCAGGCTGCGGGTATAGGCTGCGGCATCCTGGCCCTCGGGAATCAGCCAGCGGGCCCCTTCCTTAAGGCCGGCCTCCTTCAAAAGAATCGAAAGCGGCACCCCGGTCCAGGAGGAGTTGGACATCAGACCCCGGCTGCGGGTGGCGGTCAGGGTCATGTCGGGGGGGTTGCGGTAGCCGTTCTGCCCGTTGCCCGCGCACTCGATAAAGTAGGTGCGGGTGACCGAAGGGAAGCGCTTGAGGTCTTGCAGGGTGAACATCAGGGGGCGCTCAACCATGCCGTGGATAACCAGCCGGTAGTCGGCAGGGTTCACGTTGGGCACACCGCCATGGTGCCGCTCGAAGTGCAGCGAGCTGGGTGTAATCACCCCATCCAGCTTGTCCAGCGGGGTGAAGTTAGCCCCGGTGTGGCGACTGCGCAGGTTGGGCGAGATGTAGCGGATCACATCCTTTTCAAACTCGCTGCGCTCGCCGTATTCCCGCAGGGTAGCCCCCAGCACCTTCATGGTCTCGGTGGCCCCGGGGGGAAACTTGCTTTGGGCCATTCCAGGCGAGAGCTTGAGCAGAGCTCCCGCGGTCATGCCCTTACCGAGGAGTTGAAGTAGTTTTCTGCGGTTCATGCCTTGCTGTTCTCCTGCGTAGGCCCTTCAGCGCGGAAGAGCGGAAAACAGGGGGTGGGGCACCCCACCCCCGTAGGTTTTTAGGTTTCAGGGCCGAACATATCGCTCCACAGGCCGCGGGCCCACTCTAAGGCCAAGCCACCGTTTTGCTTGGAGCGGGTATTGTCCACCGTGGACTGCTGCCGTACCTGCCGGGCTGCCTCGTCCCAGTTGTGTTTGTGCGAGACCCAGATGGACTCCTCACTGTTTACGAAGCTGTAGCAGATGTTGTCGGGCAGAGGGTTGGGGATTTCCTCGAGGCGTTTGCCGGCAATGCGCTGGGCGATGTGCTCGGCTACGATCTTCCCGTCGTTGTAGGCCACCTGCCCGCTCTTGGGGTAGGGCACGTTGCCCATCACATCGCCGATCACATAGACCCGGTCGTCGCGCTCGGAGAGGAAGGTGGGCAGGCGCACGTTGGCCCAGCGGTCGCCCAGGCCGGCGGTACGCACAATCTCCCCGGCCTTCATGGGAGGAATGATGTTGGCCAGGTCGAACTTAAACTCGCCCAGAGGGGTCTGGACGGTTTTCTTGGCGTAGTCAATGGCGGTGACTTCGGCCTGGGGGATGTACTGGATGTAGTCCTTGTAGAGGTCGTTATAGGCCGCGGTGAAGCCGGGTCCCTTGGAGATGGGGCCGGGGTTGGCATCCAGCACGATGACCTTGCCCTTGATCTGGTTGGTCTTGAGGTAGTAGGCCAGCATGGCCGCGCGCTCGTAAGGGCCTGGGGGGCAGCGGTAGGGTGGGCGGGGAATGGCCAGCACCAGGTCGCCCCCCTCGAAGCGGTCGAGTTGCCGCTTGAGGGCGATGTGTTCCCAGGGCTTGAAGCCTACCGGCAGGAACTGTTTGACCTCGCTATAGCCCTGGATAGCCTCGTACATATAGTCAATGCCGGGGGAGACCACCAGGTAGTTATAGAAGATGATGCCGCTGGCGGTGCGCACGTACCGGCCAGCCCGGTTGACCTCCAGGGCCCGCTCGTTCACGATGGTCACCCCGGCCTTGGCCACGTTGGCGTAGTCGAAGACGATAAAGTCCAGATCCTTTACCCCGCCCAGGTAGAGGTTGCTCATGGGGCAGGACATAAAGGCCGGGTTCTTCTCGATCAGCACCACCTCGATGTTGGGGTTTTTGCGGCGCAAATGGCGGGCCGTGCTAATACCCCCCCAGCCACCCCCAATGATCACCACCCGGTTGCCCCGGGCGGGGCCCAGCACGCTCGAGGGCTTGGAAAAAAACTCCTGAGCGAAGCCGCTGGTGGCGGCAGCCGCGCCGGCGGCCACGCCAGCCTTGAGGAACTTGCGACGGGTTACTTTGCTCATCTTGGCCTCCCTACTCACCCAATCCAAAAGCTGTTGTGGGCTTCTAGTCACATCTCCTTCCGATTGGGCTTGTCATGAGCTTATCAAAAAAAGCCTGGCTGCGTGAAAGCCTATAGCCATAGGTTATGCCGGCTATTGCCCAGGGCGATAGGGCTGGCCACCCACCGACTCAATAATCTGGCTCATCACCCGGCGGGCTTCCTGCAGCATGCCCATGGTGGGTTGGCTCTGTGCCACACCCGGCATGATGCCCATTAGCATGGGCTCAATGGCCCCCACCAGCACCCCATCGGGCATGGGCGCTACGAAGAAACGGCAAGGGGCGGCAAACCCACCAGCGGGCTGGGTGGTGAACATCTGGTAGGCCCACTCGCTCTTGCAGGGCTGGATGCCGGCCACGGGTCCCATCATCACCGTGGGGAGCACGTTGAGGCCGTTGTTGCCCAGCTCGCTTTCAATTAAGAGGGTGATCTCCTCCACGCTGGCACCTTCCACCTTGTACAGCATAGCGGGCAGCATGCCGGAGCTGGGATCGGGCATCATGGCCGGGGCCACCCGCTGGGGCAGGCCCAGGCTGGCGATGATGGCTTTGAGCTTAGCTCCTAGCAGGCGGCTTTTGGTGTTTTTAACCCCCAGCATGCCAAACATTAGGTCGGGGTCGAAGGTGCCTACCGTGACCACTCCTGGCCGGGCGGCGTGCACGTAGATGGTGGGGGGCAGGATAATGGCGGTCATTACGTTTTCCTGCACCGCGGCCAGTACGCCGGCCTCGGGCTCCAAGACCAAGAGCAGGTAGTCGGGGAAGTCGGCCCGGAAGTTCTTGACCTGGCCGCCCAGGTTTAGGGTACGGGCCACCTTCAGGCCCTGGGCGTTGACTGCCGCCTCCACCCGGGCTTGGGCCTCGGCCACACTCAGGCCCCGCAGGGTGGTTTCCAGCGACTGGGCTAGGGCAGAGATGGAAAGGGCCAAAGCCAACAAAACCAGCGAAAACCACTTGATGTTCATACGCCTCCTAGGGTCGTTGTACCGGCAGGTTTAGCTCCAACCAGGCGCGAAACCCACCACTCAGGTTCTTAACCTCGGTGTAGCCCAAAGCCCGTAAGTAAGCTGCTGCCACCGCGCTTACGTGCCCGGTGCCGCAGTAGACCAGGATGGGCTTGTCTTTCTCTTTGGGGAGTTCGCCCAGACGGTCGGGGAGCTGGCTGATGTGAATTTGTACCGAGCCGGGGATGAACCCTCGAGCCCGCTCCTCGTTGGTGCGGACATCCAGGATGAAGGGTTCGAAAACCTCTACGTAGTCCTTGACTTCGGCAGCGTAGAGCAGGTAGCTGGCCGGATTGATTTTTTTGATGAAGCTCCCCATCTGGAGAAGGGCCAAGGGGGTCATCTCCTGGGCCTGGGCTAGGCTACCTAGTACCAGCCACATCAGCCACCATCGGCGCATAGTCTCCTCCTACCGGGTGAAACCGGGCATCTCGGTGAAGTTGTTCTTGCCCCGGGTGGCCTCGGCCAGCATGTACATGGAAAGGGCGATGTAGGGCTCGGAGTAGAACTCAGGGGGATGGATGCCTACGGACTCGTAACAGAAGGCGATGCGATCCTGCAAGGTATAGAGCTTGTCGGCCTCAAAGCGGTAGGCCGGCCACTCGTTGGAAAGCCCCTGGCGCGGGCTACGCACCGGGGAGAGCCGCACCTTGCCCCCGGCGTAGGCATCGTGGCAGATAGCGCAGTTCATGTCGCGGTCGCCCGCCCGGTGGAACCAGAGTTCGCGCCCCAGGT
Organism: Meiothermus rufus DSM 22234; assembly: GCF_000423425.1. Taxonomy (GTDB): domain Bacteria; phylum Deinococcota; class Deinococci; order Deinococcales; family Thermaceae; genus Meiothermus; species Meiothermus rufus. The sequence continues at coordinate 58,776 of NZ_AUHY01000003.1, read as the reverse complement.
TGTACATGGCGATCTCCTGCGAGGTTTTGGGCACCACGTTGATGGGCATCTCGCTGGATTTGGAGGCCACAAAGGCGGTCAGGGCTTTGATGTCTTCCCGTGTAATCTGTTCGGGGCGGAAGCCTTGCAGATTAATCATGCAGCTACGGATGCGGGTCTCGAGGTCCTCCACCCGGCGGGTGTCGGGGAAGTAGCGGGGTAGTTGGGTCAGGGCCCCCTCGAGCTTCCCCGGGCCCAGGCCGAAGTCACAGGCCTCGAGGCTGGTGTTCTTCGGCCCCCGCTTAGCGTAGAAAAGCTCCTCCCCCTGGGCAGCGTACAGCTCGCCAGGCAGAATCCCGGCGGTCTGGCGGAAAAGTTCCCGCTGTCGCTCGGCTTCTTTGTAGGGGTCTAGTTCCTGTGTCTGGGTAAGGGCAATGCTCAGGCCCAACCCCAGCGCCAACAAAAATCCGATCCAAAGGCTGCGGTCACGCATAGCATCACCTCTTGGCATTGACCGGCGAGGCCGGGTCGAGCAGGAAGGCGGTCACATGGGCGGTCTCCTCCGGGGTGAGGATGCCGTGGTAGCCGGCGCGGTACATCAGCGAGCAGGGCATGCTGGCCCAGGCGTTGTAAATCTTGTCGTAGGTGTATTTGACCACCGCCTCGCTGGTGCCGCGCTGGCCGTAGTTCACCAGCCCTGGTCCCATGGTGCCTGCGCCCGGTTCTTTGGGGTCGCCGGTATGGCAGGCGTAGCAGTTGCCCTTACGCGGGTTGGTGAACAGGGCCTCGCCCTGTTTCCAGTCCCCCATCAGTTTGCCGTCGGCAGGGTACTTGATTAAAGCCCGTTGGCGCTCGAGGAAGGCCCCCACCAGCGCAGCCGGAATTTTGTCGCGGTACTGCGAGCATAAGGCCTGGTCGGGGTCTTGCTTCATGGCCTCAGCGAACTTGCTGCCGCCGCTTTGAATGGCCTGCTGAAGGCGCTGCTGGAAGGGGCTTCCCTGGGAGAGGGTGAGGCCCGCCAGCAGTAAAGCCAAAAGCCCAATGTAGTGTCTACCTTTCACCGATCCTCCTTATCCCGGCAATACATAACGCTGATCCAGCACCCGCATGCCGGGGCGCGGGGGGATGTTCACGGTTTTGACCTGTCGTAGGTATTCGGCGATCACGTCGTAGATGGGCCGGGGGGTGTGTTTTTCCACCAGGGTGCCGCTGCGCTGCAGCCGCCCCCCAAACGAGGCCAGGGTGTACTCCCGGTTGGGGTCGAGCCGCCGTCCTTTGATGGCCACGTTGCGGATGCGCTGACCGGTAGGGGCGTTCACCGCCAGGTCGTAGGTCAGGCCGTACACCCGGCTCATATCGCCGCCTTGCTGGTAGAAGGGGTCGGGGTTGAAGGTGTTGGCCGCTACGTCTTCCAACACGGCCAGAAGGCGTTCCCCTTTGAGGCGGAAGATGTAGAGCTCAGGGTAAGTATAGCCGGTGAAGGCCAGGAGCCGGTCCATGGTGATGGCCTGGCCTGGCAGAATGGTGGTGCCCCAGCGGGTGCCGGTGCTGAAGGCCACATCTACCTCGGGGTAGAGGGCCTGTACCGCCCGCCCGGCCAGCTCGTCGAAGGTAGAGTAGACCGAGTCGCGCTTGTACAAAAGCGTCTCGGTGGTGGCCAGCACCTGGTCGAGGTAGTCCAGGTGGGGGGCGTAGGCTTCCCGGAGGAAGGCCTCGAGCTCGGCATCGGGCTTGATCAGGTGGGTGGCTACGGGTAGGGTTCGGGCCCGCAGGTCGGCGATGCCACCTTTTTTCATCTGCAGGTCTACCCGTACCACGGCCTTGCCTGCCGAACCCCCAGCCACCAGCCAGGTCTGGCCTACCCGGATGGGGTTGGGGGTGAAGTCGTGGGTGTGGCCGGTGAGAATCAGGTCTATTCCCTTGATGCGCTCGGCCAGGGCTAGGTCGAGGGGTACCCCGTTGTGCGAGAGCAGGATCACCGCATCCACACCCTTGGCCCGTAGCTCGTCCACGTATTTTTGCAGCTCATTTTCCCGCACGCCAAAGGAGAGCCCCTCGCTAAACTCCTCGGGGTGGGAGACTTTTACATAGGGGAAGGTGGAGCCGATGATACCCAGCGTGTACCCGCCCTTCTGATGGATGGCGTAGGGGGGATAGACGGGGTCACCGAAAAGGTCGTCTACGATATTGAAGCTGATGATCTGGGCCTTGAGTTCTTTGACCAGCTCCTCCACACGCGCACGGCCCAGGGTGTACTCCCAGTGAAAGACCATGTGGTCAAAGCCCACCCGGTTCATCCAATCCACCACCACCTGCCCTCGAGTGCGCAGGGAGATGCCGGAGTTGGTCCAGGTATCGCCTCCGTCCAGCACCAGGGTACGCTCGGGGCCAGCCTGGGCCCGCTGCTGTTTGATGAGCGCACCGATGTAGGCCCCGCCCCCCATTGGCCCAAAGCGCTGGGCCAAGGCAGCAAAATCCACCGAGGAAAAGGTATAGGCCTCCAGGCTACCCCGGCGAATGCCGTAGTAGCGCAGGAAAGCCTCGCCGGTAAGGTAGCCAGGCCGGCCCTCCAGGGCCCTGGCTGCCAGCAGGTTGGGCGGCTCCATGAAGTAGTGGGGCCTTAGCTGGGCGTGCAGGTCGGTGTGGAAGAGCAGGGTGATGTGGCCGAAAGGCGGAAGGTCGTAGAGCGCCTCGGGGCGCTCCAAGACCTGGGCAAAGGCCCTAGGCGAGGTTACCCCTAAAGCCAGCAGAAGCTGCACAAGTTCGCGCCTGGTCACCGAGACCCCTTTCCTCCAAGCATAGATACCATACACAGGTATGGTTTGTTGGTTTGATAAGGCCGTGGCCTAGATGGGCCACGGCAGCGTCTAACGCTTCAGGGCAGGCTTGGTATTGAAGTCCGAGTTGGGATCCAGCAGATAGGCCACCACGTGGGCGATCTCCTCTGGCTTAAGCAGCCCCCCCACGCCGAAGCGGTACATCACCGTGCAGGGGAAGTAGGCCCAGGTATTGTAGATCACCTCGTAGGTGTACCTCTGAACTGCCTCGGAGGTACCGCGTTGGCCGTATTTCTCCAGGCTAGGCCCCACATTACCGCCAATGTTGAGGGGAGAGCCCACATGGCAGGAGAAGCAGTTGCCCCGGGCCAGGGTGTTGAAGATGGCCTCGCCCTGCTTCCAGTCGCCCATCAGCTTGCCGTCGGCAGGGTATTTGATGTTTTTGCGCTGCTCCTCGATGAAGGGGCCCAGTACCTCAGCAGGAAGCCGGTTGCGGTGGGTGGAACAAAGGGCCTGGGCGGGGTCTTGCCGTAACAAGACACTAGCGTAGTTCTGCCCCCCGGCCTGGATTAGGCGCTGGAGCTCCGGGGTGATGTAGGTAGTGCCAGTCTGGCCCTGGGCCAGTCCCAGCAGCAGGAGAAGCAAGGCAGGTAAATAGAATCGCCGCACAGCGCCTCCTTAGCGAATGAACCCCGGCAGATCCATCTTGCCCCCATAGGCCTTGGCGTTCATGAACAAGGTCAGGGCAATGATGGGCTCGGAGTAGAAGTCGGGAGCAGGCATACTCAGGTTACTGTAGCAAGCCCGGATGCGGTCGGCCATGGTCCAGGCCTGGTCGTTGGAGTAGCGGAAGGCGGGCCAGTGGCTGGCTACGCGCTTATCCCCCAGGATGTCCGAGTAGGGCAGTACCCCGGCCCGGCGGCCCACGTAGGTCACGTGACAGCTCGCACAGCCCATATCCCGAGGGCCCGCCCGCAGGTAGAAGAGTTTTTCCCCTAGTTCGTAGAGCCGCTTTTCCTGCGGCATCAAAGGGCGCACCGTCATGGGCTGGCCGTTGGATAGCGAGGCGATGTAGAAGGCAATGGCCACCACCTCGTTACGGCGAATCTGGTCGGGACGGAGGCCCTGTAGGTTGATCATGCAGCTGCGGATGCGCGAGTCGAGGTCTTCTACCTTGCGGGTATCGAAGAAGTAGCGGGGCAACCGTCCGACCACCCCCTCGAGCCTTCCAGGCCCACGGCCAAAGTCACAGGCCTCGAGGGAGGCATTTTTGGGGCCGCGCTTGGCTTTGAACAGCTCCTCTCCCTGGGCTGCGATCAGATCGGTGGGTAGAATGCCACCGCTTAGCTCCAGGAGTTGTTGTTTTTGTTTTTGGGCCTCCTCAAAGGGATCTACCTCCTCCTGGGCTAGGGCCAGCAAACCCACCAGAGCCAGGAGAATTACCCCTGCTAAACGCCAGAAGCGACCCATGTTCCCCCCTAGGCCAGGGTCAGGTCGGCAGTGCGCTCTCCGGTTTGGCCGTTTAGGTCCTTGCAGGTAACCTTGAGCTGGCCAGCTTTGGTGGCCTTCATCTTGAAGGCGAACAGGGGGTTGGCACTGGTGCCTGGCCCTGGCTTGACCTGGGCGATGAGCTGACCATCCATGGTGACGTTAACCTCGGTGATGTGATCAGCCGGGATCAGCTTGCCGCTGCTATCCCGCCGGGTGCCCGGCTCCATGGGGTGCTGCGCCACAATCTGCACCCGAACTTCCTCGCCGGCTTTGGGCCGGGCCGGATTGAAACGAACCAGGATATTAATCGCCATCTTTTCCTCCTTAACCGCAACCGCCTACCGTGACCCGCACAGCTTGCGAGGCCAGCAAGAACTTGCCGTCTTTGGTCTCCACCACTGCCCGCACGGGGGCGCTCTCGGCCACCCGCACCCGGGTGGCGTAGTAGGGTAGAACCCCGTTCAGCACCACCGAGAAGAGCAAGGGGTTGGCGTTCTTGTCGCAGAAGCAGTGGATGGCCTTGACCTGGTCAGCGGGCAGGCTAGCCTCGATCTCGACCGGTACATTGGCCCCCGACTCGGCGATGGTGGGGGCGACCAGCTTGACCTGCTGCGAAGGGGTCAGATCCTTGAAGCTCTTGCCCAGGGTCTGCTGTAGACCTTTTTCCAGGTTGGCGATGTCCTCACCCTCGAGGCCACCCTGGGCCAGGGCCGAAGTGAGCTGGGAGGCCAGCACCGCACCGGCTACGGCCCCTGCCGAGGCTTTCAAAAACTTCCTTCTATCCACAACCTTCACCTCCTGCTTTGGTGCAGATTTCCTGAAGCTCTTTCAGGAACTGTGCCCGGGTACGGCTGCCAAACAGCCGTCCCAATTCTTTCCACGTACCCCCCTGGGGTACGAGAAAGACGAAACTGGGTGTGCCAAAGGCCCGCATCTGTGCGCCAAGCGCGCGCCCCTCGGGGCTTTGGCTGTCCACGCTGGCCACCACAAAGCGGCGGACAAGAGCGCGGGAGACCGCTTCGTCGGAAAGCACGAAGGTGTTCATCTGGTCACAGTAGGGGCAGGCATGGCTCCAGAAATAGACCACCAGGATGCGCCCGTGCGACTGGGCGTACTGGCTGGCCTGGGCATAGGGATACCAACGGTCGAAGTCCACGCCCTGGGCCTTGACCAGTGGCAGGAGCCAGGTAAGCGCTAGTACAACCCATCGAACCATAACTCCCTTTGAGCTTTCCACTACCACCCCAGTTTATACTACCCAGGGGTATTTGCGTCAATAAGGCTTTGGGGTTTCCAGCTAGAAGCAGGCCGCAGGCGTCAGCCTAGTGTAGGCCTTTCAGGCTACTGTGGTTGAGGTTATTTCATTTGGATATACCCTACATTTCTTTAGGTATATTCCAGGTTTCTCCTTTATGATCTACTATGCCGAATAGTAAGTATGCCGAATAGTAAGGTTTTCCCGAAGTATATGTAACGCAACTCCTGGTGCTTTTGTAGGATATGCTTTTCAATGCTTTATTAACGTTGATACCCTTAGCAGGTATAGAGCGCACTGGGAGGAAATATGCACCGTTGGTTGCTAGTTCCGCTTTTTTTCGCAGTGGCCCTAGCTGTTTCGCCAGGCCAGATGGCTCCGGATTTCCGTCTGCGCGATGCTTCGGGCAAAATGTACACCCTGGCTAGCTTCAAGGGGAAGCCGGTGGTGATCACCTTCTGGGCCAGTTGGTGCCCGATTTGCCGGGCTGAGTTTCCCAAGCTGCACCAGCTTGCCCAAGAGTACAAAGTGCCCTTTGTGGTGATCAGCCGCGAGCCCCGCGACACCGACCAAGTAGTCCTCAACTACATGAAAAACCACCCTGCCTTCCTACCCCTGCTAGCGGCTCCTGGGGGGGATACCCCGGTGGCGGTGGCCAATCGTTACCGGGTGCTAGGGCAGCCTTGGACCTTTGTTTTGGATGGGGAAGGTAAGGTGGTGAACGTATACGCGGGCAGGGTGGAGGTGGAGTCGCTCAAAGATGACCTGGCTTTGGCGGGTTATCCCGAGTAGCGTGGAGCCCCGTCCAAAAACCGAGCAACCATCCGGCAGCACACCGAACGGATTGCCCGTACCGTGTTGGGGGGTGTTTCGTAGTTTGTCGCTGAGCTGTGGTTCAGCCTCTCCCATGCTGCGCCAGGACGTTATGCAGCGACAACCGACCGAAGGGAGGGGTGTCTTCTAGGATTCAGATTGTGCCGTGAGCGGCGCAACCCAGCCTCTGAACGTACTTGGTTTGAATGTTTGTCCTTTTGAATCCAGCATAAGGACGGTCAGTGTAGCGTGCGCTCCTTGTGGATGAGGCTGGCCAGGAGGAAAACGATGTCTTTGGACAGCCGGTCGAACTCGCTTTCCAGCATGGCCTGGGCAGCGGCCACGCCGCGCATCCGTAGGGTCTGAACCACCCGTGCAGCGTAAAGGTGAAAGCGCCGGTGGGCCTCGCGTAGCCGGGCAAACTCCGGGTGGAGCGAAAGGGTGCTGTGGGCGGCCTGACCGTAGAGCCACTGGCCCAGCACGCACTGGTTATCCTGCATGATGACCCCGATGTCCAGCTCTTCTTGGGACTGGCCCAGAATCTGATCCTCGAGCCGTTTGCGCCAGGCCAGATGGGCGTTGATGACTGCCTGGATGTCGAGGCCCATGAAATGCTGCTCGGATTCTTCTAGCTGGGGTGTTTCGGAGGGGGTTTTGCGGTTCCAGTTACGAAGCCAGTCAAATAGATTCATAATTTGAGTGTTATTAGGAAGTTATCAAAGATGTGTGGAAGGAGCCCTTTAGAAAAGCGTTATGCTCGTAACGGAGATTTTTTCAAGGCGACGCCTCGGAAAAAGGGTCTGCAATTGGTCTGATCGAGGTGGGCTGGTCTAGCCGTGCAAAACCCTGGGCAGGCTTTGCCAGAGGATAAAAACGCCCATCAGAAGCAAAAACCCGGCAAAGCCGCGCCTTAGGGTTAGCTGGGGGATGGAGGCAGCGATACGGCCCCCAAACAAGCTACCCACAATGCCCAAAGCGGCAAAGAGCCCGATGAGGTTCCAGTGTAGCGTGTAGCCCTGTTCGGGCAGCAGGTGCAGGTATTTGTAAAAGCCGCTGGCCGATTTCATGGCCACCACCACCAGGCTGGTGCCCACCGCCAGATGCATGGGCAGCCCGCCCAGTAGAACCAGGGCCGGTACGATCAAAAACCCTCCGCCCACCCCTACCAGTCCGGTCAGAACCCCAACCGCCAGCCCTTCCAGGAGAATTTTGAAAGGGGCACGCTTGGGTGGCCGGGCCAGGGCTTGTTGCGGGCGGAACATCATGTAGGCGGCCAGGAGCATCACCACCGCAAACAGCCCCAGTTGCCAAGCACCCGGCACCCAGCGGGAGAGGTAAGCCCCTAGGTAGGTACCGGCCATGCCGGGAAGCCCGAACCAGAGCACGCTGACCCAGTCGATCTGGCGCTTTAGGGCGTAGGGAATGGCTCCCACAAGGGCGATCAGGCCCACGATGGCCAGCGACTCGGCGATGGCCAGTTTATCCGGCTCGCCGACCAGATAGACCAGGATGGGCACCGTGAGGATAGAGCCTCCCGAGCCCAGCATGCCCAGGGCCAGCCCAATCAGCACGGCACCTGCCCAGGCTAGGAGCATGGGGCCTCCTGGGGGTGGAAGGGCGGTTCGGGATGGCTACGCTCGAGCCGGTATCCCTGGGCGGCATACCCCTGGATACCCCCCACCAGCTTACCCACCTCGAGGCCCTCGTATTCCAATACTTCGGCGGCCAGGCCAGCCCGGCTGCCGGTCGCACAGATGGTCACGATGGGGCTTTTCAGCTCGGAAAGATGCTCGAGGAGCTGTTCTAAGGGCAGGTTGCGCGAGCCTGGGATATGCCCAGCGGCATACTCCACCGGTGAGCGCACATCCAGGAGCAGTGCGCCCCGCTTTTGCCACAGGGATAGCTCGTTGGGGAAAACGTCCTGCATCACTTCACCGGGAGTTTTTGCTGCTTCCAGGATTCAATTCCGCCCACCAGATTGTAGACCTTGCTGGCTAGAAAACGCGCCGCGCGGGCACTGCGGCTGCCGCTGCGGCACTGACAGATAATTTCTTCGTTCCTGGGGAGTTTTTCCCACTCCGAAGCCAGCCTATCCAGGGGTAGCGGCAAAGAGCCGGGGATTTTGCCCTCCTGGCGTTCCAGAGGGGTGCGCACATCCAGAAGGATGGCGCCAGCCTTGGCTTTCTCGTAGGCCTCTGCAGGGCTGAGGCGGCCCACTGCCGCCCCACCGCCCAGCAGATTTTTGAGCCAGCCCATCAACGCGCCACCTCGAGCCCCGCGCTCATCCAGCCGTAGGTGCCGCCCTCGAGGTTGCCCACCTGCTCCTTGGTGAAGCCGTGCCCTACCAGGTATTCCGCCGCCTGCGAAGAACGGCCTCCCGAGGCGCAGACCACCACCAGCTTGCGGTCTTTGGGTAGGTTACCCACCTCGCCGACAAACCGGCCCAGCGGAATGTTGACGGCGCCGGGGATGTGCCCCATGGCGTACTCGTAGGGTTCCCGCACGTCCACCACATAGGCCCCCTCCTGAATCCACCGCAGGGCCTCATGGGGGGTGAGCTCGGTAAAAGCGGTGTCTTGGTAGGTTGCTTCCAGGGGCTGGGTGTCCAGGGGCAGGCCGGCCTGGTACCAGGCCATGATGCCCCCGTCTAAGTTGAACAGATGGGCATACCCCTTGGCCGAGAGCCATGCTGCGGCCTGGGCACTGCGGTTACCGCTACGGCAGTAGAGCACCACCGGCTGGTTTTTAGGCAGCTCCTGATAGCGCCCGGCAAACTCCGACAAGGGGATCAGCTGGGCCCCCTCGAGGCGCACCTGGGCGAACTCCTCTGGCTCGCGCACATCCACGAACAACACGTTTTGCCTTTGCAGCTTGCGGGCTTCTTCGGGAGTAATGTCTTTGTAGGGTACGGTCAGCATGGTTCTCCTTTAAGGGCTGGTGCAGGGGATGCCGGCCTCGCGCCAGGCTTTGAGGCCCCCCTCGAGGTGGGCCACCCGAGGGTAGCCGAGCTTCCTTAGGGTTTCCCGGGCTTCTTGCGAGCGGTTGCCGCTGCGGCAGTAGAGCAGCACTGGCTGGTCACGCTTCAGGTACTGCGCGGCCAGGCTGGACAGCTTAGAGAGCGGCAGCCTTAGGGCACCGGGTAGCACGCCCTCCTGCCACTCCTCCGGTTCGCGCACATCCACTACCTGGTAGCGGTCTAGGATCTGGTAAGCGGTTTTGGGGTCCAGATTAACCTGCATCATCTTTTGTGTGCCGTTTGCGTCATCGTCCAGAACCCACGGTGAGCCTTAGCCCACCGTGGGGAGGGAAACCTAAGCCCCTACGGCCTCGCGGGGCTGGCCTTTTTCCAGAGGGAAGCCTTCCTGCTGCCAGGCCCGGATGCCACCGGTCAGGTTGATGAGGTTGGTAAAGCCTGCCGAGAGCAAAGCGCTGATGGCAGTAGAGGAGCGGTCTCCGCCCAGGCAGTGCACCACCACTGGCTTGTCTTTGGGGATGCGGTCAAGGTTATGCATCACCCGCCCGGCGTGGATGTTCTGGGCCCCAGGGATATGCCCGGCCAGGTATTCGTCGGCTCCGCGCACGTCCAGGACGTGGGCCTGGCCTTTGTCCCACAGGGCCTTGGCCTCCGCAGCGGTGATCTGGGGAACGATTTCGAGTTCGCCTTCGGCATAGCCCTCGAGGCTGGGGATATACCCCACCACCCGGTCCAGGCCAATGCGAATGAGCTGAGCTACCAGCTCCTCAAGCCTATCCGGACTGGCCAGCAGAATCAGGTCTTTGTCGTAGGGGAGAAGCCATCCGGCCCAGGTCGAGAAATTTTTGCCTGCCGGGATGTTGATGGCCCCAGGGATATGCCCACCGGCAAAGGCCAGTTTATCCCGGGTGTCTACCAGGATGGCCCCTTCGGCCAGCTTGTGTCGGAACTGGGCCGGGGTGAACTGGTGAGGCCTGGGCAGGTCGCCTAGGATGGGCATTCCATCGCGGTTGAGCCGCTTCATCTGGGCGAAGTAGTAGGGGGCCTCGGGCTGGCCCAAGAGCAGGGCCTTCACAAAGCCTTCCTCGTCGTTCGTGCGCAGGTAGTCGGCCCACCAGGCAAAGCGTCGCTCATAGCCCACGGTGGTGCTGGCCACCGCCCCCAATCCCTTGCCACAGGCGCTGCCGGCTCCGTGGCCAGGCCAGACCTGTACGTAGTCGGGCAGGGTGAGGAACTTTTCCTTCAGGCTTTGGAACATGCGTCGGGCGCCCGGCTCGGCGGTGCCTTTGATGCCGGCAGCTTCCTCCAACAGATCGGGCCGCCCGATGTCGCTCACAAACACGAAGTCGCCGGTCAGGATGAAGCCGGGTTCGCTGGCCGCGGCCCCGTCCTGCACCAAAAAGCTGATGTGTTCGGGGGTGTGGCCAGGGGTGTGCACCACGGTGAGGGTGATGTGGCCCAGCTTAATCTGGTCGCCGTCCCGCACCAGCTGGTAGTCGAAGCCCTCGAGGCCCTTATACTTCCAGTTTTCGTCCCCCTCGTCCGAAAGGTAAAGCTTAGCCCCAGTGGCCCTGGCCAGCTCGCGGGCCCCCGAGAGGTAATCGGCGTGGATGTGGGTCTCGCTCACGGCCACGATTCTCATCCCGTTTTTGCGAGCCTCGTCCAGATAGACCTGAATATCCCGCCGGGGGTCGATCACGATGGCCGTGCCCTGCGACTGGCAGCCGATAAAGTAGCTGGCTTGGGCTAGACCTTCCTCGTAGATTTGCTTGAACAGCATTCGCAGACCTCCTGGCCTTGAGGATATATCCCTGGGGGGTATTTTGTCAAATACCCGGGGGGGATATGAAGCTGCCCGCACTCCTTCTCAGGATTGACCAAGGCCAGCGCTTGTGCAAGTAGCCCTTGGTTATGTGCGGTATGAGGGTGAGGGTATAATCCGAAACGAGCGTATATGCGGCTCAATCCGCGATATTTGGTGGTCTTTTGCGTGGTGGCTGAGCTGCGCAGCCTGAGCCGTGCCGCCGAGGTGCTGCATTTGAGCCAGCCCGCCGTTAGCAAAACCCTGAAGGCCCTCGAGGATGCCGTGCGCCAGCCCCTGTACAAGCGTACCCCGCAAGGGATTGCCCTGACTGAGGCGGGTAAGGCCTTGCTGCCCTATGCCTGTGCAGTGAACCGCAGCCTAGCCCAGGCCACCCGCTTTATTGAAGAGAAGCGGCATCAGCGGGTTCCTAGCCTCGAGGTGGGCCTGGCCTGGAGCCTGATACCCCGTTACCAGGTGGCGCTTTTGCACTGGGCCGAGGCCCAGCAGAGCCACTGCGCCTTTCAGCTGACCCACGGTACCACCTTGGAGCTCATCGCCCAGGTTTACCAACGCGACCTGGATGGGGCTTTGGTTCTGGGGGGAAGCGAGGCTTTGCCCGAGCCGTTGCAGGCCCGCCGCCTGACCACCGATGAGGCCGTGTTGGTGGTGGCACCGTCCCACCCCTGGGCCAGCCTGGGGGGGGTGGCCTTGGGCCAGCTCGAGAACATGACGGTTTTAGTGCCCCAGCGCAATTCGCGCCTGCGCCTGCGGCTAGAAGAGTTCCTCGAGCGCTACGGCATTGTGCCCCGGCGCTGGGTGGAGTGCGGTAGCCTGTTTGGGGTCAAGGTTGCAGCGGCAGCCGGACTGGGGGTGGGCATATCGGCCCGTTCCTTCGTCCAGCCGGAAATAGAGTCGGGAACCCTGCGGGTGCTTTGGATTGAAGACCCCGGCTTCACCCTGGGGGTGCACTGGGTGACCCATCCGGAAGGCTCGCTCAACCTGGCCACCCGTGAGCTATTGGGCTCGTTGTGGCGTGCCCTTAGCACACCCACAGGGGCCAGCCAGGCCCTAGCGGTGGGCGAGTGAGGCAAAGGCGGTGGGCTGAGGTCTAGCCGTTTCAGCGTTTGGGAGGCCTAGCGGTATACCACGCGGCGGCGCTCACCGGGGCCTTCTGGGCGTCGTTCTTTGCGGCCTAGGCGCGAGGGGCGCTCTTGCCGCTCTTCGGGGGGAACCTCAGTGGCCCGCATCAGGTGCAGGTCGCGCAAGGCCGAGGGGTCGAGCTGGCCGGCCTCTTCCGGACGGATGTCTACGTAGGCCGCGGTCTCGCCCTCGAGGCGAATCCGGCCCACCTCCCTTGCCCCAGCGGCCTTCAAGACGGCCACCGCTCGGTTGACGCTCAAGCGCGAGCCCCAGAGCTTGTAGGTGACCCAGTTCTCCTCGCCGGTAAGCAGGCTCTTAGGGGTAGGGGCGCCCCCAAGCAGCAAGGCCAGCAGGCCCGCAACGGCCTCGATGCCTCCTTCGGCGATGAGGCGCTCGGCCTGGTCGCGCCAGAGTTTTTTATCGGCAGCGGATTGCTGGGCAATGCGCCGAGCTAGTACCGCCCATTGGGCCTCCATCACCTCCTCGGGGGTAGGAGGGTTGACCCGTTTGAAGCTACGCTTGACCTCGCGCTCGAGGGCCTCGAGCTCACGCTTTTCCCGTGGGCCGTAGAGTATGACCACCTTGCCCGAGCGCCCAGCCCGCCCGGTACGGCCTGAGCGGTGCAGGTACGACTCGCTTTGATCGGGCAGACGGTAGTGCACCACCAGGTCTACCTCAGGGATGTCTAGGCCCCGAGCAGCTACGTCGGTGGCCACCAACACGCTCACGGCCCCGCTGCGGAAGCGCTCCATCACCCGCTCGCGGTCGATCTGGCCCATGTCCCCGTGGATGGGGGCAGCGCTGTGGCTCCGGTTCTCCAGGCCCACCGCCAGGTCGTTGCACTCGGCCTTAGTGCTGGTGAAAACGATGCTACGCTCAGGGGCATAGGCGAAGAGCAGGTCCGAGAGCAAAGCAAGCCGGTTGTGAAGGGGGGCCTGGATGGCCAGCTCCTGGTAGGAGACGGCCTCGTCTTTGATCACATTGATCAGGATGGCCCCCCGCTGGAAGCGCTCAGAAAGACGGCGGGCCCAGGTGGGTAGGGTCGCTGAGAACAAAAGGGTCTGGCGGGTGGATGGGGTAGCCTCAAGCAGCCGTTCCACCGCTTCTTCAAAGCCCATGGAAAGCATTTCGTCGGCCTCATCCAGCACCGCGATTTCGACTTTGGAAAGCTGGAGAACGCCCTGCTCGAGGTAGTCGAGGGCCCGGCCTGGGGTGGCCACCACCACATCGGTACCCCGGCGCAAGGCCTCGGCCTGCTTGCCATAGCCGGTGCCACCGTAGATGGGCGTGATGCTTAGGTGGGGGGCCAGCCATTCCAGCTCCTTGGCTACCTGCAAGGCCAGCTCGCGGGTAGGGGTGAGCACCAAGGCCCTGGGTGCCCGTCCGCGCTCGCGGGCGGCGTCCAGGCGGTGGGCGATGGGGATGCCAAAGGCCAGGGTCTTACCGGTGCCGGTGCGGGCTTGACCCAACACGTCCTTGCCTTCCAAGGCCAGGGGAATGGCCGCAGCCTGAATGGGGGTGGGGGTGGTGAACCCTTTGGCCTGGATGGCCTGGGCGACTTCGGGGCGGAGGGTGAAAGCAGAAAATTCCATACATGTCCTTTTTGGGTGTGGGCTTTGGAAGAAACCCTATGGGTTCGAGCCGCTCATCCCAGAAAGAACCGAATGTTGAGACTATACCAGTGGGGTAAGGATGTACGGCTTCACTGAACCATGCGCCTGGCCGCACCCGTGGCTTTGAGTAGGCGCAACCCTAGCAGTGTGGAGGAGAGTGGGGGTTTTGTCAAGGGCGGGGTGTGCCCGGGAATAAGGCTGGACTGGGGGCATATGGCCGCCGAATGGGTGGCCAGGGTGGTATTGTGTGTTTGTTGCAGCGAGGTGTCATCGTTGAAGAATCTGCCTTCTAGAGGGCGTTGGGATGGGAGAGGATTCCGATCTGTTTGGGCTCGAGGCCCAGCTCGAGGTGGCCACCGACCCCGTAGTCCGCACCGAGTTGCTCATTCGCCTAGCCTCGGCATGGTCGGCCAGGGATGTGCCGCGGGCCCTTGAACTGGCCCAGCAGGCCATTGCAGAAGCCAGGGCAGCCGGGTATACCTCCGGCGAGGCCAGTGCCTATTTTGAGCTGGCGTGGGCCCACCACAACCTGGGGAACCAGGCTCAGGCCTTGGACAACTTTCAGAAGGCACTGTTGCTTTACCAGGAGTTGCGTGACCCCAAGGGTACAGCAGACAGCTTGCGCGGCTTGGGGATCGTACACGACTCGCTGGGCAACTATGAGAAGGCCATGGAATATTTCGTGGAGAATTATCGGCTTCACCAAAGCCAAGGGGATTTGAGTGGGCAGGCCAGTACACTCAACAGCATAGGGATTATATGTTCGAAGAATGGGCAGCTGGAGGAGGGGCTGGCCTATTATCGGCAAAGTTGCGCCCTGGCACGGCAATTGGGAGAACGGCGGCTCATCTACATGACCCTCAGCAATATGGGAATTGCGCTGAAGAACCTGGGGCGCTTCGATGAAGCTGAGGCAGTGCTGAGGGAGGCTCTCGAGCAGATCGGGGCCTTGGAACACCTATCCAGGGGAAGTGTGTTAAACAACCTGGCCTTGGTTTACGAGCACCAGGGGCGCGCCGAGGAGGCCGAGCGATTGCATTGGCAAAGCCTCGAGCATTTCCGTCTAGGCAAGCAGGCAACAGGAGAGGTGGAGGCGCGGTTGTGCTTGGGGCGGCTATACCTGCGACTGGGACGGCTGGAAGAGGCCCTTATTCTCCTGCAAGAAGCCCTGGCTCTAGCCCAGCACACGGCACAAAAGCCCAAGCAGTCTGAAGCCCAACAGGCCTTAGCCGAGGTATATAAGCAGCGGGGAAGCCTGGCCCAAGCCCTCGAGCACCTGGAGGCTGCCCAACGGCTGGAACGGCAGGTATTCAACGAGAACACCGATCGTCGGCTGAAGAACTTGCAGATTAGCTTCCAGGTAGAGCAGGTGCGTCGCGAGGCTGAACTCGAGCGCCGCAAGAATGCGGAGCTGGCCCAGGCCTATGCCGAGCTGAAGGAGCTGCATGAAGCCCTGCGGGAGGCCGACCGGCAGAAAACCCTTTTGCTACAAGAGCTCGAGCGGCTCTCCTTGGAGGATGCCCTGACCGGGCTTTACAACCGTCGCTACCTAGATGGCCGCCTGGCAGAGGAATTCCACCGGGCTCGCCGCTACCAGCACCCCCTTTCCCTAGCCATTGCCGATGTCGACGACTTCAAACAGATCAACGACCGGTTCTCGCACGCGGTGGGCGATGTGGTTTTGCGCACCGTGGCCCGGTTGCTGCGGCAGGCCTGTCGTGAGACCGACCTAGTAGCCCGCTATGGCGGAGAGGAGTTTGTTTTGCTCTTCCTCGAGGCAAGTCAGGAGCAGGCTCGGAATGTTTGCGAGAAGATACGCTTGATTGTGGCTGAATATCCTTGGCATACCCTTCATCCGGGCTTGCGGGTTACCCTTTCCATAGGTTTGAGCAGCGACCTCAGCCTAGAGAGCCCGGCTCATCTGCTAGCCGAAGCCGATCGCAACCTCTATCAGGCCAAGCGCTTGGGCAAAAACCGGGTTGTCTAAGCCCTAGTTCAGTGGGGTAGGGAAGGGGCCGCTCGAGGGGGTGGGCTTTCGCAAGCCAATGGGCTGGCTTGCCAGCAAGGAGGGAGAGGCAGGTTGTGCTTGATGCGTTCGGCTAGCTCCTGGGTTTCGGGCATAGGGGTGTCGCCCAGTTCCTCTTTCAGAAAGCGGGCCAACCGGCGGTAGTGCTCGATGGCTCGGTAACGCTCGCCCGCGGCGGCCAGGCACCACATCAGGCGCTGGTGGTAATTCTCGCCCAGATAAGGGTCGGCTTGTAGGGCCTGCTCGAAGTACCGGCTGGCCGCGGCCCAGTCGGCCTGCTTTTGGTGGATCAGGGCTACCTCCAGCAAAGCTCGGATATAGGCGTTTTTGTGTTCTTCTCGCGGCTGGGCGACCCAGTTGTCTTTGAAACCGGGTAGATACTCGCCCAGGTAGAGCACCAAAGCCTTTTGATAGGCTTGGCTTGCAAACGCAGAGTCGCACAGGGGGCTTGCTGTGCTTCCTGGAGGGCCTGATAAAAAGCAAACAGGTCACTGCTGCGTAGTACGGCCTCAGCCAGGCGGTAGCGCCCGTATTCCTCCACGATGACCCCAGGGTAAAGGGCGGCTCGAACGCGGAACACCGTTACGCGAAAGCGGTTGTTGGCCATGGGGCTAGGGTCGAGACCCCACAAAGCCTCGAGGATTTCCTCTCTGCGGCGACCCTTAGGATGGGAGAACAGGTAGAAGAAGAAAGCTACCGCGCTGTGGGCGTGCCATTTGGCGGGCTGGCCGCCTACCCATACCCCCACCTGGCCCAAGGTATGAATCCGCAGCTCAGGTGGGGGTTGTTCCGCTCGGGGCAGCGACCTGCTCATGTCTTAATTCTGTTACAACTCCATTACCGTTTCATCCGCCAAAGGAAGTAGAAACTGGCACTAACACCCTGGTAATGTCCTTGCGTCACCCTGAGGTGGGTTGTGGGAGGCGTCCATGTTTCGCCACATCTTGGTGTTCATGGGGCTGGGCGAGGGCAGTTTGGCGGCGGTACAGCATGCTTTCTGTCCCGCTGGCTGGGGTGTAGTGTGACCCTGCTGCATGTGCTCGAGGACACCGAGGCCACCGTTGCCCAGATTTTTTGCGCTGCAAGAGGCTCGGCCTAAACCGGTAGTGCTGCTGGTAGAGGCCCAAGAGCAGAGTGTGGGCGAGGTTGTAGCTGGCGCTATCCGGAAAATCCGGGCCGGCCTGATCGTCGTTGGTCGCTGCGATGGACCCCGGCCAGGCGCGCCCAAGCTAGGACAGGTGGCGCAGAGCATAGTGGCTGGGGCTGGGGTGCCGGTGCAGGTGGTGCCCGCTGGAAAGCCGGCAGGGTCTAGGCTTTGGTCCCTTATGGAGCGGCACGAAATCTGAGGCCCACAGAACCGGCGGGGTAGCCTCCGGCCTGGTTTTGCCCGTAGACTGGCCTTTGTGTGGCAGGGTCGGTGGTTGGGTGTTGTCTATCTCAACCTGGCCACCTTGTTCTGGGGTAGCACCTTCGTACTGGTGAAGGATAGCCTGCAAACCTTAGAGCCAGGCCAGGTCAACTTTTTGCGCTTTGCCATTGCCAGTTTGGCTTTGGCCCCCTTCTTGCTTAGAGGTGAAGGGCGCTTGTGGCGGGCTGGCCTCGAGCTAGGGTTGCTGCTGTTTGTGGCCTACCTGACCCAGACCATTGGCCTGGAATACACCACCGCCAGCCGTAGCGCCTTTATCACCACCCTCTACGTGGTGATCCTCCCGGTACTGCTGGGCCTGCTGGGGCACCGCCTGGGCCGCTCGGTTTGGTGGGCGGCAGGGCTGGCCATCGGTGGGGTGGGGCTTTTGTCCTACGATGGCTCCCCCCCCAACCAGGGGGATGTGTGGACGCTGGGGACTGCCCTGGCCTATGCCCTATACATCTGGCGCCTGGAGCGTCTGGCCCCGCGTTTTCCCGCTTTGTCCCTCACCGCTGTTCAGATGTGGGTAGTGGCTCTGGGCTCGTTTTTCTGGATGCTAGGGGAGAAGCCCGCGTGGAATCTGGCCCAGTTTCCCTATCTTTCCTTGCTCTATTTGGGCTTGGTGGCCTCGGCCTTGTGTGTCTGGCTTCAGGCTTTGGGCCAGCGCCTGGTTTCTGCTCCCCAGGCAGCGGTTATTTTCACCCTCGAGCCGGTTTATGCGGCGGCTTTCGCCTTCGTGCTGTTGGGTGAGCGCCTAGGGGGGCAAGGGCTGGTGGGGGCGGGCTTGATTCTGCTGGCTACCCTCATCAGCCAGCTTCAAAGCGACCGACCCCACCCCGAGCAGGTCACCCCCGACGCGGGGTGAAGGGGCTTTCAGGGCTTGTGCCCACTTTGGGCCTTTGAGAGCAGCTCGAGCACCTCAGCGTCCGAGACCTGGGGGAAGTGTTCGTACCACAGCCCCACCGCCTGGAAGAAAGCCGGGGTTTCTAGGCACACCACCTCGTCGGCTATGGCGCGCAGCTTGGCCACGGTATCCGGTGGGGCTACCGGTACCGCCACCACCAGCCGCTTGGGCTGATGGCTCCGGGCGGCCATGAGCGCAGCCTGCATGGTGGCCCCGGTGGCTAGGCCGTCGTCTATTAGCAAAACCGTCTGCCCCTTTAGGCTGGGGAAGGGCCTATGGCCGCGGTACAACTGCTCCCGCTGCTGAAGCTCGGCCTGTTCCTGGCGTTCTACAGCGGCGATGGTCTTTGGATTAAGACCTAAACTCTCCACGATTTCCTGATTAAGCACCCGCCCACCCCCCGAGGCGATGGCCCCCATAGCTAGCTCCTCATGACCAGGGGTGCCGAGCTTGCGCACCACCCAGACCTCCAAGGGGGCTTTCAGCCTTTGGGCTACCGCATAGGCCACCGGCACCCCGCCCCTGGGCAGGCCGAAGACCCAGAGGTGAGGTTCTTGGCTGTAGCCCAGCTCCAGCAATTTTTGGGCTAAAAGCTCTCCGGCCTGAGCGCGATCTTTGAAGCGTTTCATCTAGCCTCCTAGTCTAGTTTCTAGAACGTTACGATACCCGCATTACCGGACGATTACCGCAAGGGCACAAAGCGGGCCTTTCTCGAGTAAACTAACAGGCGATTTTTGGCTTCTGGCCAAAAAGTTTGGAGTCTGGCATGAAAAGAATCGCGGTTTTTACCAGCGGAGGCGATGCTCCTGGAATGAACGCGGCCATTCGCGCGGTGGTGCGCAGTGCTGTGGCTCATGGCCTGGAGGTCATCGGTATTCGCAGCGGGTACCAGGGCATGATCGAGGGTGACTTCATACCTCTAGGGCCACGGGATGTGGCCAATACCCTGCAGCGGGGGGGAACCATCCTGCTGACCGCTCGCAGCCAGGAGTTCATGACCCCCGAGGGGCGGGCCAAGGCCGCGGAAAACCTGCGCAAGGCCGGGGTGGATGGAGTAATTGCCATCGGGGGGAATGGCACCTATGCCGGGGCAACCAAGCTCATCGCGGAACACCATATTCCGGTAGTGGGGGCTCCAGGTACCATCGACAACGACTTGTACGGCACCGATTACACCATTGGCTTCGATACAGCGGTCAACACCGCACTGGAAGCCATTGACCGTATCCGCGATACCGCCGCCAGCCACTCCAGGGTTTTCTTCATCGAGGTGATGGGGCGGCATGCTGGTTTTATTGCCTTGGAGGTGGGCATTGCGGGTGGGGCCGAGGTGATCGTGGTGCCCGAGGAGCCCACCGACCCCAAGACCTGTGCCGAGATCATCAGCCAGTCGGCCCAGAAAGGTAAGCGTTCCTCGATTGTGGTGGTGGCCGAGGGAGGGTACGAGGGGGGGGCCGAGCAGCTCGCTAAGGATGTGCGCAGTTACGCTGGCTTTGAGGGCCGGGTGACCGTGCTGGGGCACATTCAGCGGGGGGGCAGCCCCACCGCCAAGGATCGCGTGCTGGCCAGCCGACTGGGGGCGGCCTGCGTCGAGGCCCTGCTGAGCGGGGCCAGCGGGGTAGCCATCGGCGAGGTCAACGGGGAGATTCGCCTTACCCCCTTTAGGGAAGCCATCGAAAAACGCAAGGACATCGACCGTAGGAAGCTCGAGCTGGCCCGGGTGTTGGCCCTTTAGGGTGGGTTAGACCACAGCGCAAAGCCTCGAGGCTGGCCACAATGAAGGCCATGCCAAATCTGGAGCGGGCCACTTTGGGCGGTGGGTGCTTCTGGTGCTTGGAGGCGGTCTACAGCGAGTTGGAAGGTGTGGTGAAAGTGGTTTCGGGGTATGCCGGGGGGCATCTGCCTCACCCCACCTATGCCCAGGTATGTAGCCAGCAGACCGGACATGCCGAGGTGGTGCAGCTGACCTTCGACCCCGGGGTCATTGCCTACCGCGAGATCTTAGAGGTTTTCTTTGCCATTCACGACCCCACCACCCCTAACCGTCAGGGCCACGACGTGGGGCCACAGTACCGCTCGATCATCCTTTACCATTCACCAGAGCAAAGGGCCGCGGCCCAGGCGGTGATGCAGGCTCAGGCGGCCTACTGGCCTAGCCCTCTGGCCACCGAGCTGGTGCCTTTCGAGGCTTTTTACCCTGCGGAGGACTACCACCAGCAATACTTTCAGCGCAACCCCTACCAACCCTACTGTGCTCTGGTGATAAGCCCCAAGCTGGCCAAGTTCCGCCGGCAGTTTGCCCGGCGCTTGAAGCGTTCGTCCGCCTAGGTTCGCATGAAAAAGTATTACGTGGTGTGGAAAGGCCGCCAGAGCGGTATTTTTGAGAGCTGGCCCCAGGCTGAAGCCCAGGTCAAGGGCTATCCCAATGCCCAGTACAAGGAGTTCACCAGCCTGGCTGAGGCCCAGCAGGCTCTGCAGGGCCGCTATCAGGACTACGCGGCTTCACCGACCAGTCCGAAACAGCCCCAGCTTCGAACAGCCCCCCCGCCCCTTTTGCCCAGCCTGTGTGTGGATGCGGCCTGTAGTGGTAACCCGGGCCTGCTGGAATACCGCTGTGTGGAGCTTAGGGCCGATGGAGAGGCATGGAATTGCGCCGCGCGCGGCGCAATCCTGGGCCGGGAGATTTTCCGCCGGGGGCCTTTTGTTCAGGGCACCAACAACATAGGGGAGTTTCTGGCCATTGTAGAGGCCCTGATGTATTGTCAGGAGAGCGGTTGCGATTGGCCCATTTACTCCGACTCCGTCAACGCCTTGGCCTGGGTGCGGGCCAAGAAAGCGCGAACCAACCTGCGGCCCACCGAGGCCAATGCCCCTTTGTTTGCCCGCGTGGCCCGTGCTGAGGCGTGGTTGCGCCAGCATACCTACCCCAACCCCATATGCAAATGGCAAACCGAGCACTGGGGGGAGAACCCCGCCGACTTTGGACGCAAATAGGGGCTAGGGGTGGTTGAGGTTAGGCAGCAGGGCCGCTTTGAGGGTGGGGTGGCTGGCGATCCAGTCGAAGAGCGGGCGGGCAAAGGGGCTTTGCACGATGCCCTTCTTGACCCCTAGGGGTATCTGTTCGGAAGGGTAGCGCAAAGCCCCGGTGGAGGCCACAAACTCACTAGGGAAGCTGACCCAGAGGGTTAGGGCCAGCAGCAAGCCCCATAGAAGACCCCCCAGGCCCCCGACCAGGCCCTCGAGGGCTGGTCGCAGAGGGGGCAGGGGCACCCACTGGGCCAGGTAGGCCATGGCCAGCCCCAGCCCCCCGGCCAGCCAGGGCATGCCCCAGGCCGGCAGCAAAGGGGCCAACAGGGGGGCCAGCAACAGGTACAGCAGCAGGGCCGGTGCGAAGGCCAGGGTGAAGGAGGCCCCCTGCCGTATGCCCAGGGCTAGGGCAGCGGAGAGGGCCACCAGGGCCATCAGGTCGAGCCAGCTTAGCATCCAGAAGTCTCCTTGAACACCGCCTTACGGGGGCACCCGGCAGCCCCCTGGCTCAGGCTGAGTATACCCAACCAAGGGGCCAAGGGTGTGCTGGTTTGACCCAAGTATCCCTTTTAGCGGCGGATGCTGTAGCCTTTTTGCTCGAGCCCATCCACCACCTGCTGGATGAAACCGTCGACCTCGAGGTCGGTCAGGGTACGCTCGGGGTGGCGGAAGCGCAGGTGGAAGGCCAGGCTCTTATGGCCGGAGGGCAGAGGGGGGCCTTGGTAGACATCAAAGACCAGAAGCTGCTCCAGATAGGGGCCGGCTTTTTCCCGGATGAGCCGCTCTACCTCGAGGTAGGGGATTTTCTCCGGCACCACCACCGCCAAATCGCGCATGGCCGCGGGGTACCGGGCCACATCGCGGAAGCCCTTTGCTCCAGAGGGCAAGGGTAGGGAGACTTCCCACAGGAAGACCGGGGGTAGCTCCAGGGCTTGGCGGATGGCGGGGTGTAGCGCACCGATATACCCCACCTTTCGCTGGTTCCAGTACACGGCCCCGCTTACCCCAGGGTGTAGATGGGGCGTGGCCTCGGCCTCGACCCAGAGGGTGCTGCCCAGGTGGGCCGCAGCGGCCTCGAGCAGGCCCTTCAGGGCGAAAAACCCTCCTGCCAGGCCCGGCTGCCAGCGGCCTGGTATGGCTTCGCCCGAGAGCAAAGCCGCCAGGTGGGGGGTCTCCTGGGCCTGAAAGACGTGGCCTACTTCGAAGAGCAGGAAGGGCCCCTCCTCACCCTGGGCCAAAGCGGTCTGCAGGTTGCGCAATAGACCTGGGTAGAGTGCGGTGCGCAAGGCGGTACGCTCGGGGGTCTGGGGGTTTTGCATGTAGATGGTGGGGGCTGGGGCGCGCAGCAGGGCGCACTCCTCCGGCGAACTCCAGGCGTAGTTGATGACTTCCTGGAAGCCCAGGCCGGCCATGACCTGCTTGAGCCGCTCGAGGGCCTGATAAGGGGCCTCCACCTCTAGGTTGTCGGGGTGAGGGAAGAAGCTGGGCAGGGTGGTGGGAATCTGGTCGTAGCCCACAATACGGGCCACCTCCTCCACCAGGTCTTCCTCTATGGCCAGGTCGACGCGGTGGCGGGGTGGGGTGACCAGATAGACCCCGCTTTGGGGGCCGGGGGCCACGGCGCAGCCCAAGCGTTGTAATATGCCGAGCTGCTCTGCTTCGGGGTAGTCCATCCCCATTAGCCTTGAGGTGTAGGTGGGGCGGAAGGGGATGGCCTGGGGGGGCTGGGTATGGTTGAGGTCGATCCGCTCGGTGGCCACCTCTACCCCGGAACCGGCCCAGTCCTGCAGCAGGGCCAAGCAGCGGTCGGCAGCCCGGTGCTGGCCGTCGGGGTCTACCCCCCGCTCAAAGCGGTAGGAGGCCTCGGTTTTGAGTCCGTGGCGTTTGGCGCTCTGGCGGATGCGCACCGGGTCGAAATGGGCCACCTCGAGGGCAATGGCGGTGGTATCCTCGCGGATTTCGTCGTCGGCTCCCCCCATGATACCAGCCAGCCCAGCAGGACGGCTCTGGCTGCCTTCCTTCACCGCAATCAGCAGGTCTTCCGGGCTCAAGACGCGCTCCTGGCCGTCTAGGGTGCGCAGCCTTTCCCCTGGCTGGGCCCGCCGTACCACCAACCCCTCGCGGATGTAGCGGGCGTCGAAGGCGTGCATGGGGTTGCCCAGCTCCAGCATGGTGTAGTTGGTGGCGTCCACCACGTTGGAGATGGGGCGCATTCCCGCGGCAAAGAGGCGGCGCTGCACCCAAAGGGGGCTGGGGCCTACCCGCAGGCCTCGGGCGTAGGAGAGGGTAAAGCGGTCGCAAGCCTGGGGGTCCTCGATCCAGGCTCCGAAGGGCAGGGGCAGGGAGCGGGTCTGAGGTTTGGCGTTGGGGGAGACCAGGGTGAGGCCGGTAGCGGCCAGATCCCGGGCCACCCCGTAGACCGAAAGCCAGTCCGGGCGGTTGGGGGTAATCTCTACCTCCAAAACCGTTTCCGGCCCCCAGACCTCGGCTAAGGGGGTGCCGGGGGGCAGGGCCTCGGGGGGAAGCTCTATCAATCCACCGGCATACTCACCCAAGGCCAGCTCCTTGGGGGAAAGGGCCATGCCCCAGGAGGCCACCCCAGCAATGCGCCGCTCCTCCAGCTTGCTGCCATCAGGCAGTACAGCTCCGGGTAGGGCTAGGGCCACCCCTATCCCGGCGCGGGCGTTGGGGGCTCCAGAGACTACCGCTACTTCCTGGCCGATATCCAGGATGAGCTTGCGCACCTGTCGGCCTGGCAGCGGTTCGATCGCCAGCACCCGGGCGAAGACCACCTGGGGGTGGGGGGCGGGAAGGGTTTGGATGGACTCGGTCTCGAGGCCCAGCCCGGCCAAAAGCTCTTCCAGGCGCTGGGGGGCTGGGGCCTCGGGCAGGAACTCTTGCAGCCAGCTATAGACGATTTTCACGCCAACCTCGCTTATCTAAACTGCCGCAGGAAGGAAAGGCGGTTTTGGTAGAAGTAGCGGATGTCGGGGATGCCATAGCGCAAAATGGCCAGGCGCTCTACCCCCATGCCAAAGGCCCAGCCGGTCATGCCCTCATAGACCCGGGGCAGGCCCTGGCGGGCGCGGTAGTCGTCCACCGCGCGGAACAAATAGGGGTGCACCATGCCTGCCCCGCCCAGCTCGAGCCACTTTCCTCGCTCAGGCCACCACATGGCGAACTGGGCCCCTGGCTCCACAAAGGGGAAGTAGGTGGGCTGGAAACGGGCCTTGCCCTCCTTGCCGAAGAGTCCCCGGGCCAGCTCGTGAATGGCCCCCTTGAGGTCGGCCATGGTGATATTGGGCCCCACTACCAGGCCCTCGAGCTGATAGAACATAGCCTCGTGGCTGGCATCGGTCTGCTCGTAGCGGAAGACCCGGCCTGGCACCACGATGCGGAAGGGCGGGGTGTGCTGGATCATATAGCGGATCTGCATGCCCGAGGTGTGGGTGCGCAGCACCGCACCCCCCAGGTCGTTGACCGTCTCACCCAGGGGGCCTTGGAGGGTGAAGGGGGGCTTTAGGTCGACCCAGAAGGTGTCTTGCATGTCGCGGGCGGGATGCCACTCCGGCATGTTGAGGGCGTCGAAGTTGAAGAATTCGCTTTCTACCTCGGGGCCCTCCACCACGCTGAAGCCCAAGCGGCGGAAGAGGTTCACCAGTTCTCCCAGGATCAGGCTGGTCAGGTGCAGCCCCCCAGCGGGAAAGGCATAGCCAGGCAGCGAGACATCGAGGGTTTCTCGCTCGAGCTGCGCTTTTAGAGCCTCTTGGCGAAGCTCTTTTTCCCGGGTTTGCAGGGCTTCTTCCAGGGCTTTTTTCCAGGTGTTGAGCTCTTGTCCCCGCTCCCGGCGGGCCTCGGGGGGGAGCTGGCCCAGGCTTTTGAGGGCCTGGGTGATCTGGCCGTTTTTGCCCAGGTACTGCACCTTGAGGGCTTGCAGGTGTTCCAAGGTGGGGGCTTTGCCTATTTGCTCCAGCGCCTGATTTAGATCCATCGAGCCTCCAAAAGCGAGGGGCGGCCCACAGGCCGCCCACGGGAGACAGGCATCCCCCGCGGGCCTACCTAAAAAACCACCTCCCGGTCATGTGGCCCAGTCTACCATGCTTTCCAGTTGGATGCGAGGAGATCGGCCAGCGCCTCTAAGAGGGCTTTTTGCGCCTCGGGGGGTTGGGCCGAGAGGCGCAGGTACTCGTTTAGGCCGAAAGAGGTGCAGTCGCGCACCCGCAGGCCTCGAGCCCGCAGGGCCTGGGCTACCTGGGTGGCTGGGCCCACCCGCACCAAGAGGAAGTTGGCCTGCCCTTCCTGGACCTCGAGGCCTAGCTTGCGCAGCCCTTGAGCCAGTTCCCGGCGCCAGCGCCAAAGAGTCTGCCGGGTCTGGGCTACCCAGGTCTGGGAAGGGGGCTCGAGGCTGGCTCGCAGGAAAGCCTCTCCGTGAACCGAAAGTACCCAGCTGGGGGCCAGGTGGCGAAAATGGGTCAGATCCACCGGGGCCACCAGGTAGCCCGCCCGCACCCCGGTCAGGCCGTGGGCTTTGTTGGGGCCATACAGCCGCCAGACCCCTTGGGGCAGGGGGGGTGGGTTTTGGGTGAGGGCGTGGTAGGCCAGATCGAGAACCAAAGTCGCGCGGTGCCGCTGGGCGGTCTGGGCCGCCTCGGCCAGGAAAGGGTAGACCTCGCCGGTGGGGTTGTTGGGCACGCAGAGGAAGGCCAGGGTGGCCCGGGGCAGAAGCTGCAGGAACTCCTCCGGGCTGTGGGCCTGCAACAGGGGTAGCTCGGCAGGCTGGGCAGCCCGGGCATACTCCGAGAAGGTAGGGGGCAGGATGAGCATGGGCCCCCGTAGCCAGCGCCAGCGTACCAGCCGGTGAATGAGCTCGCTGGTGCCGGTGCCTACCGCCACCTGCTCGGGCGCTACCTGGTGAAAGGCTGCGATAGCCTGGTGCAACACGGTGTACAAGGGGTCGGGGTAGCGGGAGGGGTCAGCCGCCTGCACCGCTTGTAGGGCGTGGGGGTCGGGGCCTAGGGCATTGGCATTGGTGGAGAAGTCGAAGCGGGGCGGGGGGCCGCTGTCGGTGCCTCCGTGGATGGGTTTGAGTACGTCGTCGATCATAGCAACTCCAGCAGTCCTAAGGTTAGAGCTAAAACCCAACCCACCCGCCGGCAGCGGGCTAGCCCTTGGGTAAAGGCCACAGGACTGGGTGGGGGGGCTTGGGGGTTGAGCAGGTAAACCCCCGGCTTACCCAGCCGCACCCCCAGGTACAGGGCCAAAGCCCCCATGGGCCAGCCTCCGTTGGGCGAGGGGGTGCGCCGAGCCTCGCGGGCTAGGGCCGCCCAGCAGAGCGAGCCCAGCAAGGCCAGGCCGGTGAGGCGGGCCGGCAGCCAGTTGGCCAGATCATCCAGGCGGGCCGCCGCCCAGCCCCAGGCCTGGTAGCGGGGGGTACGGTAGCCCCACATGGCGTCGGCGGTGTTGAGGTAACGGTACACATAGGCTCCCGGCAGGCCCAACAACACAAACCAGAACAGCGGCGCCACCAGGCTATCGGAGAGGTTCTCCGCCAGAGATTCTAAGGCGCTTTCGCGCACCTCATTTGGGCCTAGGCAACAGGTGGGCCGGCTGACCAGCCGGGCGAGCTGACACCGGGCGGCCTCGAGGCTCTGCCCCAGGGCTTCCTCCACCTTTTGCACCTCTCGTAGCAGCAGGCGAAAGGCGAAGCTGGGCTTGAGCAGAATAGCCAGTAGGGGCAGCTCGAGGTAGGCCGGCAGGTGGGCTAAAAGCCAACTGGCTGTCCAGGCCAGGCCTCCGACCAAAAGGCCGCCTACGAGAAGCCAGAAGGCCCCTTGCCCCTTTTCCCAGCCGGGCCGGCGCTGGCCATCGGCCCAGGCCAGGTAGCGCCCCATCCAGACCACGGGATGCAGTGGGGGCGGGGGTTCGCCCAGGCGCCAGTCCAGGAGCAAGGCCAGCCAGATCGTCATGCCCCCGGCATCATACGGCGGGGTGGGGTTGCGATGGGATAGACTTTAGAGAGCGCATGGGGAGCTTTTATGCTTGTACGACCCTTGGTTGACCAGGAACGCATTCAGCGCGAGATTGAGACTCTGGCGGCGTTTTCCGAGACGCCCAAGCCAGCTATTACCCGCGTCGTTTACACCAAGCCCGACCTCGAGGCCCGGGCCTACCTAAAGCAGCTTTTCCTCGAGGCTGGCCTACAGGTGCGGGAGGACGCCCTAGGGAACCTCTTTGCCCGCTGGGAAGGCAGCGCCCCCGACCTACCGGTGGTGGCCACCGGTTCGCACATCGACGCTATCCCCTACGCCGGGATGTACGACGGGGTGGTGGGGGTGCTGGGGGGCCTCGAGGCTATTCGGGCGTTGCAGCGCACCGGCTTCAAGCCCTTTCGCTCCATCGAGCTGCTGGTCTTTGCTGCGGAGGAGCCTACCCGCTTTGGTATTGGCTGTCTGGGCAGCCGGGCCTTGGCTGGGGTGCTTACCCCGGAGTCGCTGCGCCTGCTCAGAGATGCTGAAGGGCGCAGCCTGGAGGAGGTGCGTTGGGAGGCGGGCTACATGGGCAGCCTAGAGGAGGTGCTGCTGCCCTCCGGCTACTATGCGGCCTTTGTGGAACTACACATCGAGCAGGGGCCGGTGCTGGAGCAGGAAGGGATTCCCTTGGGGGTGGTCACGGCCATTGCTGCGCCAGCTTCGCTACAGGTGAGCCTGGAGGGGGCAGGGGGGCATGCCGGAGGGGTGCTAATGCCCGAGCGGCGCGATGCACTTTGCGCTGCCGCAGAGATTATCCTGGGGGTAGAAGCCTTCGCTAAAAACAGCGGCAGCATCAACACCGTAGCCACCACCGGCTTTTGCCAGGTCTACCCCAATGCGGTCAACAGCATCCCCAGCCAGGTCAAGCTCGAGATAGATGTGCGCGATGTGGAGCAGTCCCGCCGCGACCAGGTGATCCGCCAGATTATCCAGGGCGTAGAGCAGGTCTGTACCCGCCGGGATATCCGCTATAGCGTGGAGATTATCAACATGGATCCTCCGGCCAAATCGGGCTCAGAAGTGCTGAAGGCACTGGTGGCGGCCTGTGGCGATGCTGGGGTCAGGTTCAAACTGATGGTGAGCCGGGCCTACCACGACGCCTTGTTTATGGCCCGTATTGCCCCCACGGCGATGCTCTTCATCCCCTGCCGGGGTGGGGTGAGCCACCGCCCCGACGAGTACGCCGCCCCCGAGGACATCGCCCGGGGTGTGCATGTGCTGGCCCTCGCGCTAGCCCGCCTCTCTTTGGCCCAGGAGCGGGAAAGCCCCAAGGACGAACCCACCCCCCTTGAGGACTAAAGGGCTTGTTTGTAAACCGCGCACCGGATCGAGCCTGGGCCAGGGGTAGAATAGACCTTCAAAGTTAGGAAGGCCGAGAGAGGTTTTAGTGGGCGAGATTAGCTTTACGCTGAACGGGCAAAGCGTGCGGGTGGACGGGGTGGACCCCCACCTGAGCCTGCTCGCCTGGCTGCGCCAGCAGGGCCTGACCGGCAGCAAGGAGGGCTGCGCCGAGGGGGAGTGCGGGGCCTGTGCGGTCTTGCTCTTGCAGCCGGATGGGGTGGGCGCGCGCTTCGAGGCGGTCAATAGCTGTTTGCTGCCCCTGCCCTGCCTGGCCGGGCGGGAGGTCTGGACGGTGGAGGGGCTAGGCCGCCCTGAGGCGCTGCACCCGGTGCAAGAGGCCATGCTCCAGGGAGGGTCACAGTGTGGTTACTGCACCCCGGGGTTTGTGGTGAGCCTGGCCGCGGAGTACTACCGCAAAGGCCGGGAAGGCTTCGACCTCGAGGCCCTCTCCGGTAACCTCTGCCGTTGCACCGGCTACCGCCCCATCCGCGATGCCGCCCTTTCTTTGGGGGCTCCTCCCCCTCAAGACCCCCTGGCCCAGCGGCTCGAGGCGCCCGTGGCCCCGCCAGGGCCCCTGGCCTACGAAAGCCCTCAGGGCTGCTTCTACCGGCCTACCTCGCTGGCCGAGCTTCTGGCCCGGCTGGCCCAGCACCCCCAGGCCCGGCTGCTGGCGGGGGGCACCGACTGGGGGGTGGAGGTGAACCAGCGCTTCGCCCGGGCTGGGGTGCTCCTCGACCTGAGCCAGGTGCCCGAGCTACAGGGCCTGGTCTGGAGGGAAGACTATTTGGAGGTAGGGGCGGCTTTGCCTCTTTCCGAGCTCGAGCGCCGTCTGGCTGGGCGGGTTCCCCTCTTGGCGGCGTGGTTTCCCCTGTTTGCCTCCCGCCTGATCCGCAACCGGGCCACCTTAGGAGGCAACCTGGCCACCGCCTCGCCCATTGGCGACGGGCCGCCGGTGCTTTTGGCCCTGGGGGCCCAGGTGGTGCTGGTGAGCCTGGCAGGTGAGCGGGTGGTGCCGTTGGAGCAGTTCTTCCAGGGCTACCGCCAGACCGTGCTGGCCCCTGGCGAGGTCATTAAAGCGGTGCGGATTCCCCTCCCCCTGGCCCCACTGGCCCGCTTCTACAAGGTGGCCAAGCGCCCCTTAGACGACATCTCCACCGTGGCCGCGGCCTTTGCTTTGCACCTGGAAGAGGGCCGGGTGGCCGCTATTCGGATTGGCTTAGGAGGGGTGGCCCCTACCCCGGTGCGGGCCTACAAGACCGAGGCTTTCCTGCAGGGCAAGCCCTGGGAACCCCGCACCGTGCGGGCGGCAGCCGAGCTGGTCCGGGGCGAGTTCAAACCCATCGACGATCACCGCGGCAGCGCGGCCTACCGCAGCGCCATGCTGGCCAGCCTTTTGCACAAGTTCTACACCGAGACCCAGGAGGTGGCGGTATGAAGGTGGTGGGGCGGGCCATTCCCCACGAGTCGGCCAGAGAACACGTAACCGGGCGGGCCCTGTACACCGACGACCTATGGCCGCGCTACCCCCAGGCCCTCCACGCCTGGCCGGTGCAGGCCCCCCATGCCCACGCCCGCATCCTGCGGCTGGAGACCGCGCCGGCCTATGGGGTGCCGGGGGTGGTGCGGGTGCTCACCCGAGCGGATGTGCCGGGAAAGAACGATAGCGGCCTCAAGGGCGACGAGCCGCTCTTTCCTTCCGAGGTGATGTACCACGGCCAGGCGGTCTGCTGGGTGCTGGGGGAGAGCGAGGAAGCAGCCCGGCTGGGGGCCGAGCAGGTGGTGGTCGAGTACGAGCCGCTTCCGGCCATCCTGAGCCTCGCCGAGGCCATCGCCCAGGGGAGTTTCCAGGGGGCCAGGTTGCAGGCCCGGCGCGGCGAGGTGGCCCAGGCCCTGCGGGAATCGCCCCGGGTGCTGGAGGGGGAACTCGAGCTGGGGGGGCAGGAGCACTTCTACCTCGAGACCCAGGCCTCGCTGGCCCTGCTGGACGAGACCGATAACCTCCTGGTGCACGCCTCCACCCAGCACCCCTCCGAGACCCAGGAGATCGTGGCCCAGGTGCTGGGCTGGCCGCGCCACCGGGTGGTGGTGCAGTGCCTGCGGATGGGCGGAGGGTTTGGCGGCAAGGAGGTGCAGGCCAACCCCTACGCAGCAGTGGCCGCGCTGGGGGCCTACCTGACCCGCCGGCCCGTGCGGGTGCGGCTCAACCGCTTGCAAGACATCACCCTCACCGGCAAGCGCCACCCCTTCTTTGCCCGCTGGAAGGTGGGCTATAGCGAGGAGGGCTTAGTGCAGGCTTTGTGGATGGAGCTTTACGCCGATGGGGGCTGGTCGCTTGACCTGAGCGAGGCGGTGCTAGCCCGGGCGGTCTGCCATGTGGACAACGCCTACTACATCCCTAACCTCGAGGTGGTGGGCCGGGTCTGCAAGACCCACAAAACCTCCCAGACCGCCTTCCGCGGTTTTGGCGGGCCTCAGGGTATGGTCTTCATCGAGGAGGTGATGAGCCGGGTGGCGGCCTCGCTGGGCCTGCCGCCGGAGGAGGTGCGGGCGCGCAACCTCTACGGGGTGCGCCCTTCGGCCCCAGGCCGCCCCCCCCTCGACTGCCGCATTACCCATTACGGCCAGGAGGTCAAGGACGCCGAGCGGCTCCCTTTGATCTGGCAGGAACTCTTGCAGATGGCCGACTTTGCCGCACGCCGGGCCGAGATAGCCCGCTTCAACGCGCAAAACCCCCACCGTAAGCGGGGCATGGCCATCACCCCGGTCAAGTTTGGCATCTCCTTCAACCTGACCGCCTTCAACCAGGCCGGGGCCTGGGTGCTGGTCTACCAGGATGGCTCGGTGCAGGTCAACCACGGCGGCACCGAGATGGGCCAGGGCCTGCACACCAAGGTCATGCAGATTGCCGCCCAGGCCCTGGGGGTGCCCCTGGGGGCCATCCGAATCATGCCCACCCGCACCGACAAGGTGCCCAACACCTCGGCCACTGCCGCTTCCACCGGGGCCGACCTGAACGGAGCCGCGGTGCGGGCCGCCTGTGAGAAGATCAAGGCTCGGCTAGCCGAAGTGGCCGCCCAGCGCTTTGGTGTCCACCCTGCCGATGTGGTCTTTGAGGAGGGCCAGGTCTATAGCCTCTGGCGGCCCGAGGAGCGCCTGGGCTTCGCCGAGGTGGTGCGGGCCGCCTACGCCCAGCGGGTGCCGCTCTTCGCCGATGGCTTCTACCGCACCCCTGGGCTTCACTGGGACAAGGGGCGGATGTGGGGTAAGCCCTTCCACTACTACGCCTTCGGGGCCGCGGTGAGCGAGGTGGAGGTGGACGGCTTTACCGGCCAGTACCGCCTCTTGCGGGTGGACATCCTGCACGATGTGGGCGACTCGCTCTCGCCCCTGGTGGACCTGGGCCAGGTGGAGGGGGGCTTTATCCAGGGCCTGGGCTGGCTCACCCTGGAGGATTTGCGCTGGGATGCTAAGGGCCAGGTGGCCACCCGCTCGGCCAGCACCTACAAGCTGCCCAGTTTTGCCGAGCTGCCCCCGGTCTTCCACGTGCGGCTTTTGCCCAGGGCCAGCGAGCCGGGGGTGGTCTACGGCTCCAAGGCGGTGGGCGAGCCCCCCTTGATGCTGGCTATCTCGGTGCGGGAAGCCCTGCGCGATGCGATAGCGGCCTTTGGCCCAGGGGGGGTGGTGGAGCTGGCCTCGCCGGCTACCCCCGAGGCGGTCTACTGGGCCATCGAGCGGGTGCGGCAGCAGGCGCCGGTCTCGGGGGATTGAGGGGGTAAGCCGATGCCTATAGATATCTCCCAGGCCCATCTCCCGAGCCTGCTCGAGCGGGTGTGTAAGGGGGAGGAGTTCATCTGGCCCACGAGGGCCGGCCCTGCGCCCGCCTGGTACCCTTGGAGAGGCCTAAAAAGCGCAGGCTGGGGGCCATTGGGAAGGGTAGACCCAGCCTTTTTCGAGCCTCTTCCCATGGAGGAGCTGGAGGCGTGGGGCTAGTCTAAGGGGAGGTCATGCGCTGGTTTGAGCACCTCGCCCACCTGACCCAGGCCCAGGTGCCGCTGGTGCTGGTCACGCTGCTCTCGGTGCGTGGCCACGCCCCGCGCGAGGCCGGGGCCAAGATGCTGGTCACGGCAGAGGCCACCTACGGCAGCATTGGCGGGGGTAACCTCGAGGCCACCGCGGTGGCCCTGGCCCGGCAGATGCTGGCCCAGGGGGGGCTTGTCGTGCCCCAGCTCCACACCCTGCGGCTCACCGAGAAGGCCCCCGCCGAGTACGGGGTGCAGTGTTGCGGGGGGGAGGTGACCCTTTTGCTCGAGGGGGTGAACCCGCACCGCCCTTGCGTGGCCATCTTTGGGGTGGGGCATGTGGGGCTGGCTTTGGCCAGGGTGCTTTCCCTTCTGCCCATCGAGCTCTGGCTGGCCGACTCGAGGGCGGCCATGCTGGCCCCCGAAAGGCTCGAGGGGCTGGCGCCAGGGCAGGCCCAGGTGAGGCTGTGCCCTGCCCCCATCCTCGATAGCCTGGTGCACGATCTGCCTGCCGGGGCCCACCTTGTGGTCATGACCCACGACCACGCCGAGGATTTATTCGTGCTCGAGGCCGCCCTTCGCCGGGGCGATTTAGGCTTTATGGGGCTTATTGGCTCCGAGGGCAAGTGGCGCCGCTTTCAACAAAAGCTCGCCCAGCAGGGCTTTTCGGCTGCCGATTTAGCCCGCGTCACCTGTCCCATTGGCCTGCCCCTCACCCGTAGCAAGACCCCCGAGGCCATCGCCATCGCCACCGCCGCCCAGCTACTGCCCTTGCTAGAAGGTGGCTTGGTGGAAAGCGCCAAACCATCGGCCCCTGCCGAGGGCTAAAGCTTCAAAACCCCCGCCTCGGTTCACTGGCTTTGCGTTATGATTTGCGGCGATGGCGGAGCCTCTTTTGCGGCTGCAAAATATCACCAAGCGCTTCCCCGGGGTGGTGGCCAACGACGGCGTGAGCCTCGAGGTCTACCCCGGCGAGGTGCTGGCCCTTCTGGGCGAAAACGGGGCCGGCAAGAGCACCCTGGTCTCTATCCTCTATGGTCTCTACCGCCCCGATGCGGGCCAGATACTGCTGGAGGGCCGGCCCGTGCACATCGGCTCTCCCCTCGAGGCCTTGCGGCTGGGCATCGGTCTGGTGCCGCAGCACCCCATGCTGGTGGGCCGGCATACCGTGGCCGAGAACCTGGCTTTAGGTATCGGCAGCCCGCTTTGGCCGGCCCGCCGCATCGTTCCCCTGATTGAGCGCATTGCCCAGGGCTACGGCCTGGAGGTGAACCCCATGGCCCGCATCGCCGACCTTTCCCCAGGGGAAAAGCAACGGGTGGAGATCGTGCGGGCCCTTTTACGCGGGGCCAAGGTGCTCATCCTCGACGAGCCCACTAGCGTGCTCACCCCCCAGGAGGCCCAGGCTCTCTTCCGGGTGATGCGGGAGCTGCGCCAGGCCGGTAAGTCGCTCATTTTCATCTCGCACAAGCTCGAGGAGGTCTTGGCCATCGCCGACCGCGCTACGGTGCTGCGCCGGGGGCGGGTGGTGGGCAGCCTGGCGGCCTCGGAGGCCAGCCGGGAAAAGCTGGCCTTGCTGATGGTGGGGCGCAACGTGAGCTTCGAGCGCAAACGAAAGCCCGCAGAGCTGGGTGAGGTGGTGTTGCAGGTAGAGGGCCTCGAGGCCCGCTCCAACCGGGGCCCGCTGGCTTTGCGGGGGGTGAGCTTCGCGCTTAGGGCCGGCGAGGTGCTGGGCTTAGCCGGGGTGGCCGGCAACGGCCAGAGCGAGCTGGTGGAGGTGTTGGCGGGGCTGAGGCGGCTCGAGGGAGGACGGGTGCTGTTGGCGGGGCAGCCGCTTGGGCCAAACCCGGCCCAGCTCTTCGCGCAAGGGGTGGCCCACATCCCCGAAGACCGCATCCAGATGGGCACCGTGCCCAGCCTGAGCGTGGCCGAAAACCTGGCCCTGCGCACCTTCCACCGTCCTCCCCTGGCCCGGGGGTGGCTGACCCAGCCGGCGGCCTACCGGGCCTTGGCCCAGGAGCGCATCCGGGCCCTGGATATCGCCACCCCTGGCCCCGCCACCCCCACCCGCCTGCTCTCGGGGGGCAACATCCAGAAGGTCATTCTGGCCCGCGAGCTGGCCGGATCGCCCCGGCTGGTTCTGGCGGTGCACCCCACCTATGGTCTGGACGTGGGGGCCACCGAGCTGGTGCACCAGGTGCTTTTGCAAAAGGCCCAGCAGGGCGCGGCGGTGTTGCTGGTCTCGGAGGATTTGGAAGAGCTTTTGGCCCTGTGCGACCGCATCGGGGTGCTCTACCAGGGCAGCCTCAAGGGCCCCTTTGCCGTGGAGGAGCTTTCGCGCGAGCAGCTCGGCCTTCTCATGACCGGAGGGAACCTTGCGGCTTGAATACCTGCCCAGCCCCTCCCCCTGGCGGCAGGCCGCCGCGGTGGCCCTGGCCATTCTGGCGGCTTTGGGGGTGGCGGGGCTGGTCTTCTGGGCCTACGGGGTGCCCCCCCTCACCGCCTACGCCACCCTGCTGCGCGGTACCCTGGCCGACCCCAACGGCTGGGCCGAGGTGTTGCGCCGGGCCATTCCCCTGATTTTGGTGGGGGCCGGGCTCAGCCTGGCCTTCCGGGCCCAGTTTTACAACATCGGGGCCGAAGGGCAGATCGCCATAGGGGCTACGGCGGCGGCGGGGGTGGCTTTGTTCTGGCCTATAGAGGCGCCCTGGATGCTGCCCACTATGTTCCTGGCAGGCTTCCTGGCTGGGGCGGCCTACGCCCTGGTGGCTGCGCTGCTGCGGGCCGGGCTAGGGGTGAACGAAATCCTCACCACCCTGATGCTCAACTACATCGCCTACTACCTGGTGCAGTATCTGGTGCAGGGGCCCTGGCGGGGCCGCAGCCTGTTTGGCTTTGCCTTCACCGACCCCTTTCCCCCCCAG
The DNA here is from genome assembly GCF_000423425.1 of Meiothermus rufus DSM 22234. GTDB lineage: Bacteria > Deinococcota > Deinococci > Deinococcales > Thermaceae > Meiothermus > Meiothermus rufus. The sequence goes on along the minus strand of NZ_AUHY01000003.1, from coordinate 23,252 downwards.
GCGGTGCTGCCTACTTTACCCGGCACCCTGGTGCACTGGCCCACCCTGGTGCTGGGGGTTTTGCTGGCCTTACTGCTACAGTTTTTGCTCTCCCGCACCACCTTGGGCTTCCGCCTGCGGGTGGTGGGGGCCAACCCCCAGGCCGCGCGCTACGTGGGCATCCCGGTGGGGCCGACCTTGCTTGTGGCTGCCCTGATTACCGGTGGACTGGCCGGGCTGGCCGGGGTGGGGGAGGTGGCCAGCATCCACAAAAAGCTGCTCGACTCCAGCAACATCACCCTGGGCTACGGCTTCAGCGCCATCATCGTGGCCTATCTGGCTCGAGGCCAGCCGGCCTGGGCCATCCTCACCGCTTTTCTGATGGCGGTGCTCTTCGCCGGGGGGGATGTGCTCAAGGTAGCCTTCCAGATGCCCTTCAGGGTGATGGACGTGTTCAGCGGGCTGTTTTTGCTCTTTCTGATTGCCAGCGATTTCTTTGCCCAGCACCGCGTGCGCTGGGGGAGGTAGGTTGTGGAAGAGGTCTGGGCTGCGCTGTTGCGCTCGGTGATTTTCGGCACCCCCATCCTGATTGCCGCCTTGGGTAACCTGCTCAACGAGCGGGCCGGGGTGGTGAACCTGGGGGTCGAGGGGATGATGGCGGTGGGGGCCTTGGCGGCCTTTGCCACTGCCCAGACCACCGGCTCAGGGGGGCTGGGGGTGCTGGCGGGGGTGCTGGCCGGGGGGCTGTTTACCCTGCCGCACGCTTTTGTAGCCATCAGCCTGCGGGCCAACCAGTTCGTCTCGGGGCTGGCCCTGGCCATGCTGGGCCTGGGGCTGGCCGGGCTTCTGGGCAAGCGCTTCGAGGGGCAGCCGTTGCTGGCCCCGCTGCCGGAGATGCCTTTTGTCTACCTGGGCTTTGGGCTGGCGGTGGCGTTGTGGGCCTTCCTTTACCTGACCCATGCCGGACTGGTGCTGCGCTCGGTGGGGGAGAACCCGGCGGCTGCCGATCTGCTGGGCATCCCGGTCTACCGGGTGCGCTACTGGGCGGTGGCGGCGGGGGGAATGTTCGCCGGGCTGGCCGGGGCCTTTCTGGCGGTGAGCTACCGCAGTAGCTGGACCGAGGGCATGACCAACCAGCTGGGCTGGATTGCCATTGCCCTGACCATCTTTGTGGCCTGGGAGCCTTTGCGGGCGGTGCTGGGGGCCTACTTTTTCGGCCTCTTGTACTATCTGGGTTTCGCCCTGCAGGATAGTGCCATTCCCTCGGTTTTTCTGCAGGCCTTGCCCTATGCACTAGTAATCGTGGTGCTGGCCCTGGTGGCCTGGCGGCGGCGGCAGGGGGCCGCCCCCGAGGCCCTGGGCCTGCCCTACGAGCGCGGGCGGCGGTAGTTTGGGTATAGTCTGGGACTATGGGCGAGGTGCTGTACCACCACTGGCACCCTGTGGCGATGAGCGCGGCGGTGCGGGAGAAAGGGCTTCTGGCGGCTAGGGTGCTGGGGGAAGAGGTGGTGGCCGTGGCGGTGGGGGAGGGCCTCGAGGTCTGGCAGGATTTGTGCATCCACCGGGGGGCCCGGCTCTCGCTGGGCCGGGTGCAAAACGGCGAGGTCATCTGCCCCTACCACGGCTGGGCCTATGCCGCAGGAGGGCGCTGCGTGCGTTTCCCCGCCCACGCTGGCCAGACCCCTCCGGCCAAGGCCCAGGCCCGGGTCTACCCCAGCCGGGAGGCCTACGGGATGCTCTGGGTGGCCCTGGCCGAGCCCCAGGCTTCCCTGCCGCCCTTCTACGAGTGGGGCCAGCCGGGGTTCCGCACGGTGATGTGTGGCCCCTATGCCTTCCGGGCCAGTGCGCCCAGGGTGGTGGAGAACTTTCTGGATGTGGCCCACTTTCCCTTCGTGCACGCCGGCTTTCTGGGCGACCCTGCCTACCCTGAGATTCCCGACTACGAGGTGGAGGTCTTGGGCGAGCGCATCGTGGCGCGGGACATCCGGGTCTACCAGCCCAACCCCGACGGGACTGGCGTAGGGCGCTACGTGCGCTACACCTACGAGGTGCTGGGGCCCCTGGCCGCCTACTTCCGCAAGCAGGACGAGGAGGGGCGGGTGTTGGCCATCTTCATGGCGGTCACCCCCCGAAGCGAGCTCGAGTCGTTGGGCTGGTTTTATGTGGCCATGAACTACGGCGATCTGTCCGACGAGGAGATTCGCGCCTTCCAGGATCAGGTAGCCGCGCAGGACATTCCCATTGTGGAGTCGCAACGCCCCGAGCGGCTGCCGCTCGACCTCCAGGCCGAGCTCCACCTCAAGTCCGACCGGGTGGCCATCGCCTACCGTTCCCTGCTGCGCCGGCTTGGGGTAGGATTTGGCACAGCCTAGACGGTTGTCCGGGCTCCCGTACAGCGAGGCGTTCTGGCACAAGGAGGCAGGCATGAAAAAGACCCTCTTTTTACTGTTGGCGGTGTGGGTGGTGGGCTTCGGTTTGGCCCAGGACAAGCTCAAAGCGTGCTGGATTTACGTAGGCCCCATCGGCGACTACGGCTGGAGCCACGCCCACGACGTGGGCCGCAAGGAGGCCATGAAGGCTTTGCCCTGGCTCGAGACCGCCTATGTGGAGTCGGTGCCGGAGGCCCAGGTCGAGCCCACCATCGACAAGCTGGTGAGCGAGGGCTGCAAGGTGATTTTTGCCACCAGCTTCGGCTACATGGACGGGGTGCTGAACGCGGCCAAGAAGTACCCCGAGGTGCTCTTCGGCCATGCCACCGGGTATAAGCGGGCCCCCAACGTGATGACCTATCTGGCCGAGTTCAACGAGGTGTACTACCTCAACGGCCTGATTGCCGGGGCCCTGACCAAGAGCGGCAAGGTGGGCTATGTGGCGGCCTTCCCCATCCCCGAGGTCAAGCGCCATATCTCGGCCTTTGCCCTGGGGGTACGCGAGGTTAACCCTCGGGCCACCATCAACGTGCGCTGGATTAACGCCTGGTTCGACCCGGCCAAGGCCACCGAGGCCACCAACGCCCTGATGGCCCAGGGCAACGATGTCTTCGCCTTCACCGAGGATACCCCGGCGGTCATCCAGGCCGCAGCCAAGCGCAACCTGCCGGCTTTTGGCCACTACTCGCCCATGCAGAAGTTCTCCCCCAAGACCGTGCCCTCGGGCCAGCTAGTGCGCTGGGAGAAGATTTACATCGACTTTTTGAGCAAGGTGCGCAATGGCACCTACACCAACCGAAACCTGGACAAGGTGGACTACTGGTGGCTGCTCAAGGAGGGCGCGGTGGAGCTGGGCGGCGAGTTCGGCGTGCCCATCAACCCGGCCTTTGTGCCAGCCCTTAAGGCCAAGCGGGTGACCGATAAGCTCACCGGCAAACAGACCACCGTCTACGACCTGGTAATGGCCCGTTACGAAGCCATGAAAGCGGGCAAGTTTAGCCCCTTCACCGGCCCCATCCGCGACCGCAATGGCATTTTGCGGGTTCCGGCGGGCCAGGTGTACCCCATCTACTCCGACAAGCCAGGGGCCAACCAGGCCAGCATGGAGTGGGCTGCCCCGGGAATTGTGGGGCAGTGGCCCAACGAACCCAAAAACTGACCCGGCCTTTGGGCTGGGCACCCCGCCCCAGATAGGGGTGGGGTGTTTTCACCAAAAGGGGGCCTCGAGGGTGGGTAGACTAGGGCCATGCTGCGTACCTTGGGAGGCCTCGAGCTCGAGGGCAATTCCTTTGCCCGTACCAAACCCTTTTGCTGGTAGCCTACCTGGCCCTGGAAGGCCCCCAGGCCCGGCGCTACCTGGCCGAGCTGTTCTGGCCTGAGGCGCAAGACCCCTTGAACAACCTCTCGGTGGCGCTGAACCAACTGCGCCCTTTGGGTTTGGTGGAGGGAGAGGAGGTGTTGAGCACGCCCCTAAACACCGACGTGCACCGGTTGCGCCAGGCTCTGCACACCCTGAACCTGGCCGAGGTACGTTCGCTGTATGGGGGGGCTTTTTTAGAGGGCGTGGAGGTAAGGCTGGGCGAGGAGCTGGAAGAATGGCGCTGGCGCACCCGCGAGGGGGTGGCCCTCGAGGTCTACCAAGGCTTTGTCCGGGCGGCCCGGATTCGCTACGCCCTGAACCTGGCGGAAGAAGCCCGGGCTTTGCTGCGGGAGGCCCAGGGGCTGCCCGGGGTGCGCTGGGTGCTGGAGGTGGAGGAACCCGCCGCGCCCGACCCTACCCCTTTGCCCCGGGAGGTTCGCCGGGCTTTTTGGGCGTTGTACCTGGACAAAAGGCGGGCTGGGGAGGTGGTGGCCTTGCTACCCGAGGCTTTGGATCTGCTGTACCGCGAGGGGCTGGTGAGCGCGGCTGGCAACCCCCTGCCCAAGGGGCTTCCCCTGCCCCTCGAGGCCCAGGAGGTGGCCCTGGAGCTGGCCCGTAAGCTTCCTCTGGGGGAGGCGCTGGGGTTTTACCGCCAGGCCCGGGACTTGTGGGGCCCAGAAGACCGGGAGCGGGCCGGAACGGCCCTTTTGGCCGAGGCCCGGCGCCTGCTTTCGGAGAACCCCCTAAGGGCCTTGGAAATCCTGGCCGAGGCCCCCGCCCAGGAGGCCACCCAGCTCTACCAGGCCCGGGCCTTAGAACGCCTGGGCCGCTATGGGGAAGCCCTGGGGCTGCTGGCGGGCCTGCCCGCTACAGCCGAGGCGGCAGCGGTACGGGCCAACATTCTCTTCCGCCTGGGCCAGGTGGCCGAGGCTTTGGAAGCCGCCGAAGAGGCGGCCAGGGGTGGGGCTTGGCCCCAGGGGGAGGCCCTGAACCTCAAGGGGCTTCTGGCCTTCGGCCAGGGCCGCTTCGCCGAGGCCGAGGCCCTCTTTGCCCGGGCGGCGGTGCGCTTTCTGGCCGTGGGCGAGATCGCCCGCCAGATCGATGCGCTCAACAACCGGGCTGCCGCGCTTTTTGAGCTGGGCGATGTGGGGGCGGAAGGGGTTTTGGCCGAGGCCCAGGAGGCGGCCCAGGGGGTGCCGCTTCTGCTGGCCAGGGTTACCCTAAACCTGGGGGTGGTGCGGGAGCGCCAGGGCCAGGCCGCCGAGGCCGAGGCTTTGTACCGGGAGTCGCTGGGCTGGAGCCAGAAGGCCGGGAGTCTAGAATCGGTAGGCCGGGCCTGGAACAACCTGGGAGCCCTGTACCACCGCCAAGGACAGCTTTTAGAGGCCGAAAAGGCTTATCAGGAGGCCCTTTCTGCCGCCCGTGGGGCACGCGAGTGGGTGTTGACTGCGGCGGTGCTGGCCAACCTGGCCGAGCTTAGGGCCGACCCCGCCACCCTCGAGGAGGCCGTGGCCCTCTTGGAAGAGGCCAACTACCCGGTTCTGGCCCAGCGCTACCGCAGCCGCTTGGACGGTTTCAAGGAGCGTTAAGGCTGGTTTAAGGGCCCACTACCTACACTCTACAGGCGTAGGAGGTGAACCATGCGGAATAGGCTGATTCCCATAAGTATCCTTTTGATCCTTATGGCTGGATGCGGGGGCGGCCCTCCGCCCTCGAGCTGCCCCTGGCCGGGAGGAACAGCCTGGACGGTACAGTCGGCCCCGATCCTTCCCACCGACATCCTCTACACCGTGACCCGGAGCCCCAACACCTGGGTGGCGGCGGGCCTGGGGGGGTAGGCTGATCACCTCCCTCAACGGCTTTATCTGGACCGCCCAGAACTCGTCCACAACGAACACCCTCCTGGGCTCGGGGGTGAGCCTGAGCCACTACCTGGTGGTGGGCCAAAACGGCACCATCCTGAGCGCCCCCCTGAGCATGCCGGGCAACTGGACCGCCCTCTTTTCTTCTACCACCGATAGCCTCTACGACGTGGCCTGCGGGGCGGGCCTCTACGTGGTGGTGGGGAACAATGGCACCATCCTTACCTCGGGCGGGCCTCCGGGCTGGGGCTGGACCCCCTTGTCCCCCGCCCCCACCCCGGAGAACCTACGCGGGGTGGCCTACGCCCCGGACCTGGGCCTCTTCGTGGCCGTGGGCTGGGGCGGCGTACCCCTTTACTCGGCTAACGGAGCCGCCTGGAGCTTCGGGACGGTCAACCCTCCCAATCCCCTTAACCACCTGAACGGGGTGGCCTATCGGCCGGCTGCGGCGGGGGGGCCTCTCTTCGTGGCCGTGGGCAATGGGGGCTGGATCCTGACCTCCCCCGATGGGATCCACTGGACCCCCCAAACCTCCGGTACCAGCCAGGACCTGCGGGGGGTGGACTACGGGTATGGCTCGGGCCTCTTCGTGGCCGTGGGGGCTGGCGGGACGATCCTGGCCTCGGCCGACGGCGCGAACTGGACCCCCCACAATGCCAACGCTCCTGGCACCTACCTCTTCGGCGTGGTGGGGGATCTCTGCGACCGGTTTGTGGCGGTGGGTGGGAACGCCACCCTCCGCACCCTGCCCTAGAGGAGGTAGGCGATGAAGACCCGCATCCTCGTTGGCTTTCTGCTCCTGCTCGGCCTGCCGGCCTGCTCTCCTCCGCCGACAAGCGGCCCCTGCACTACGGCCGGCCCCATCCTCTCGGGCAACCCCGCGGTTCTCTACTGCTTTAACGAGCCCGTTCTGAGCAACGCGGTCCAGGACACCGCCCCGCCCCCAGGCTCCGCTTCCCCTGACAAGGCTCTAGTGTATGACTCCTCCGGCAACCAGGGATTTTTGGATCCGGTGCCCGACCTAGGGAACCACGGCCCCGCCCAGGATCCCGGCACCCCCAACGGCTCGCTCTACTTCTACGGCCCCTACCTCGAGGCCCCCGATAGCCCCGACTTTACCCCCACCGGGAACGCCACCTTCCTGGCCTGGGTTCGGGTGGTGGGGTGCGGCTCCGGGTTTATCGCCAGCCTCATAGACAAGTACGACCCCCAAAGCCAGACCGGATACGCCGTCTGGCTGGATCAAAGCGGCGGGCAGGCCATCCCCAAGGTTCAGATCGGGGCTAACACCTTCACCGCTAGCGGAGGCTTTCCCGCCAACGCCACCGTCAATAGTGGGATCTGGCACCTGCTGGCCGTGGTGGTGGGGGGTGGGAGCCTGACCTTTTATATAGACGGTAACCCCGCGGGGAGTTTCCCTTTGGGTTCGGTGAACGCGGCGAACAACCTGTCGGTTCTGATCGGGAAAAGCCGGCTTCCGAATACGAATACCCTCTGTGAGTTCGCCATGGCCGGTTTAGGTTTGTACCATCAGCCTCTTTCCCCTGCAAGCATCAATAACATCTACAACCTAGGTGTGGGGGTTTTCTAGGCCTGGCCCCAAGGCCGGGGTTTTAAGCTTGCGTTAAGGGTGCCTGGGCTAGAGTCTGGGGCATGCCAATACGGGTGCTCGACATGGATGGTCGCACCGTTCCTAGCAGAGAGGATGGGTATGCGTTTTTGCTGGTTATGCTGGCTCTTTTTGATAGTCGCCTGCTCGCCCCAGCCGCCTTCGATCAGCCTGTACCCGGGCCGGGCGGCGGTGGGGGAGGAGATCGAAATCCAGCTCTCGGGCCTCGAGGCCTCCTCGGCCCAGGTACGAATCAGCGGAACTGAGGCCCCAGTCACCCGGCGGGAGGGCAGCCGGATTTACGTCACCGTCCCCAGCCTGCCTGGAGGGCCACAAGAAGTGGTGGTGCAAAGCGCAGGCCGGGAAGCCAGGGCCAGCCTGGGGGTGCTGGGCCGGTTGGGGCAGGAGGTGGAGGCCGGGGTGGCCGTGGTCTCCCTCCCGCCTAGGGCCAGCCTAAGCCGGCTGGAGGGCCGAGGCTTTAGCCTTCTAGAGCGAGAAAGTCTAGGCAACACCTGCGCCCGCGATTTGGTGCGGGTAGGGTTTGATAAACCCCTGGGCCAGGCCCTGGCCGAGCTGGAAAGCCTGGACCCCGAGTACAAGGCCGACCCCGAAAGCCTCTGGAACCTAGGCGGGCTGGATGGCCCCGGAGCGGTGGGGGCTCCGGCGGCCCACGGGCGGGGCCACCGGGGCCGTGGGGTGGTGGTGGCGGTGCTGGATACTGGGGTAGACGAAAGCATTCCCCAGCGCCCCGGCTACGACTTTGTGGAGGATGACCCTATCCCCCAGGATGCTTTCCCGGGAGGGCACGGCACCGGGGCGGCCTACCTGGTTCTGGGGGTGGCCCCCGAGGCCCAGATTCTGCCGGTAAGGGTCTGCGACGAGAACGAGATTTGCAAGGCTAGCCGGGTGGTGCGGGGGGTCTGCTGGGTCTTGGACAACGCCCAGGGGCCTACCGTGCTCAACCTGAGCCTGGGGGGGAGTGTGCCGGTGGAACTCCTGCGCGCGGTGTTGGCGCTCGCCCTAGAGAAGGGCTACCCGGTGGCCGCGGCGGCGGGGAACCAGGGCCAGCACGGAAGCCCCACCCACTACCCCGCGGCCTTCCCCCTGCCGGGCCTGGTGGCGGTGGGGGCTTTGGAGGCTACCCCCACAGGCTGGGCCCCGGCGCCCTACAGCACCCAGGGGGCCTATGTGGATCTGGCCGCTCCGGGCACAGAGCTTACGTGTGCCCAGCCGGGAGGGGGGCTGGGCCTCTGCACTGGGACCTCCTTCGCCACCCCCTTGGTGGCGGGGGCCATGGCGGTCTGGCTTTCCGCCCAGCCCGGCCTGAGCCCGGCCCAGCTCGAGGAAAACCTGAAGAAAACGGCCAAGTCCCTTCCTTACCCCCCTCAGGCGGTGGGTAGCGGGATGCTGGACTTGTCTCAAGCGCCCTAGGGTTGCTCTGGCGCTTTGTGGGCTCAGCGGACACCCCGCTGGGCCATTTTGCATGCGGCATATATCACCGCCAAAGCCCCGGCGATTGCGGCAAATTAGGCTCAAGGTGTAGTGTAGGCCAAAAGGTGCTTGGTATGCCCAGACGCCACCTTGCGCAGGTTTACCTGATCAGCGGCCTGGCCCTGCTGGCCTACGTACTGGTGCACCTGCTAGGGCCCTTCCTCCCCCTTTCGGTAGCCCCCACCAGCCTCTACGCCTTGCCCTGGCTGATGATGGCCTTGGCCACCCTGGCCTCGAGCCTGGGCTGGCTCTGGGCCTTGCCCTTAGCGGGTCTGGCCTGGGGGGTTGAAGCTCTGGGCCACGGCCTGGGCCAGGCCCTCTGGCTCCTACCCGTTCTGGCCGCGACCTTGTACCTGGCCGACCGGGTGGGGCATAGCCTGCGCCGGGCCCACCGCCGCCTGGCCTGGCTGCTGGAGGCATCGGAGCAGGTTTCCCGTGCGACCCGCTTCGATGAACTGGTAGAGGCACTGCCCCGGTTGCTGGCCCCGCTGGCCCGGTTTGTAGAGGTATGGCAGCGGGATGCCCAGGCCGACCTGCTGACCGACCTGCCCCTGCGCAAAGCCACCCTCTCCTACCACCCATCGGTAGGCCTGCGCCTGGTGGCCGCCTGGAATAGCGCCCACGCCCTGGGGCAGATGGCTTTGCTGGAGCAGCTGGATAGGGCCGGGGGGTTCACCCTGGTGTTGTCGGTGGAGGGGGAGGGGCTCTACCTGCTCCGCCTGGTCACGGCACGCCCCCTAAGCCCCACCGAGGCCAAAAGCCTGGAGCGCTTTGCCGATATGGTCGGCCAGCGTCTTACCCGGCTACAAGGAAGGGAGCAGGCGGCGTTCTTGCAACGCCTAAGCGAGCTACTCGAGCAGGCCGACCGCGATGCTTTGGAGGACGGCCTCGAGGCCCTTTGCCACTTTTTGCAGCTAGAGGCAGGGTTTATTTTCAAGCAAAGGGGCAGCCGGTTGCTTCTTCTAGTCTCGCGGGGCGATACAGCGGGGCTGATGGCGCTGTACCCCGAGGGCATTCCCTTTGCCGAGGGGCCGGGCTGGCAGGTGTTAGCGACCGGGGAAGCCCGATTCACCAGCCGCTACTGGCTGGAGCCCGATGCGCCGCCCCACCTGGCCCAGGCCGGGGTGGGTGGGCTGGCCTTGTTGCCGGTGCCTACCGGCCCACACCGTGCACGCCATCTGCTGGTGCTGGCCCAGCGCGAGGCCCACTGGTGGACCGAGGGGGAACGGCGGCTTTTGCTGGCGGCAGCCCGCATTTTGGGCCGGGCTTTGCAGCGGCAGGAAATGCTGGTGCAACGGGAGACCATCCTGGGTCTGTCGCAGAAGGCCCACCAGGGCCTGGAAGAGGGTTTATACCAGGAGATTTTGCAAAAGGCGGTGGAGCGGGTGCCCGGGGCGGAGGCGGGTAGCCTGCTGGTGTGGGAGGACTCGAGCTACCGCTACAAAGCCGCTTTGGGCTACGACTTGGTCACCTTTAGGGGCCTGGCGTTCAGTGAAGACCAAGTCTTCCGGTGGTACGACCAAGACCAGCAGAGCTGGCTTCAAGGAGAGCCCCGGCTGCTGCAGGGCGAGGCCTTGCGGCGGGTGATTCAGGCCGAATCCCAGGGGATAGCCGGCCTCGAGGAGGCTGGTCGACTGGAGCAGATCCAGGCCAGCCTAGCCCTGCCGGTGGCCTACCGGGGGCGGGTGGTGGCCTTGCTCAACCTGGAAAACCTGCATGACGCTAGGGCCTTTGCCGAGGACTCCCTGGAAGCAGCCCGCTTTTTTGCCGAACCCATTGGGGCACTAATCTATGGCCTACATCAGCGGGCTTTGCTCGAGGCCACCGCTCGCACCGATCCCCTTACCGGCCTGGGGAACCGGCGGGCTTTCGACCAGGATTTTGCCCAGGAGCTAAACCGGGCGGAGCGGTATGGCTATTCGCTGTCGCTACTGGTGCTGGACTTGCAAAATTTCAAACCAGTCAACGACCGCCTGGGGCATGCGGCGGGGGATCAGGCCTTGCAGAGGGTAGCCCAGGTGCTGCGGCAGCACACCCGCGATAGTGACCGGGTATACCGCTGGGGTGGCGACGAGTTCGCCTTGCTGCTGCCCCATACCGATGCGAGCGGGGCCAAAACCCTGGCCACACACCTGGCGGAACAGATCGCTTCGGTTGCCCTGGGCGGCATTCACCTGGGAGCCAGCTTTGGTCTGGCCAGTTTTCCTCAGGATGGGGCCGACTTCGATAGTCTGCTTTCCCTGGCCGATACACGGATGTATCAGGCCAAGACCCGGGGCGTGGCTTTGATCTAGGCCGGGGCCAGCAGGGATACCCGTTCACCAAAGGCACTACCAGGGCCCCCACCCTGACCTCGCTGTTACCTAGGCCACCCTCCCCCTTTGGGGAAGCTGGCCTAGGGGTGTGGCTTTTCTAGCTGCCGATGAGGCCACCATCCAGCTTGCGCACGGCAACCACCGAGGGGCGCGGGGGGTTGGTGCCATCGGGCCACAAGCTCACCGGCTTCTCTACGGTACCGCCCTCGCCGGGGTGCTGAATGCCGGCGAAGAAGTTCTTGTTGTCGGGGGTGAAGATGGGGCCGCAGATTTCCGCCCCCACCGGCGCCGACATGAACTGCCGCACGTAGCCGCGCTCGGGCCCCTGGGTAGGCACAGCGTATACGGCGTCGTTTTTCTTGATGGAGCTATCCTGGCCGTCGGTGGCAATCCACATGTTGCCGGCTTGGTCGAAGGCGATGTTGTCGGGACAGGAGAAGGTCGAAACCTTGTCCTTGGGGAAGCCGGCAAAGTAGGTGCTGGGGTCGGAGGGTTCCCCGGCTACCAGGAACAAAGCCCAGCGGAAGGTGGTCGCGGTGGGGTCGTTGCCCGCTTCCAACAGCTCGATGATGTGCCCGTGGCGGTTGTCGGGCCGGGGGTTGGCCGCGTCCACCTGGGCTGCGGTGCGGCGGGAGTTGTTGGTCATCACGGCATAAACTGCGCCCGTAACCGGGTTGCGCTCCACATCCTCGGGCCGGTCCATCTTGGTCGCGCCCAGCAGATCGGCAGCCAGCCGGGTGTGGATCAGCACATCGGCCTGGCTGCTAAAGCCGTTGGCCTCGGTGAGAGGGCCGTGGCCATAGACCAGCGGCAGCCAGACCCCCGTACCGTCGGGGTTGAACTTGGCCACGTAGAGGGTGCCCTCGTCCAGCAGGTTCAGGTTGGCCTTGCGGTCGGTGGGGTTGAAGCGGCCCTTGGTGACAAACTTGTAGACGTAGTCGAAGCGTTCGTCGTCGCCCATGTAGAGCACCACCTGACCGTTGGGGGCTAGGGTGGTCTCGGCCCCTTCGTGCTTAAAGCGGCCTAGGGCGGTGCGCTTCTTGGGGGTGGAGGTGGGGTCGTAGGGGTCAATCTCCACAATCCAGCCGTGGCGGAAGGGCTCGTTAGGCTCCTTGGTCAGGTCGAAGCGGTCGTAGAACTGCTCCCAGCGGCGCCCACTGGCCCCGCCCGGCAAACCGTAGCGGGCATGGCTGCGCTTGACCGGGCCATCCGCCAGGGCGTTGTTGCCGGCAAAGTACTGGTTGAAGTTCTCCTCGGCGCTCAGCACCGTGCCCCAGGGGGTAGTCCCGCCGGCGCAGTTGTTGAGCATGCCCAGCACCCGTTTGCCGCTGGGGTCGGCCTTGGTCTGCAACAGGGGGTGGCCGGCGGCGGGGCCGGTGAGCTCCATGGGGGTGGTGGCGGTGATACGGCGGTTGTAGACCGAAACCGGCAGGTACTCAATGCGGCCATCGCGGCTGCGAGCCACCTCTACCACGCTCCCGCCGTGGGCGGCTAGTTCAATGTCCACCTGTTCCTGGGTGGGCTTGCCCTGCTGGTAGCCGGGGAAAATCAGCTCGGGGTTGGTGTACTCGTGGTTGGCCCAGATCAGGGCCCGGCTCGAGTTCCCCGAGGCGAAGGCGGGCAGGGGAAGCCAGGTGATGTAGTCGTTGTTGTAGCCAAAGGCGGCTTCTTGCGAGCGGGCGTCCCAGTTGTTGATGTCGAAGCGCCTGGCTCCGCGCAGAATGGGGTCGCCCCAGCGGATGACCACGTTGTGGGCGTAACCTTCTGGTAGGAGCACTTTGTCTTCAGTGGAGAGGCCAATGGGTTTGAAGCCCAGGCTGCTGCCCTGGGCTTTGGCCAGGCTCGAGAGCCCCGAGACCACGAACAGCCCCCCCAGGCTGGCCGCCAGGAAGCTACGGCGGCTCAGGGCCTCTTCCACCACGTCGCGCAGGTAGTCGTTTTCACTCTGGTTCAGGATGGGTTGGGCACAGGCGTCGCCGCACTTCCAGTGGCAGGTTGCCGGGGAGCGCCCACCGACGTGGGCCTGGGGGTTGAACGCTTTTTCTAGTTCAATCATGACACCGCTCCTTCGGGGGTAGCTCCAAAAGGGTGGTTGTGGTTTTCTACCCCGCTATTGAACCTAGGGCTGCCTTGTCAAAGCGCTGTCAGGTGTATAACTTTTCGATTTGCGCGTCAGGTGTTGTTTCTGCTGGCGCTGCTTTTCAAGGGAAAATTGGGGTGAGTGCGCAGCCCTTCCTGCAAGGCTCGGCGCACCTCCTCGATTAGGACGGCTACCTGAATGCCCTGGTATGCTTGGGGAAGGTTTTCTAGGTGTTTCAGGGCCTTGGCAAAGTTGCGCCAGCCACCTTTGGGGTTGGTTCTGGCCTTGTGTAGCGCAGCCGCCAGTAGGATGATGCCGTGGGTGAGTTCGCGCTCAGGCCCGGAAAGCTCGAGCCAGAGAGGCTCCAGCGCTTCGTGTACCTCCCAGAAGGCCCCCATGGACCATAACCGGATGGCCTCGAGGTACTCGGGGGTTTCCAGCAGGGCCGATCCTTTCACTATAAAAAGTGTATCGGCTTTCCCTGACCCCTACCAAGGGTGCTAAAGTGGAAGACCGGAAGGGCCTCTGCCCTGGCCCTAAAAGCGAGGCAAAGAACTATGGCAAAACCCATTGAAGTTACCGACGCAACCTTCGACGCAACCCTCAAGGAAAACCCATACGTGCTGGTGGATTTCTGGGCCGAGTGGTGCGGACCCTGCCGTATGGTGGCCCCGGTCATGGAGGAGCTGGCTAAGGAGTACGAGGGCAAGGTTACGGTGGCCAAGCTCGACGTAGACGCTAATCCCCAGACGGCCATGCGTTACCGGGTGATGAGCATTCCCACCATTATCCTCTTCAAGAACGGGCAGCCGGTGGAGGTGATGGTCGGTGCTGCGCCCAAGAGTAACTTCGTGGCCCGCTTAAACAAACACGTCTCGGTGGGGGCCTAAGCTAAAACTGATGCAGACCCATCACCTCAACATCAACGACCCTGGCTTCATCTACGACCCCTATCCCACCTTGGCTGAGCTGCGGGAAAACCTGCCAGTCTTCTTCGACCCGGTCTGGAACAAGATTTTCTTTCTTCGCTATGCCGAGATTGCCCAGCTATTGCGGGACAAAAGGCTAGGCCGCTCGATTACCCATATCCTCTCCCGCGATGAGCTGGGCTGGCCCCCGCCCAACCCCCTGACCCGCGACTTCGACCACTTCCAGGAAAACCACATACTCGACAACGAGCCGCCCAAACACACCCGGCTCAAGGGCCTGATGATGAAGGCCTTCACCCCAGCCCGGGTGGAGAGCTTGCGGGGCAAGATACAGGCCATCGTCAACAGCCTGCTTGACCAGGCTGAGGATAGGGGGGGGATGGACCTGCTCAAGGACTATGCCGAGCCGTTGCCGGTAACGGTAATTGCCGAGCTTTTGGGGGTGCCGGAGGAGGATCGGCCCCTGCTGCGCCCCTGGTCAGCCAAGATCGTCAAGCTTTACGAGCTGGGTTATACCGATGCGCAGGCCCGCGAGGCTAACCAGGCGGTGGTGGAGTTCTCGGCGTATATCCGTGCCCTAGCCGATGAACGGCGCAAAAACCCCCGCGATGACCTGATCTCGGCTTTGGTCGAGGTGGAAGAACAGGGTGACCGGCTCACCCCTGACGAGCTGGTGGCAAACTGCATCCTGCTTTTGAACGCGGGGCACGAGGCCACGGTCAACGGCACCACAGCGGGGTTTTTAGCCCTGGAGCGCAACCCCGGCGAGAAGGAGCGGGCCCTCGAGGCCGCGGCCAAGAACCACACCGAGTTTTTCAAGCTGGCAGTGGAGGAGCTCTTGCGCTACGATACCCCCCTGCCCATGTTCGAGCGTTGGGTGCTAGAGGACTTCGAGTTTGGCGGCATTCCCCTCAAGCGGGGCCAGGAGGTAGCCCTGATGTATGCTTCGGGAAACCGCGATCCACGGCAGTTTGCCCACCCCGACCGGCTCGACCTCACCCGGCGGGAAAACCCCCACCTCACCTTTGGCCTAGGCATCCACTACTGCCTGGGGGCCCCGCTGGCCCGCCTCGAGCTGCAGGTCTCCTTCCAGACCCTGCTCAAACGCCTGCCCAGCATTCACCTGGCCACCGACCAGGTGGAGTACGCTGGGGGGTTTGTCATCCGGGGGCACAAAGCTATGCCGGTGGCCTGGTAGGGCCGGCCGGCAACAGGTCGGCGAAGCAGAACCCCTCGCGCCAAAGGGTTTTTCCCACCCGCAGCGGGATGCTTTGGGCAAACATAGGGCCAGCATAGCAGAAGGTGTGAAACTCCCCTCGCTCGCCACAGGGGTCGACCCCTGGCGGCAGAGCGGCCAGCAGTTTGGCGTCGTAGGGTTGGCCCAGCCACATAGGGGAAAGGCGCTTGGGGTCCAGGCAGGTGAGCACCGCTTGCAACCCCGCCGCCAGCATTTCTTGGGCGAGCTGGGCGGTCTTTTCGGGGGCTGTCCAAAGGGGAAAGAGGGCCTCGAGGCCGCTTCCTTGCAGCAAACGTACCCGGTAGTCGCGCACCTCTTGCAGGAACAAATCGCCAAAGGCCAGGTGAGTGATGCCTTCCTGCCGGGCTTTTTGTAGCACGGAGTGCATGGCTTCCTCGTACTGAGCGTTGGTGCAGGGGTGGGGTAGGTATACCGGCCACAAAGGCAGCCCAACGGCCCTGGCCTGGGCTTCGACCAAAGTGCGCCGTACCGCGTGCATGGAAACCCGGTCGGCGGTCTGGTTGAAGGTGGTCAGAAGGCCCACCACCTCTACCTGGGGTTGCTGGCGGAGCTGGTAGAGCGCCCAGGCGCTGTCCTTGCCTGAGCTCCAGGAAAGTAGGACGCGGTGCACAATAAGAGTCTAGGCCAGCCCGCTGATCTTGAGCACGAACAGGCCGTACATGCCCAGGTACAATAGCCCCTCCCAGCTAGAGATGCGCCGATCCTGCACCAGCAGGTAAAACAACAGCGTGGCCCCCAACACAAAAGGCAGGGCAAAGCTGGTGAGTTCGGCGGGCACCTGTACCGTGCCATAGACCGCCCCTGCCCCGACCACCACCAGGGCATTGAAGATGCAAGAGCCCAGGATGTTGCCCACCGCCAAGGCCGCCTTGCCCCGCCGGGCCGCGCTGAGGCTGACCGCTAGCTCCGGCAGGGTGGTGCCCAGGGCCAGAAGGGTTACCGCCACAATGGCCGGGGGCACGCCCAGGCCCGCCGATAGCCCTTGCAGGCTATTCACCGTCCACTCCGCCCCGAAGTAGAGGCCCACCGCGCAAAGCACGAGGATAAGCAGGTCGAGCTTTTTCAGAGGGGGGCGGGGGCTTTTGGCTTCCCCCGAGCTGCCTTCCTTGAGCAAGTACAGCACATACACCAGGTAGACGCCCAGCAGGCATAGCCCCTCGAGCCGGCTAACCACCCCGTCGTACATCACCACGCCTAGGACAAAGGCCGAGCCCACCAAGAACTGTAGGTCGATGGCGATGTAGCTCTCGCCCAGGTACACCGGGCGCAGCACCGAGAAGACCGCGCTTACCCCCAGAATCAAGAGCAGGTTGGCGGCATTGGCCCCCAGGACGTTGCCGCTTACAATTTCCGAGACGCCCTGGCTGACCGAAAAAAGCCCTGAGATTAGCTCCGGCAGGGAGGTACCCACCCCCACGATGACCACGCCGACCATGAAGGTAGACATGCCCAGGGCTAGGCCCACGCGCTCGGCGGCTCTGGTAAAAAGCCGGGCAGACAGTAGCAGCAAGGCCAGGCTGCCTATAAAGGCGAGGAAAAGTAGCATAGATGGCTCCGGCTCGAGGTTACCGGGCCATAGCGGGAAAAGGCAAACCTTGGGAGGCCTCGAGGGCGTTGTACAAAGGCCGGGCGATAAAGCCCCCACCCAAGAGCCGGTCGCCCTGGTAGAAGACCGCCGACTGCCCCGGGGTTACGGCAAACTGGGGCCGTTCTAGCCGGATGACCATCCGCCCTGGGTGGATTTCCTCTACCCAGGCCGGCACCGGCTGGGTGCGGTAGCGCACCTGGACTTCGATTTTTTCCGGCAGCTTTTCCACCAAGAGGTTGGTCTCGCGCACCTCGAGGCCCCCCCACAAGCAGGCCTCCTTTGGCCCCACCACCACCTCATTGGTGGCGGGGTTGACCCGCACGACGTAGCGCTCGAGGTGGCTTTTCCAAAGCCCCAGGCCCTTTTTCTGGCCCACCGTGTAAAACTGCGCCCCGGCGTGCTGGCCGATTTGCTGGCCGGTCTCGAGGTCAATCAAAGGGCCGGGCCGGGCCTCGATGTGCTGGGCCAGGAAGTCCTTCAGGTCTCCCTGCACAAAGCAGATGTTCTGGCTCTCGGGCTTCTTGGCAGTAGGTAGGCCGTACTGCTCCGCCAGGGCCCGTACCTGGGGTTTTTCCATGTGCCCTACCGGGAAGAGCAGGTGGGGGATGGCTTCTTTGGGCGTGCCCCAGAGGAAGTAGGTCTGGTCTTTCCTGGGGTCGCCCCGGTACAGGCCCCCCTCACGGTTGATGACGTAGTGCCCGGTGGCGACGTAGTCGCAGCCCAGCGTCCGGGCTTTCTTCAAGAGCGAGTCGAACTTCACCCTTGTGTTGCAGTTCACGCAGGGGTTGGGGGTCTCGCCGGCCTGGTAGCCTGCGATGAAGGGGGCGATGATTTTCTCTTCGAACTCCTCACGGTAGTCGAGCAGGTAAAAGGGTATGCCGATGATGTCGGCCACCCGCCGGGCCTCGTAGGCGGCGTCGGGCGAGCAGCAGGTCTCGAAGCAGTCGTCCTTCTTGTGGTCGGGCCAGAAGCGCATCATGGCCCCAATCACCTCGTAGCCCTGCGCCTTGAGCAAAGCCGCAGCCACCGAGGAGTCTACCCCCCCGCTCATGGCGGCCAGTACCCGACCCTTCGACATCCCAAGCCATTCAGTTTAACGTAGTATGCACCAAAGAATGGCAGCTAGCTTACCCAAGGGGATACGCCATCCTAGCAATGGTTGACCGTTGAACCCCCGGGCTTTAGCATGGCCTGGGGGTAGCCCCCTACCTTTAAGCCGATCCTGCGAGGTCGGAAAGGAGAGCTGATGAACGGTATCGAAGGTAAAAACAAACCTAGCGCCGCGCCCGTTTGGGGCGCTTTTTTTAGGCCTCGAGGTGGCCCATGGAAAAGAAGCTGACCTTCAAATCCAAGCTGCTCAACGAAGACGAGGTGCGCCGGGCCCTGACCCGCATCGCCCACGAGGTGATTGAGAAAAACAAGGGTACCCAGGGTCTGTGCTTTGTGGGGATTCATACCCGGGGCATTAGCCTGGCCCGCCGGCTGGTGGAGCTGGTGGAGCGCTTTGAGGGCAAGTGCCTTCCGATGGGCATTCTGGACATTACCCTCTACCGCGACGACCTGACCGAGATTGGCCTCCAGCCCAAGGTGCGCGAGACCCGCATCCCCTTCGACCTCAATGGCAAGGCGGTGGTGCTGGTGGACGATGTGCTCTACACCGGGCGCACGGCCCGGGCAGCCCTGGACGCCCTGATTGACCTGGGCCGGCCCAGCCGTATCTACCTGGCGGTGCTGGTCGACCGGGGGCACCGCGAGCTGCCCATCCGGGCCGATTTTGTGGGCAAGAACCTGCCGACCGCCAGAAGCGAGGTAGTCAAGGTCAAGACCCAGGAAGACGACGGCGAGGACGCGGTGGAGCTGTGGGAGGTGGAGGTATGAGTGCCTCGGCCACCCCTACCTTTCCCCCCCACCTGCTGGACTTCCAGGACTGGAGCCGGCCCCAGATCGAGAGCCTCCTCGAGACCGCCCGCATGATGCAGGAGGTGCTGGCCCGCCCGGTGAAGAAGGTGCCGGCCCTGACCGGTTTCACCGTGGCCACGGTTTTTTTCGAGCCCTCCACCCGCACCCGCATCTCCTTTGAGCTGGCGGCCCGGCGTATGTCCGCAGATGTGGTGAGCTTTAGCGGGGCCATGAGCTCCACCACCAAGGGCGAGACCTACCGTGACACCCTGCGTACCCTCGAGCAGCTGGGCATCGACGCCTACATCATCCGGGCCGATGCGGCTGGGGTCTGCCACCAGGCCTACCGCTGGCTGGGCAAGCCCGTTCTGAACGCCGGGGATGGCTGGCGGGCCCACCCCACCCAGGCCTTGCTGGACGCTTTTACCCTGCTGCAGAGCCTGGGGAGCCTCGAGGGCAGGAAAATTGCCATCGTGGGGGATATTTTGCACTCCCGGGTGGCCCGCTC
The DNA here is from genome assembly GCF_000423425.1 of Meiothermus rufus DSM 22234. Classification (GTDB taxonomy): domain Bacteria; phylum Deinococcota; class Deinococci; order Deinococcales; family Thermaceae; genus Meiothermus; species Meiothermus rufus. The sequence goes on along the minus strand of NZ_AUHY01000003.1, from coordinate 3,945 downwards.
CAACGCCGAGCTTCTGCCCTTGCTGGGGGCCGCGGTGGTGGCCTGTGGCCCGGCCACCCTGCTGCCGGCCAGCCTGCCGGGGGCCCGCCTTACCACCGATTTGCGCGAGGCCCTAGAAGACGCCGATGCGGTGATGGTCTTACGCCTGCAAAAAGAGCGCATGGACAAGGGCCTGCTCCCCTCCTTGCCGGAGTACATCGCGGCCTACCAGGTCACCCAGGCCCGCTTGGGCTGGGCCAAGCCCCAGGCCCCCTTGCTCCACCCCGGTCCCATGAACCGCGATGTGGAGCTGGAAGGCATTCTGGCCGAGGCTCCGCAGAGCCTGGTGGAGCGGCAGGTGGCCAATGGGCAGGCAGTACGGATGGCGGTGTTGTACCACCTCTTGGTGGGGCGCAAAAGGAGTGAAGGATGAAGGGCGAAATCCTTTTCAGGAATGTGCGGCTGGTGGATGGGCGGGGCGACTTCGGCCAGGCCGATGTGCTCATTGGCGAGGGGCGGATTCTCTCGCTGGCGGGCGGGGAGGCCCCTAAGGTGGTGGAAGCAAAGGGCCTGGTGCTTTCCCCTGGTTTTTGCGACCCCCACGCCCACCTACGCGAGCCTGGGCAGGAGGTTAAGGAAGACTTAGAAAGCGGCCTCACCGCAGCGGCCCGGGGGGGCTATACCGATGTGGTCTCGATGCCCAACACCCAGCCGGTGGTGGACACCCCCGAGGCGGTGCGGGCCTTGTGGGAAAAAGCCCGCCAGATTGGCCAAGCCCGGCTTCATCCCGCCGCCGCCCTGACCCAGGGGCAGGAGGGGCAGTGGCTGAGCGAGGCCCGGCTTTTGCAGGAGGCTGGGGCGGTGATGCTCACCGACGACGGGCGCACCAACGAGGAGGCCGGGGTGCTGGCTCTGGGCCTGCGCTACGCCGCCTCCTGGGGCCTGGTAGTGGCGGTGCACGCCGAGGATGCTGGCCTAAGGCGAGGGGGGGTGATGCACGAGGGGGAGGTCTCCTTCCGGCTGGGCCTGCCGGGTAACCCAGCCTACGCCGAGTCGGCCCGTGTGGCTCGAGACCTCGAGCTTTTGCGCTACGCCCTGGAGTACGCTCCTTCCGTACCCCGGCTCTTGCACATCCAGCACCTGAGTACCCGGCGGGGGCTGGAGCTCGTCCGCCAGGCCAAGCGGGAGGGCCTGCCGGTCACTGCCGAGGTGACCCCCCACCACCTGACCCTGACCGATGCGGCTTTAGCCTCCTTCGACCCTGTGTACAAGGTGGCCCCACCCCTGCGCCCCCGGGCTGACCTCGAGGCCCTGCTCGAGGGCTTGCTGGAGGGCAGCATCGACTGCATCGGCACCGACCACGCCCCCCACACCCCGGATGAAAAAGCCCTCGACCTGCTACGGGCCCCCTTCGGGATACCCAACCTCGAGGTGGCCTGGCCTTTGCTCTACACCGAGCTGGTCGAGAAGCAAGGCTTCCCCCTGGCCACCTTGGTCGAGCGCTTCACCGATGGCCCCCGGCGGGTGCTGGGCCTGGCCCCCATCCACCTGGAGGAAGGGGCTGAGGCCAGCTTAGTGCTGTGGAACCCTGCCGAGGCCCGCCCGGTCGACCCTCAGGCCTTTGCCTCCAAGGCCCGCTACAGCCCCTGGGCCGGTTGGCGGCTACAGGGCTGGCCTGGCCTGACCTTGGTGGCGGGGCGGGTGGTCTTTTCTGCTTCTCATCCTGAGCTGCTGTACTGAGCTATATGCGCTTCTGGAAGATTTTGCTACTGGGCCTGCTAGCCGGCTGCACCAACGCCCCACTGCGGGTGCCGTTGGCCGATTTCGACGTGAACATCGCCCTGGTGCCCAGCGACCGGGTGCTCTTCGTCAAGCAGAGCTTCGACAAACCCCCCCTGCCCCTCTCCCAAGTAGCCCTCGAGGGCTACCTCACCTACCGGCAGGAAAACACCACCCTGGGCTTTTACGCTGCTGATACCACCCCCTGCTCGCCTACTCGGGTAGGTTCGGAAGAACTTTACCTCTGCGACCCCAACGGGCCGGGCATCGCCTCTTTAGGGCAGGTGGGCTTTAGTGGCGGGGCCATCCAGCGCTTCGAGTTCAGCCACAGCAGGCTGACCAGCGGCATTAACAGCGGGGAGCTATGGCTGGGGGTGCGGCTCGAGGGGGGGCTGCCTACCGCGGGCACCCTCCAGTTCCGTAGCCTGGTGGCCCGGGTAGCGGTACTGCCTTAGCGCAGCCCGGGGCAACTTCGCTATACTCAGCAAGCGCAGATGGAACGCTTGCTGGTTGTAGAAGACGACCCCCAACTGGCCCACCTGATGACTTCAGCTCTAGGGCGCGAGGGGTATACTTTGTGGCTGGCCGACAACGGCCTGGATGCGGTGCAGATGGCTCCCCAGGCCGACCTGATGCTCTTGGATCTGGGCCTGCCCGGGTTGGGCGGTCTCGAGGTCATCCGCGAGCTGCGGGAGGCCGGGTGGAACCTGCCTATCCTGGTCATCAGCGCCCAGGGCACGGAGGAGATTCGAGTGCGGGCTTTGGAGCTGGGGGCCGACGACTACCTGACCAAGCCCATGAGCGTGCGCGAGATGGTGGCGCGGGTTCGAGCCCTGCTGCGCCGCAGCCGGCCCGAACAGGAAATCCAGGTAGGTGACCTGCGCATCCTGCTCAAACGGCGCCAGGTCTACCAGGGCGAACGTCTGCTGGATTTGTCGCCAACGGAGCTCGAGCTGTTGCTCAGCCTGGCCCTCCACCCCGGCGAGGTTTGGAGCCGCGAACGCCTGCTGCAGCGGGTCTGGGGGGCCGAGCGGGGCAGCAGCGTAGACGAGCGGGTGGTGGACAGCTACGTGGCCCTCCTGCGGCGCAAGCTAGGCGACGGCCCCAAAACCCCCCGCTACATCGCTACCGTTTTTGGTCAGGGGTATCGCCTGGTTTCTCCCCAATAGATAGGGCCACCCCCCCAAATGGGGGGATGTGCATTTGCATAAGTCTTTGAACAGTAGGCTGCTATAATCGCACCTCGGTACAAACCCCCCAAGGGGTGTACGCAGGTGCCTATGATGCAACTTGTTGAAGCTAAACGATGGTGGAGTTTAGGGTTGGCTCTGCTGCTGGCCCTAGCCCTAGCCCAGCGGAGTGATGTCCGGCTCGAGCTGAAGGCGTTTCGGGTTCTGGTGGTAGAGGAGCAGGGTCGCAGGGTGGAGCGCCTTGAGGCAGCCCTCGAGGCCAAACCGGGCGAGCTACTGGAGTACCAGCTTTCCGCTTTGAACACCAGCAATAGCCCGCTACGCCAGGTGGCGCTGGTCATCCCCATCCCCCCCGGCACCGCCTACCAGCAGGGTAGCGCCCAGCCTTTGCGGCTAGGCCAGGCCCTGGTGGCCCCGGAGTTCAGCTTCGATGGGGGGCGCACCTACGGCCAACCCCCCCTCAAGCGCAAGGTGCGGGTGGTGGAAGGGGGCAAGGAGGTCGAGAAAGAAGTGGAGGTCAAACCCGAGGAGTACACCCATGTGCGTTGGATTTTGCCCCAGATGGAAGCCAAGCAAACCGTTTTGCTCAGGCTTCGCGTCGTCGTGCGTTAGTTTAAGGAGGAATCCAGGAATGAACCGACTCTTTTCTTTTAAGTACACTCACGATAGACTTTTACAGTGGGAAACTTTCGGTACATTGAGTTGAGCCAAGAAGAGGATGAACAACTGCGGGCTATCGAGCAAAGCCCCCACATGAACAAGAAGGTGAGGCTGCGCAGTCAGATGATTCGGTTGTCGAACCAGCGTTGGGAGATGAGTCGGATTGCCGGGTATGTCGGATGCCACGTGCGGACGGTTGGCGCAGCGCTGAATGCCTGGGTAAGCCGGAAGTTCGAGGGACTGGCGGATCGTCCCCAGAAAGGCAATCGGCGCAAACTCCACGCAGAGGCCTTGCAGTTTATGCGGGATAAGCTGGCGGAAGACCGCTGTTGGAATG
>NZ_KE384016.1:72864-91567 GCF_000423425.1 Meiothermus rufus DSM 22234 | reverse complement strand
CATCCGGGCCATCCAGGTGGATGGGGGCAGCGAGTTCATGGCCGAGTTTGAGGAGGCCTGCTGTGCTCTGGGGATTGCCTTGTTTGTGCTGCCGCCGAGGAGTCCTAAACTCAATGGTCACGTGGAGCGGGTGCAACGGACCTTTAGGGAGGAGCTCTATACCCGGCCTCTGCCCCCCCGGCTCAGCGAGCTACAGGCAGAGCTGGATGCCTACCTGGACCACTACAACCGCCGAAGGCCTCACATGGCCCTGGGGGGTCTTGCTCCCTTGGAGTATTTAGCTAAGATGCAGGAGGAGTCGGTTCCCCAGTCTCACATGTGTTGACCGATTACACATACTTGACAGGGCGAGAAACACGCGGGTATGATGCCTGCCGGATGTGCCAGGTGAGCGTTCCCTGAGTCCCGTGAGGGAAAGAGCTTTTGCTGGTCATCCGCTGCGGATGCCCAGGGGTTTTAGGAGAGGAAACTTGGCAACTCGCCCCTAAAAAAGCCCCTCGCCTCCGCAGGTTAGGTTCCCACAAGGTTTCCAGCTGGGGGCCTGTGGGGTGTAAGAGGAGGCAAAATGAGGAAAAAGCTAGTGGTCTACTTGGCCGGGTTGCTGACCGTCCTTGGTCTGGGCTTCGGCCAAGCCCAGTTCTCCGACGTACCCGCCGGGCACTGGGCCCAGGAAGCCGTAGAGCGCATCGCCGCCTGCGGTCTTATCACCGGTTTCCCGGATGGCACCTTCCGGGGTAACCAAAACCTCACCCGCTACCAGGCGGCTCTGATCTTCCAGCGCCTGCTGAACGAGATCGCGCAGGGCGGGGAGTGCGTGAAGCCCCAGGCCAGCGGCAACGGCCTTAGCGATGAGGATCTGACCGCCATCCGCAACGCCATCCAGGAGCTGGCCGCCGAGCTGGCCGCTTTGGGCGTGCGGGTCTCGGCCCTGGAGGACAACGCCGCCTCTAAGGACGACATCGCCCGCCTCGAAGCGGCCCTGGAAGAGCTCAAGAACATGAAGCCAGAAGGCGGTCTAGACGAGGCTGCTCTGGCCGACCTGGCCGACCGGGTGGAAGCCGCCAGCGTGGCCGCCGACACCGCGTTGGCCCAGGCCCAGGCCCTGGCCGAGCGCCTGGATGGTGTGGAAGGCGATGTGGCCGCCCTCAAGACCCAGGTGGAGGCCGATGCCGACAGCATCCGCGCGCTGAACGAGCTGGCCGTGCTCTTGAACCAGGACGTGCTCAGCCTGCAAGACCGGGTGACCGCCCTGGAGAAGCAGCTGGGCGATGTGGACTTTGAGTCCTTTGCCAACCGCGAAGACGTGAGCGCTATCCAAGAGTTCGCCACCGCCCTGCGCAGCGACCTGGTGCGCCTGGCCGACCGGGTAAGCGCCCTGGATACCCGTGTGAGTGGGCTGGACAGCCGCCTGGCTGCGGTGGAAGGCACCCGTCCGACCCTGACCGGCTCCCTGCTGGCCCGCTACGGCTACCGCTTCACCACTGGGCCTGGAGGCGACTTCGACATCGACCGCCTTTTCCCGGCAGCAGGTTTCGCGAACGATAGCGACGGTACCGACTTAGCCGGTTCATCGGATACCCTGGGCCAGGCCGACCTGACCTTTGGTCTGAAGCGCACCCCCGGCACCGGCAGCGGCTTCAACTTCTCCGAAGCCAGCGTGACCCTGCGCTTCTCCGCTGGCAATGGCAGCCTTCAGGTGCCCGCCAACACGATCTCGCTCAGGGGGGTTAGCGTTTCCGGCAACGTGGACGGCCAGCCGGTCAGCCTGCGCTATAGCATTAGCAACACCTTCCGCTTCACCCCGTACTTCTTCAACAACAACGCGTCGGCTGCGGGCAGCGGCTTTGTGGTGAGCGCCAACCTGACCAAGGCCCTGCTCTCACCCAACTTCACCATTGTGCTGGGTAGCACCGCTGCGAACGCGGCTGCAGCGGATCGCGATTACTTCGGTATCCGCGGCGCCATCAACCTGCTGGGCCTCAACCTGGGCGTGAACTACGCCGAGAACGACCTGCGGGGCACTGGGGCCGATGACCGCAAAGCCGCAGTCGGTGTGGATTGGAACGGCAAGCTGCTGGGCTTCCTGGACCTCGAAGGCGAGTTCATTAACTCCAACGACGTTATCACCAACACCGCTGGCTCCCTCTTCTACGTTCAGGCGGGCACCTCGCTGGGCCCCATCAGCCTGCGCGGGAACTACCGCTCCATCAACCCCGGCTTCGCTACCGGAAACTGGACCGATGCGTTGTCCGGCTCTTCCATGGGTCTTTCCCAAGACGACACCGACCGCCTTTTCAACCCCGCCAACGCCGGTGCGGGCTTTGGTCTGATTGCCTCGGCTTCGCTGGGCATCATTGGGGTGAACGGCTACCTCGACAGCCGCGTACCGCAGCTTACCCTAACCCCAAACACCACCGCTTTTGGGGTGGGTGTTACCCTTGGGCCCATCGCCGGCTTTAACGTAACGGGTTATCTCAACAACGCCAGCACCGCGAGCGCTGCGCAGTACTCGGTGGGCAACACCTACTCCAACCGGGGCCCGGCGACCCGTGCGGCCTTCGGAACCAACTTGGGTGTGCGGGTGGCCCACGACGGCGCCGCCTCCGGCGCGCTGATCAGCGGCCTCAACCTGGCCTTCGAGTTCCGCAACTCCGATGGTGCCAACGCCGCCTTCGGCTCCAACGGCGCCCGTACCGACCTGGTGGGTGAGGCCCGCATGGCGCTGCCCCTGGGCTTCATCACCATTACCCCCAACTTCCGCTTCCACGGCTACACTGCCGCAGCGACCACCCCCGGTACCGAGGTTAACTACACCACCATCAAGTATGGTGTGCAGGCCAGCACCCAGCCGCTCTTCTTCGGCCTGAGCCTGAACGGTGCCTTTGCCAAGCGCGACACCGACTTTGCTACCGGCACCGACGCCAGCGAGACCCTCATTCGCGTGGGCCTCTCCCTGGCCGACTTCCTGCTGCCCGGGGCTACCCTGAGCGTGGATGCGGCCCAGGTGACCGGCACCGGCGTGGGCGGCTATACCACCCGCGAGTTCAACAACCCCTTTACCACCACCAACGACGGACTCTTCAACGGCCCGAACGGTGGCTTTGGCCCTGTTGCACAAGCCACAAGTGACGGCGGCGTTCGCGGCATCCAGGTGCGCTACACCTACGCGGGCTGGGGCATCTGGTACGGTGTGTTCGACTTCGACAGCAACGGTACCGACTTCAGCACCATCGAGAGCGTGGGCCGCGGCTTCCGCGTCTTCTACGTACTCAACTTCTAAACACCGCTCCTGCCTAAAAACCCCGCCCGAAAGGGCGGGGTTCTTTTTTTAGGGCAGCAGCTCGAGCTTGATTCGGGCCTCCACCGCCCCGAAATGCCGGCGGTCGAGGGTGGCAATCTGCCCGATGCCCAGCTCCTCGGCAATGGCAATAACAGCAGCATCCACGAAACCCAGGCGGAGGCTCTGGTACTGCTGGTTCAGCGCAAAAACCCGCTGGTATCCGGCTTCGGATAGATCGGCTACCAGATAGGCACCCTCGGTAATGCCCTGGTAAAACCGAAGCTGGGCTGGAAGGCCCAGCCTTTTACCAAGGAAGTAATCCACCTCCGGGATCGCTGGGGCTGGTATAACCAGTGGGCCTGATTCGCGAAGCAGTAAATCTTTGGTTGCAAGATGCCACTGGTCTCGCCGATCGTAAAGAGCGGTTAGCACGCCGCTGTCCAGGATCAGGGCCATCAGCTATTCTCCGGGTTGCCAAACCCCAGCTCGTCCAAGATCTCCTCAAAACGCTCGGCACCATCGGTGTGGCCGCTATCGAATTCACCCACCCCAACGGGGAGCCCTCGGGGTTTTTTGTACAGCTTATCCCGAACCGCCTCGCGGATAATCTCGGCCACGGGCTTTTTTGAGCGCCGGGCCTCGAGCTTGAGCAGCAGCTCGAGCTCGGGATCCAGGTAAATGGTGGTGCGTTTCATATGTTTATGTTAGCATACCCAGGTCAGTGCGAGTTTCGATACAAACATAATCTATTGGATGGTAGTAGATTGGTTGCTAATGTTCCGCTACCAAGGCCCCGAACCCAAAGGCGACCAGCCCCAGGCCATTGCCGCCCTCACCGAAGCCCTGCGCGACGGCGAGCGCTTTGTCACCCTCCTGGGCGCGACCGGCACTGGCAAGACCGTGACCATGGCCAAGGTGATTGAAGCGTTGCAGCGCCCGGCCCTGGTCATGGCCCCCAACAAGGTGCTGGCCGCGCAGCTGGCCGCCGAGTTCCGCGAGCTGTTCCCGGAAAACGCGGTGGAGTTTTTCATCAGCTACTACGACTACTACCAGCCCGAGGCCTACGTGCCGGGGCGCGACCTGTACATCGAGAAAGACGCCAGCATCAACCCCGAGATCGAGCGGCTGCGCCACTCCACCACCCGCAGCCTGCTCACCCGGCGCGACGTGATTGTGGTGGCCTCGGTCTCGGCTATCTACGGCCTGGGCAGCCCGGAGGACTACAAAAACAGCAGCCTGGTGGTGGAGGTGGGGCAGGAATTTCCCCGCGAGGCCTTGCTGGAACGGCTGGTGGGGTTGCAGTACCAGCGGGGGGATGTGCAGCTCGAGGCGGGCCGCTTCCGCGCCAGAGGCGAGGTGCTGGAGGTCTGGCCGGCCTACGAAGAGGAGCCTATCCGCATCGAGCTCTTTGGCGACACTATTGAGCGGGTAACGGTGGTGCACCCCATCACCGGGGCGCGGCTAAAGGATTTGCCGGGCTTCGTGCTGCTCTCGGCCACCCACTACGCCACCCCGGAGGAGCGGCTCAAGGAGGCCATCCCCCAGATTCGCCAGGAGCTGGCCGAGCGGCTTCAGGTGCTGGAGGCGGAGGGGCGGCTTTTAGAGGCTCAGCGGCTTAGAGAGCGTACCCTATACGACCTGGAGATGCTCGAGGTAATGGGCACCTGTCCGGGGATCGAGAACTATAGCCGCTATCTCTCGGGCAAGGCGCCGGGTGAAGCGCCCTACACCCTTTTGGACTATTTCCCCCAGGACTACCTGGTCTGGCTGGACGAGTCGCACGTCACGGTGCCCCAGCTTCGGGGCATGTACAACGGCGACTACATACGCAAGAAGACCCTGGTGGACTACGGCTTCCGCCTGCCCAGCGCCCTGGACAACCGCCCCCTCAAGTTCAACGAGTTTTTGGAGCGGGTGGGGCAGGTGGTGTTTGTCTCGGCCACGCCAGGGCCCTACGAGCTCGAGGTCTCGAGCCGGGTGGTGGAGCAGATCATCCGCCCCACCGGCCTTTTGGACCCTTTGGTCAGGGTCAAGCCCACCCAGGGCCAGATCGAGGACCTGATGGGGGCCATCCGCACCCGGGCCGCCCGGGGGGAGCGCACCCTGGTCACCGTGCTCACCGTGCACATGGCTGAGGAACTCACCGCCTACCTGGTGGAACACGGCATCCGTGCCCGCTACCTACACCACGAACTCGACGCCTTCGAGCGCCAGGCCCTGCTGCGCGACCTGCGGCTGGGCCACTTCGACGCTTTGGTGGGCATCAACCTGCTGCGCGAAGGGCTGGATCTGCCCGAGGTCTCGCTGGTGGCCATCCTAGACGCCGACAAGCAGGGGTTTTTGCGCTCGGAGCGCTCCTTGATCCAGACCATCGGACGGGCCGCCCGCAACGTGGGGGGCGAGGTTTTCCTCTACGCTGACACCGTCTCGGAGGCGATGAGAACCGCCATTGACGAGACCAACCGCCGCCGGGCCTTGCAGGAGGCCTACAACCAGGCCCACGGCATCACCCCCCAGACCGTGCAGAAGTCGGTGCGCAAGCTGGTTAAGCCCGAGGACTACGAGGGCGAAGCCGCCGAGGTGGCCCTGGAAGACCCGGCCCTGCTGCAAAGCCTCTTGGAGCAGCTCGAGACCGAGATGTGGGCCGCCTCCGAGGCCCTGGACTTCGAGAAAGCAGCCCGCCTGCGCGACCAGATGAGGGCCATAGAGGCCCGCCTCAAGGGCCTGCCCGAGCCGGCCCGGGTTGGCAAAGGCAAACGCCGCCAGCGGCGCTAGGCGATAATCTCTTCTGGCTTGAAGAAGATCCCGATCTCGCGCTCGGCGCTCTCGGGGCTGTCGGAGCCGTGGATGACGTTTTCGTCCACCGTGGTGGCAAAGTCGGCGCGGATGGTGCCGGGCGCGGCCTCCCAGGGGCGGGTGGCCCCCATCAGGCGGCGCATCTCGGCGATGACCCCAGGGCCCTCGACCACCATGGCTACCACCGGCCCGCTGGTGATGAACTCGACCAGCCCCTCGAAGAAGGGCTTGTCCTTGTGCTCGCCGTAATGAGCCTCGGCCAGCTCGCGGGAGAGGCGCATCTTTTTCATGGCCACGATCTGAAAGCCTTTGCGCTCGATGCGGTGGATGATCTCGCCGGTCAGCCCCCGGCGCACGCCGTCGGGTTTGATCATGATGTAGGTGCGTTCCATACCGCAGAAGAGTTTACATGCTGAGGAGCTTTCCCACAAACAAAAACCCTCCCCCGCATGGGGAGGGCCCGGCCCCCGGCCAGATTAGCGATTCGCCGGGGCGGCGGGGTTGTTTTTCTCTTCGCCGCTCTTGGGCTCCTCTTTCTTGGGTTCTTCCTTGGGCGTAAGCGCGGTCAGCACCGCTTGCAGCTTGTTTTCCACCTTGGCCGCCTTGCGCACCTCCTCGATCCACTGCTGGGCCGCTTCGGCCCGGCGGGAGGCCAGCACCTGCTGGCGGGCCTCTTCCTTCACCTCTTCGAAGGGGCGCAGCACCTCGGCTTTGCGCTCGTTCACGATCAGCACCTGGTAGCTTTCGTCCTCGAGCTTCACTACCTCGCTCACCTCACCCAAGGGGCTCTTGGGGAAGCTGCCCCGGGTCAGGAAAACCAGGCGGTTGGGCACCGGGGGCATGGTGCCGGGGTTGACCACGCCAAAGTCCTGGATGGTGCCGCTGTTGGCCTTGGCCAGGTCCTCGAGCTTACCCCCCCTTAGCGCGGCGGCCCGGAAGGCCTCGGCCTTGGCCCGGTCGTCTTTGCCAAAGTTCACCGCCTGCACCTTGGCCGAGGCGGGAATGGTGAAGTTGGCCAGGTTGGCATCGTAGAACCTGCGCACCTCGGCCTCGCTGACCTGGATGTCGCGGGTTTTCCACTGTTGGGCCTGGTTGACGATATCGGTCTTGGAACCGAAGAAGGGTTGGCCCAAGGCCTTAGCCGCCTGGTAGACCGCCTCACGGGTGATGAACTGCTCCAGGGTCTGGGGCAGGAAGAACTGTACCGCCAGCTCACCCAGGCCCTGTTGCAGAAGCTGGGGTACCTGGGGGTTGGCGAAGATCGACTGGAGCACCTCGGCCAGCTTAATCTCGTGCTCGTTGACCGTGGCCACCACCGGGTTTTCCCAACGCAGGCTAGCCCCCTCGGCAAAGCGCACGGTGGCCTTCTGGCGCAGGCCCTCGAGGTAGGCCTCCAAGGCCCCCTGCCCCTTGACCCGCTTGGCGTCCTCTTTGACCCGGTCTTGTACCTCCTCGAAGGCTACGTCGCTGGCGGGCAGGTATTTCTCTACCTTTACGATGTAGAAACGGCCCCCCGCCTCAATAGGCTTGCTGATCTGCCCATCGCGCAGCTTGAACACGGCCTCGGCCACCGCATTGGGGAAGACCACCCGGGTCACCGGGCCGGGCTCGCTCTTGCCCGCTGCCGCGCCCAAAGCCCCGCCTTGCTCGGCGTTGAGCTTGGATTTGGCCTTGGCGATGGCGGCGAAGTCTGCTCCTGGAGCCGTAACCTCGGCATAGACTGCTTGGGCGGTGGCTTTGTCGTCGAGCACAATCTGGCGGGCCTGTACGCGCTCCTCGTTGCGGTATAGCTCGCGGTTCAGCTCAAAGTAAAGCCGCATCTCCTCCAGGGTGGGCTCGGCCTTTTTCTGAATCTCCTCGATTCGCTTATTGATGCGAATCTGGTCGCGCAGCTCGCTGCGCAGCTGAGCATCGGTATAGCCCACCTGGGTGAGGAAGCGGTCGTAGTCTTCCTTCTTCTGTAGGCCAAAGCGTTCGCGTATAGTGTCCAGTTCTTTCTTCAACTCCCCGCTGGAAACCCGGATGCGGGCGGTGTCCTGCAGCAGGGCGTTGGTGAGAACCAGGCGCTCCCCGAAGTAGATGTCGGCCAGGTTTTTCAACAGGCCTTGGGGATTGGTGCTCAGGATGGGATCGCTCTGCTGGGCTCGTGCCAGCTCGAGGGCGTAAACCGGGCGACCGTTGACGGTAAACTCGATGTTGCCCTGGGTGCGGCGCTGGCCCTGGGGGGTAAAAAGCAGGATCGACCCCACCACAAAGACCAGGGCCAGAATCCCGAAGATAACCGCAATAACCCTCTTGTTGATTCCAAACACTTGACTGCCTCCTTGCGCGGTGCTACCCTCATGGGTGCTGTGTTGCACCCGTAGCTCAGTGGATAGAGCGTTCGCCTCCGGAGCGAAAGGTCACAGGTTCGAGTCCTGTCGGGTGCGCCATCTTTCGCTGGGTCGGGCTTGGGCCCGGCCTTTTGTATGGCCGGCTCTGCCCCACTGCCCTCTTTGTACCCTGGCCAGCTAAGACCTAGGTTAAGGGGCGGGCGAACCTACACCAAGGCCCGATTGTAGCATATCTAGCAGCAAGGCCAGGAGTGGGTATGCCTTCTTTCCCAAAGCCCAATAACCTGCCCGAGGCAGCCCGGCTACAGCGCGCGCTGGCCGCCAAGGTAGTTTTGCAAGGCAGCCTCGAGGGCCTTCGCTACATCGCCGCCTTGGATGCCTCGCACCCCACCCGCTTTGCCCAGGGGTCAGGCGTCTCGGTGGCGGCTGTGGTGCTATGGGATTGCGCCCTGGGCCAGCCGCTGCAGGTAGCCATTGCCCAGATCGACGAGTCGGCGCTTTTCCCTTACGTACCGGGGTTTTTATCCTTCCGCGAGGCCCCCCTCTACCTAGCCGCCCTTGCGCAGCTCGCTCAACCGCCCCAGGCCCTGCTGGTAGATGGACAGGGGATCGCCCATCCCCGGGGGTTGGGGATCGCGGCCCACCTGGGGGTACACCTGGACATCCCGGCCATCGGGGTGGCCAAGACCTTGCTGTTGGGAAGGCCCGAGGGCGACCTGCCCAAAGAGGCTGGCTCGGTCATACGGCTGATGAATGAAAACGTACAGATTGGCTGGGTCTACCGCAGCCGCACCGGGGTCAGGCCGCTGTTTATATCGCCGGGGCACCGGGTGGGGATGGAGGAAAGCCTGGCTTTTGTACGTTCCCTTGGCGGCAAAACCCGCCTACCGGAACCTCTGCGCCTGGCCCACCTGGCGGCGGGCGAGGCCCGGCGTAAAGGCCAGCAGAGCGGGCAAATGTGCTGTGGCCCCATATTGCCTGGACCCGTATGAACTATGGTTTTCTTTGCACTTTATTTCCTCAACTGGGGTGAGAAAACCATTAGGAGGTGGTTATGCGTAGAGTAACCCGTCGAGAGGCCCTCAAGCTGGTAGGCGTGGCCGGTGCGGTTGCGGCCACAGGAGGGGCCTCGGCCCAGGGCCAGCCCGCAACCCCTATGCCCAACGGGGCGGGGTTTTACCGCTTCAAGCTGGGGGATTTTACCCTCACCATCCTGAGCGATGGCCAGACCCCTCCGGGCAATGCCTTCCCCAACTGGGGGGCCAACCCGGGGCGGCAGGCCGAGTTTGCCGCAGCCTTGCGGGAGAACTTCCTCGAGCCCACCCAGTTCATCAACAACTTCAACCCCATGGTGGTGGACACCGGGCAGGCCAAAATCCTGATCGACACCGGGCGGGGGCCAACAGGCCGGATGCTGGCCCACCTGGCCAATGCCGGCCTCCGCCCCGCCGACATCAACATCGTCTTCATCACCCACGGCCACGGCGACCACATCGGCGGCCTGGTTACGAACGGCCAGCCCACCTTCCCCAACGCCCGGCACCTGATCGGCGAGACCGAGATGCAGTTCTGGCTCTCCCAGGCCAATCCCCCAGCCAACCTGGTGGCCCTGCGCGAGCGCTTTACCCTGGTTCGGCCTGGGGCCGAGATCGCCCCCGGCCTGACCGCGGTGGATACCGCCGGCCACACCGTAGGCCACCTGGCGGTGCAGGTTCGCTCGGGCGACCAGACCCTCTGGCACTTAGGCGATGCGGGCGGGCACCACATCCTGTCGTTCCGCTTCCCCGACCACTACCTGGGTTTCGATGCCAATCCCCAGCAGGCCGTGGTCACCCGGGCCCGGCTGTGGCAGACCGCGGCGGCGGAGCGCATCATGGTGGTGGGCTACCACTTCGCCTGGCCGGGGGTGGGCCATGTGCGCCGGGCTGGCAACGCCTACGAGTTTGTCCCGGCCTTCTTCGTCTTCTAGAGGCTTCTCTTTCGCGCAAAGCCTCCCCTAAAACGGGGGGGGTTCTTTATACTGGGGTCCAAAAGACCAGGAGGCGAACAATGCAGTCTTGCATGATGGACTTCCCCCTCAGCCTGGTGCACCTGCTCGAGCGGGCCGGTGCTCTGTTTCCCAAAGAAGAAATCGTGACCCGGCTGCCCGACAAGTCCCTGCACCGCTACACCTATGCCGACTTCTACCACCGCGCACGGCGGCTGGCCTCGGCGCTGCAAAAAGCCGGGCTGCAGAAAGGGGATCGGGTGGCCACCCTCTCCTGGAACACCTACGCCCACCTCGAAGCCTACTTTGGCGTCCCGGTGGCCGGGGGGGTGGTCCACCCCCTCAACCTGCGGCTGCACCCCTCCGACATCGCCTACATCATCCACCACGCCCAGGACAAAATCCTGATCGTAGACGACGTGCTGCTCAAGCTCTACGAGGCCGTGCGCGAGCAGGTCAGGCTGGAGCGGGTCATCGTGGTGCCGCTCTCGGGCCAGCCGGTGCCCGCGGGCCTGGAAAGCTACGAGGACTTCCTGGCCTCGGGCGACGACGACTTCGCCTATCCCGCCTTCGACGAACGCGAGGCCGCGGCCATGTGCTACACCTCCGGCACCACCGGCCGGCCCAAAGGGGTGGTGTACTCGCACCGCTCCATCGTGCTGCACAGCCTGGGTTCGGCCCTGCCCGACGCGCTCAACCTGGGCATGCAGGACGTACTTTTGCCGGTAGTGCCGATGTTCCACGTGCTGGCCTGGGGCCTGCCCTATACCGGGGTGATGACCGGGTGCAAGCTGGTGCTGCCGGGGCCACACCTGGATGCGGAGAGCCTGCTCGAGCTGTACGCCTCGGAGCGGGTCACCAAGACCGCCGGGGTGCCCACCATCTGGCTGGGGGTGTTGCAGGCCTTGCAAAAAGAGCCCACCCGCTGGAAGCTCCAACCCATGGAGATGGTGGTGGGCGGCTCCGCCGCCCCCGAGGCCATGATCCGGGCCTTCGACCAGTTCGGCCTCAAGGTGCTGCACGCCTGGGGTATGACCGAGATGAGCCCCCTGGGCACTACCAGCCGCCTAAAGCGCCACCTGCGAAGCGACCCCGAGGAAGCCTACCGCTACCGGGCCATGCAGGGCCTACCCACCCCTTTGGTGGAGATCCGCGCGGTAGGAGAAGCGGGCGTGGTGCCCTGGGACGGGCGCTCGCTGGGGGAGCTGCAGGTACGAGGGCCCTGGGTGGCGGCTGGCTACTACAACCTGGAAGAGGAGTCGGACAAATGGACCCCCGACGGCTGGTTCCGCACCGGCGATGTGGTGGCCATCGACCCCGAGGGCTACATCCGCATCGCCGACCGCACCAAGGACCTGATTAAGTCGGGCGGCGAGTGGATCAGCTCCATCGACCTGGAAAACGCCCTGATGGCCCACCCGGCGGTCAAGGAGGCCGCGGTGATCGCCATTCCCGACCCCAAGTGGGACGAGCGTCCCCTGGCCGCGGTGGTGCTCAAGGAGGGGGCCCAGGTGACCCCCGAGGAGCTGCAGGCCTTCCTCGAGCCCCGCTTTGCCAAGTGGTGGCTGCCCGATGCCTACGTTTTCCTGGAGGAAATCCCCCGCACCAGCACCGGCAAGTTCCTCAAGTCGCAGTTGCGCGAGCGCTTCAAAGATTACAAAGCCAAAGCCCAGCCCTGACTCGGTTTTCCAAAGCCTTACCAGGCCGTATAGTTGAGCCATGGCCCATAGCGCAATAGACCACTTTTTGCAGGAGAATCTCGAGGCCTACCTTCAGGAAACCCTACGGCTCTGCGCCCAGCCCAGCGTCTCGGCCACCGGCGAGGGGGTGGTGGCCTGCGCGGCCTTGGTGGAAGAAATCCTGCAAAACCACGGCTTCGAAACCTGGAAGATCGAGGGGTACGGCAATCCGGTGATTGTGGGCCGGGCCGCCGGAAGATCGGAGCGCACGCTGCTGTTCTACAACCACTACGACGTGCAGCCCCCGGAGCCCCTGGAGCTGTGGGACTCGCCGCCCTTCGCGCCCCAAATCCGGGATGGCAAGCTCTTTGCCCGCGGGGCCAAGGACGACAAAGGCGAGTTCGTGGCCCGGCTGGCCGCGGTGGACGCGGTGCGTGCGGCCCATGGGGGGGCGCTGCCCTGCGGGGTGCTCTTCGTGGTGGAGGGCAACGAGGAAGTAGGCAGCCCCGGCATTGCCCGCTTCGTGCAAGACCACCTGGATTTGCTGCACTGCCACGGGGCCCTCTGGGAGGAAGGTGGGCTGGACTTTGAGGGCTACCCTGGCACCTCGCTGGGCCGGCGGGGCATCCTGGCGGTAGAACTCGAGGTCGAGACCCTCTCCCGCGACGCCCACTCCGGCAGCGCCCACCTCCTGCCCAGCGCGGCCTGGCGTATGGTGCGGGTGCTGGCCTCGCTCAAAGATGAAAACGAGCGCATCCTGATTCCCGGCTTCTACGACGATGTGAAGCCCATCGCTGAACTTGACCTCGAGTTGTTGCGCCGCCTCCCCGACATCGAGCCGTACCTGCGCGAGACCTTCGGGCTGCGAGGGTTTGTGGGTGGCCTGAGCGGCTTCGAACTCAAAAAGGCCGTCTTTAACCCCACCTGCAACATCCAAGGCATCACCACCGGCTACCAGGGGCCCGGCACCAAGACCGTCATCCCAGCCAAAGCCTCGGCCAAGCTCGACTTCCGCTTAGTGCCCGACCAGAACCCCACCGACATCCTGCAAAAACTGCGGGCCCACCTCGATGCCGAGGGGTTTACCGACGTGCGCATCACCCACAGCGACTACATGTTCCCCTACAAGGCCCACCCCGATCACCCTCTGGTGCGGCTGGCGGCCCAGGCCGCAGAAGAGGTGTACCAAAAACCCTACCGCCTGATCCCCCTCAATGGGGGCAGTTCGCCGGCCTACGCCTTCGCTGGGCCTCTGGGCATCCCGGTCATCGACGCAGGGGTAGGGTTTGGTATCGAAAACCGCACCCACGCCCCCAACGAAAACGTGCGCATCCAGGACTTCCTCAACGCGGCCCGGCATATTGGCCGCATTGTGGATGGCTTTGCCGCTTTGGAAACGTAAGATGGGAGAGGTTATGCTCAAGCTTCACACCCTCGACCTGCACGACCGGGCTCCCAGGGTCATCGCGGCGTTCTTGCTCGAGACCCCGGAAGGGCCGGTGCTTTTCGAAACCGGCCCGGAGTCGCGCTTTTCCGCCCTTCTGGACGGCCTCAATGCCCTGGGGTACGCGGCCTCGGACATCCGCTGGGTCTTCGTCACCCATATCCACCTGGACCACGCCGGGGCGGCCTGGCGCCTGGCCGAGCTGGGGGCCACCATCCACGTCCACCCCAAAGGGGCCCCCCACCTGGCCGACCCCAGCAAGCTGTGGGCCTCGGCCACCCGCATCTACGGCGAGCAGATGGAAGCCCTCTGGGGCCAGATGGGCTCCGTGCCCGAGCACCGCATAGCCATTCTGCAGGACGGCGATGGGGTCGAGATCGGCGGGGTAAGGATAGAGGCTTTGGAGACCCCCGGCCACGCCAACCACCACCACGCCTACCGGCTGGGGGATGTGCTGATCGGTGGGGATGTGACCGGGGTGCGCATTGGCCGTGGCCCGGTGCTGCCGCCCTGCCCCCCGCCGGAGATTCACATCGAAACCTGGTGCCAATCCATTGCTAAAATCCGTGCCCTGAACCTCCGCAAGCTCTACCTCACCCACTTTGGCCCGACCGACGACGTGGGGCCGCACCTGGAGGCGCTGGAAGCCAGACTCCTTGAATGGGCCGACTGGATCAAAGCCCGGCTCAAGCAGGGCCAAAGCCGCGAGCAGATGGTGGCCGAGTTCGAGGCCTACGTAGCTGGCACCCTACGGGCCGCCGGGCTTTCCGAGGAAGAGGTGCAGGAGTACGAGTTCGCCGACCCCGCCTGGATGAGTGTGGACGGGCTGGTGCGCTACTGGACCAAGCACCATCCCGAGGAAGTGATGGCCTAGAGTTCGGCAAAAGGGCAGTGTCGGGGATGCGAAAGATTATCGGTGCAGTGTTCCTGTCGCTGGATGGCGTAATGCAAGCCCCGGGAGGCCCGGAAGAGGATCGGAGTGGGGGGTTTGAGCTGGGCGGCTGGATTTGGGCCTATTCGGACGATGTGACCCGTGAAGCGGTGCGCAGCTATCTGCTGGGTGCGCCCTATGCGCTCCTGCTGGGACGCAGGACCTATGAAATCTTCGCTGCCTACTGGCCCCAGATGCCCCCAGACAATCCCATTGCGGCCCGGTTCAATCCTACGGCCAAGTATGTGCTCTCGAGCCGCGATCTGGCCCCAAAGTGGAACAACAGCCATCGCCTATCCAGCCTGGATGCGCTCAGGGAACTCAAGGCCAGCAAAGGCCCTGATCTGCTCGTTCAGGGCAGCTCGACGCTGTATCCCCAGCTGCTCAACGCGGGTCTTCTGGATCGGCTAATTGTACAGACCTATCCGGTGGTACTGGGCCAGGGCAAGCGGCTTTTTGGCCAGGGAACTTTGCCCCTTAGTCTGAGGCTTTTGCACAACGTGGTTTCAACCACCGGCGTGGTGATCTCCACGTATGAGCCACTTGGTTCGGTACAAAGCGGGTCGGCTAACTCGTAAGTGCCGGGGGCATATGGTTAAGACTGAACCGAGAAGCGCCCTCGAGCCATGCGCTGGCTGGGTAAATGGTATGTTGATCACGAGACCATGACGACGATTGCCACCGACCTCGAGGGCACCCTCACCACCGGAGAAACCTGGAAGGGCATGGCAGCCTGGATGCAGGCCCACGGGCGGGCTGGGGCGTACCGGGCTTTTTTCTACCGCCACCTGCCGGGGGCCATCGCCGCACGGCTGGGCTTTAGGGACAAGCGGGCCTTCCAGGACCAATTCATGGCCGCTGCCGCCAGGCTGCTGGCCGGGCTAGGCCAGAGTGAGCTAGAGGCAGTGGGGGAATGGGTCGTGACGAACGAACTCTGGCCCCGGCGCCGGGCCGAAGTGGTAGCCGAGTTGCAGGCCGCGCTGGCCCAGGGCCAGCGGGTGGTGCTGTGTTCGGCTACCTTCCAGCCCATGCTCGAGGCCTTTGCCCGGCGGCTGGGCCCTGGGGTGGTGGCCCTGGGCACACCTTTAGAGCTGGTCGGGGGGGTGTTCACTGGGCGGCTGCTGGGGCCGGTGCGCTCGGGAAGCCACAAGGCCGAGCAGCTGCGGCAGTTCTTGCAAGGGCAGCCCCTGGCAGTGGCCTACGGCGATACCCTGGCCGATGAACCCATGCTCGAGCTAGCCCGGCAAGCAGTAGTAGTCTACCCCGAGCCCCGGCTGCGCCAGCGCGCTTTGGAGCGGGGTTGGAGGATACACGGATGAACCCCTTTCCCCTAGAGCGCCCCGCCCGGCTGGCGGTGCTGGCCTCGGGCCGGGGCAGCAACCTGGAGGCCTTGCTGAAAGCCTTCCCCCCGGACGACCCCCTAGGGCGCGTCGTCCTGGTGGTCTCGGATCGACGCCAGGCCTTAGCCCTACAAAAAGCGGTGCAGGCGGGGGTAGAGGCGGTGTATATCCCCTGGCCCAAAGGGGGGCGGGCTCAGTTCGAGGAAGCCGCCCTCCAGCTTTTGCAAGCGCACCGGATTGACCTGGTGTTGCTGGCTGGCTTTATGCGGCTTTTGTCGCCGGGCTTTGTGGCCGCCTGGCCGGGGCGCATTCTCAACATCCACCCCTCGCTATTGCCTCAGTTCCCTGGTCTACACGCCCAGCGCCAGGCCCTAAAGGCCGGGGTCCGCGAAACGGGCTGTACGGTGCACTTCGTCGACGAAGGGATGGACACCGGCCCCATCATCCTGCAGCGCCGGGTACCGGTGCTGCCTGGCGATACCGAGGAGAGCCTCTCGGCCCGCATCCTGGCCGAGGAACACCAGGCCTATCCCGAGGCAGTACGGCGGGTGCTTAGGGGGGAGGCCTGGCCGGGGAGCAGAATTTGATATTCTGTTCGGCGTGAAGGTACTGGTGGTCGGTTCGGGCGGGCGGGAGCACGCCTTGTGTTGGAAGGCGGCCCAGTCGCCCTTGCTCACCCAGCTTTACGCTGCACCGGGCAACCCCGGCATGGCCGAGCTAGCCGAGTGCATCCCCTGGGATGGCGACGTTCATCGGTTGGCCGAATGGGCCGACCAGGAGGGTATCGAGCTAACCCTGGTGGGGCCCGAGGCGCCGCTGGTGGAAGGTATCGCCGATGCGTTTATGGCCCGGGGGCTTCGGATTTTCGGCCCCACCCAGCAAGCGGCCATGATCGAGGGTTCCAAAGCCTTCGCTAAAGACCTAATGGCCCGCTTTGGCATCCCTACCGCCCGCTATAAAACCTTCAGCGATGTGCTCGATGCCCTTTCCTACCTCGAGGCCGCAGGAGCCCCCATCGTGGTGAAGGATTCCGGCCTGGCCGCTGGCAAAGGGGTGACGGTGGCCACCAGCCTGCAACAGGCCAAACAGGCCGCCATGAACATCCTCTCCGGGGCTGAGCGGGGCGAGATTGTGGTGGAGGAGTTCCTGCAAGGCCCCGAGGTTACCGTGCTGGCCGTCACCGATGGGGTCACCATCCGGCCTTTGCTCCCCTCCCAAGACCACAAGCGCCTTTTAGATGGCGACGCTGGCCCCATGACCGGGGGCATGGGGGCCATCTGCCCCTACCCGCTACCCCCTGGCATGCTGGAGGAGGTGGAGGCCAGGGTGCTCAGGCCCTTGGTACAGGGGCTTAGGGCCGAGGGCATCGTATACAAAGGGGTCATCTACGCTGGGCTGATGCTGACCGAGGAAGGGCCCAAAGTGCTCGAGTTCAACGCCCGCTTTGGCGACCCCGAGTGCCAGGCCATTTTGCCGCTGTTGCGCACCGACCTGATTGAGCTGGCCCTGGCGGTGGTAGAGGGTCGGTTGCACGAGCTGAGCCTGGAATGGCAACCCCGGGCCTCGGTCTGTGTGGTTATGGCCGCGCCGGGTTACCCCCAGGACCCCCACAAGGGCCTGCCCCTGCGCCTGCCTTCCCGCCCCCCGCAGGACGTGCTCTACTTCCAGGCCGGTACCCGCCGTACCCCCCAGGGCCTGGTTACCCAGGGAGGGCGGGTGCTGAACGTGGTGGGGCTGGGGGATACCCTGGCCCAGGCCCTCGAGCGGGCCTACACCGGGGTGGCGGCGGTGGAGTTTCCCCAGGCCCTGTACCGGCGGGACATCGGGCAAAAGGCCTATCGGCCCTGAAGGGCCTCGAGCAGCGCCTGGTGAATCCGCCCATTGGAGGCCACTAAATAGCGGTTACCCAGGCGGTAGGCCTCGCCCTGGAACCCGGTGACCTGGCCGCCTGCCTCGGTGATGAGGAGCCAGCCCGCAGCCACATCCCAGGGGTTGAGCTTAACCTCCCAGAAACCGTCCAGCCGGCCCGCGGCCACATTGGCCAGGTCGAGGGCCGCTGCCCCGGGCCGCCGCACGGTCAGCCCCTTGGCCAAAGCCCGCTGGAAGTAGGTGAGGTTCTCCGGGTCTCGTGCCACATCGTAGGGAAAACCGGTAGCCAGCAGACTGCCCACCAAAGTGGTTCGCTGGGAAACCCGCAGCGGGCGGCCATTCAGGTAGGCCCCGCCGCCTTTGGTAGCGGTGAAGAGATCGCCCCGGGCGGTATCCAGCACCACCCCCAACACCACCTCTCCTCGTACCTCCAGCCCGATGCTCACCCCATAGAAGGGAAAGCCGTGGGCGTAGTTCACCGTGCCATCCAAGGGGTCTACAATCCAGCGAAACTCGCCCTCCCCTTCCTGGCCCTGCTCCTCGCCTAACACCACGTGGTCGGGGAAGCGCTCGGCGATAAGAGCCCGGATGGCTGCCTCGGCCTCGTGGTCGGCCTGGGTGACCACATCGGTAGGGGTAGATTTGGTGCTGTGGGTGAAGCCTTTTTCCTGGTAGTACTGGTGAATGCCTTTGGCTAGGTAGGCCGCATCGAGAGCGGCCTCGAGGTAGGGACGCAGATCCATGCCCTGATTCTTACACAGGTTCGGTTCATCCCCGCGTGTGCGGGGAATACGAGAGGCCGTAGTGCTGTACGCGCACCACCAGCGGTTCATCCCCGCGTGTGCGGGGAATACGCGTAAGACCTCCCTGGCCCTGGTAGCGCAAAGCGGTTCATCCCCGCGTGTGCGGGGAATACGCATGGGGTGGTTTACAGCATTCAGTCCTGCTCGGTTCATCCCCGCGTGTGCGGGGAATACTCTGTCATATCCTGTCATATCCCTAGGTATATCGGTTCATCCCCGCGTGTGCGGGGAATACGACCAC
>NZ_KE384016.1:0-71162 GCF_000423425.1 Meiothermus rufus DSM 22234 | reverse complement strand
CGGTTCATCCCCGCGTGTGCGGGGAATACACTTGATTCTAACGGAGAATTCAGCTACTCACCCCGTCAGAAGTGTCCGAATCCCGAGTTACAAACTCGGCTTTCTCTTTTTCAAGGTTCTCGGTTGCCTTCAACCTACGCCCCTTGGCATGCATACGCTGCCATTCAGCATTTTTCACAGCAACCAGCACGAGACCATCAAAGTCTACCAGCACTCGAGTCGTGTCGCCATGCGTTCGGATAGCAAACCCCTGCTCGTTGTTAGTGCGGTATATCTGGCAGCAACGACCTACAGTCTTTTTTTCCTTGCACTTCTCCCACAATAGATCGCGCACCAATGCCGACATGCTCCCAACAAAAACGCCTGTACTCACCTCGAGCATCCAACGCGACAACTCGCCGCGCAGGCGCTTCGGTACCTTTTCCAAGACAATCACAACCATGGGTCAATCGGCGTCTTCCTGGGCATACGACACCCCCCAGGAACTGTTCCCTCCACGTCCCACAAATCGCCCGGGGCAGCCGCGTCTTTGGCATAGGGGTCGGGAAGCTCTATAGCATCGAATAGTTTGTGTAGATCGGAAACTATACGCTCTAGCAACCCCACCTCTCGTAGGCGGTCGCGCAAGGCCTGGCGTACCCGCCGCTCCACCCCCGAAGACGACTCTGCCACCACCATGAAAGCGGTTGGAATAAGGGTCTCGGCCTTGTATAGGTCGGCCACATCGTAGACAAAAGAAAGCTGCTTGCCCGTGTGGATAAAACCCAGGGCCGGACTATACCCAGCTGAAACAATGGCCGCATGAGCCAGCCCATACAAGCAGGCCGCCCCTGCGGAGAGCGCTCGATTGATAGGGTCTGCCTCGGCCCAGTTACCCCGGTTGTAGTTACGCCCTTTCCACTCCACCCCGGTCTCGCGGCTCCAGCGGGCGTAGGTGTCGCGCACCCGAACCCCCTCACGGCCCCGAATTTGTTCCAGAGTAAGATCAGAGGGTAGCCCCTCAGGAAAGCGCATCCGGTACAGGCGCTTGACCACTTCCAAGTGCCTATCGGGATCAGCCCAGGCTTGGGCTTGCCGCATCAGGTTGACGCTGCTGCGGGTCTCGCCCATACCGCAGGCGTAAAAACGCACCATCTCCTCACCCACCCAAAACACCGAGCAACCATTGTTGGCAAGCTGACGAATGGCCGCGTGGGTAATAGAGGTGCCAGGACCAAGCATCAACACCCCAAGCGCTGCTGCTGGAATGGCCACGACCCCATCCTGGCTGTAGTAGGCCACGGCCTGATCCTGCTGCTCGATGCGGCCATGCTCCAAGTAGAGGTACGATAGCCCATCGCGAAACTTGGGTAGCTCCTGTAAGTTACGGGTCTCGTATTTCACGACCCTACCCCCTTGGCTTGGCGATGGAAAGAAGGCCACAGCCCAGAGCCTTGGCGTGGCCTAACCCTGCTATCAGGGTCTTTCTGAAAGTATCCAGGTCGGTTATTTTGAGATATCCCTCAAACAACACCGCCTGTATCACGATGGGATGCTCACCCCCATGCTTGTACATCCTTACCCGCCCGCTTTGCACCACCATTGCGCCCAACACAGCAAAACCCCCTTTGGCCCCCTGGCGGTGGAGCCACTCGAGCTGTTCCCCTACGTCTTTCAGCCCGTGGCGTTTGCGTTTTTCAGGGTTCTGGGGGTCTTTGCGGGTGACGGTGGGGTTGGCCCGCAAACGAAAGCGCAGCACCTGGCCAGGCTGGAGGTTCTCCAAAGGGAGTTGCTTAGACTCGGGCATCTGGGCAAGATACCCAGGAAATAACTCCTGTATGGCTTTCCAGTTGGGTTCTTGTGCACTCTGCACCAGAATCTGTGGGGTTTTGCCCTCTTCCAACCGCCACAAGAAACGCGGCGGACGCTGGTCGGGTGGGGCAAAGGCACGGCACAGCGTGGCATGGAGCTGATAGGGGTTTGCCAGGTCGATGCGGGCCTGTTTATGCCTAGGGTTAGGATAGATTCGGCTCAGGTACACGCCTCACCTCCACCGAGCCAGGAACTACAAAGCGCGCCCCAAAGCGTCGTTCGGCAAAGGAGCTGAGGGGTTGATCCATGCGCAGTGAGCCTTCGCTCGAGGCACGGTTCTCTAGGAAAACCGGCAAGGAGAGGACTTCGGGCTCCTTGCCCTTTTTATCCTTAGGCCAGCTATGCCCAAGAAAGGGGTAGCGCAGCGCCTCCTCGAGGGGTTCTTCCCGCAGACCATCGGGCAAATACACCCCAGGGCTTGGTACATAGCTCTTGCGCCCCAAGAAAGGCGGCCAGGCCGGGGTCTTGAGCGCGCGGTGGGCCTGTTCCAGCAAAGCCCGGTTCTGTCCTTCCAGGCCCACTAGAAAAACCGCATCGGCCAGGTAGTACCGCCTGGTCACCGCTGTGCCGTGCAGCTTAGACTGATCGGCAGCAATTACATTCTGGGCGGTCTGGTAGTCGCAGCGCAGCACACCCGGCTGGTCTACCCGAACCCCCATGCGCAGCTCAGCCAGCTCGAGAACCGGCGCACTCTCCTTGCGGTCTACGCCCATGGCTGCACACAGTAGGCCGATTACGCCGCTTTTAGAGGGAACCAGGTCGGTATCGCGCTCGTCGAACCTAGAGCGGGTGCCCCACGACTGCATGGGGCCTGCCAAACGCAGCAGCAGGGTAGGCATTAGGCCTCCAGATTGGACTTGATTTGTTCCAGAGCACTACGCAGCAACTCATCCAAGCTCTTCACCGCCTCACCAATATCAGAGGGAACATCGGTCAGGTTGAGCACGAAGGTCTTTCCATTCTGCCCGTAGGCCTCGGCCAGCTTCTTCCACTTGGCCTCGAAGCGTTCTACCGAGGCTTCGGTGAGGCTTTTGTCCTGGCTTGGCCGCACGGGTTTCTCGAAGGCATTGGCCAGATTACGCGGGTCGGCCTTGGTACGAACCGTTACGGCCACGTACTCGGGGTCGTTGTGGGCGGCGAAGGCGTTTTGCTTGCCGCTGGGCTTGGCTTTGACTATGGCCCTGAGGAAAGCCTCGAGGCCCTTGAGCATCAGCTCGACATCCCCCTGGAGATTCTCCCGGAGCTTCTCGAGGTCGAGCGCGGCATAGCGGTAGTAACAGGCGGAGGTGTATTCCACTGTACCGATCATGTCGGCACCCGCGTTGTCGTCGGGCTTGAGGTCGTCTACAGCGGTGTAGAAGTCGAACTCGCGCTCCACCTTGTGGGTGGAGATGGCGTGGGCTACCTGGCAGGCCGCGTCCTGGTTCTTCTCGGGTAAATCGGCCAGCATACGGCCAAAGAGCGCGACATCCAGGGCCTTTCCCCCATCCAGCACACTACCCAGGGCTTTTTTGATCTCGTCAGGGACGGCTTCCTTAGCCGCTTTCTTGGCGTCTTTGGCTTTCTTTTTGCTCCCCTCTTCCTCGGTTTGGGGCGCCACCAGGCCGTCCCAGTGCCGGTCAATGAGGTCGGCAATTTTGGCTACCTCTTGCTTGCCCAAAAACAGCAGGTACTGGGTTTTGCCCTCTGCATCTACCTTCAGGCCCATCCCACCCAGGGCTTGCTCTACCTTTTGCCTAGCCTCCTCCTCACGCCGGCCCTTGGCCTTAAGTTGTTCTACTAACACTTGCACCAGCCGCTTGGTGCGAAAAGCCATCGCCTCATGAGGCAGGCCGTCGGGGTGGTCTCGTACATACTCCCGCGCGGCCCGCTTGAGGCACTGGCTGCTAATGCGCCCACGGCGCACCCCGCCAAAGAAGGCGTCTTTGGGGCTGCCGGTGTCGTCACGGTTGAGGTTGGAGGGGGCAAAGTTTTGCAGGATGTGGATCTCGAGCAGGTGTTTCATGGTATTCCTCCTATTGCGGTAGGGTCTCGATCTGTAGCCGCATCACCTTCCAACCCAAGCCCTGCCGCTCCATCAAAAGCCCTTCCTCGGGATTGTCTTTGTGGTGCAGCAGAACCTTAGACAAACCCTGCCGCTTGACCCGCCAGTCCCGAACCGCCTCGAGGTTACCCTTTTGTGGCTCCTCGCCAGTCCCGATGCTGGCCAGGCCCTCGGGGGTTACAAATACATCCACCATCTGATCCACCAGCGGCGCCACGAACAAAAGCCCCAACGCAGCAAAACCGCTCTGGTCTCGGCTGACCTGTTCTAGCAAGACGCGGTTCAAATCCGCTTTCAGGCTTTCCCGTACCCGGGGGAAGTCGATGTAGCGCTCGAGGGCTTTGGGGTTGTTGCTTTGGATAGCCCGCTGGATACCCCAAAGCGTAAGGTAAGGGGAAAACCAGAGGTAGGCCATCAGCCCTGCTAAGGCGACCAACAAAACCGGCCAAAGCGTCGGCTTCTTGAAGCTAGAGGGAGTCTTTTCTTGGCTTTTCTCGTTCATTCTTGGCCTCCTTCTTTGCTCACAGTACGGTAAAAAGCCCTGGCCCACTTTTGCTGTACCGGCCTATGCTCGCGCTTCCAGGCCAACAGGTCGCGCAAGAGTTCGGGCCAGTAGATTGAGATGCCCTCCCCCCCCTTGAGCAGTTGCACCATCTGGCGTATCCGGTAGGGGAGTTGTTCCTCGTCGGCATCGAGCAAGGCAATGAAGCGCTGCTCAATGCTTTGGGACTGGTTGCGGGCCAGATAAAGCTCGGCGACAGCGTGGCCCAGCGTGCGGCGGTAGCCCGCCTCCGCTGTATTCTCCTCGGCTTGCGCCGGCTCCTCCTCGGGCTGCTGGCGGAAATGCTCCAGCTCCGATGAAGACACCGTGGTGGCCCACAACCCGGCCACCAGGTAGTAGACCAGCCGCTCCCAGCGATCCTCGCATTCGCCCTGATGAATAGGCCCGCCAGGGCTCTGTCCCGAACGGGGATCGTCCCCCTGGATGCGCGCCAAGAACCCCTCCACCACCGGGATCACTTCCGCTCCTGGGTCGCCCAGGGCGCGGCGCATCCGCGCCAGGTCGGCGGGTTCGCTGCGGCGGCGCAGGTGCCGCATAAAAGCTTGCTCTGGGCTAATTTCCTTTTGCACCCACTCCCTCCTTTCCGTAGATATGGCCCAGCAGGATCCCCTCGCTCTTGTGGATGGCCCGCAGGGCCTTGGCGTCGTCCCCGACGGCCAGCCTGGTTAGCTGCCAGGCCCGCAAGGCTTCCTGCTTCAGCGCTTCTTGCCAGTCCTTCTCTAACCTCCCTTGCGCTTTCTCGAAGTCCGGGCCAAGCCGTTGTATCCAGTCCAAGAAGCGGGCCTCGAGCGCCGACCAGTATGCAATTTGGTGAGGAAAACCCTGAACCAGCTTGTTCACGTCGTCCTTGTGGGGCTGCCGCTCCCCTTGGGTCAGGAGGTGCGTGGCCAGGGCTAAAGCCGCCCCGTTCAGGGCTTTGCCCATCACCTCGGCCTTCTCTAGGTTCCCCTCTACAAAGCCCCGGATATCCTCATCGCCCAAAATGGCCTCGGGCAGACGGTAAATCTCCCCGCGCCATAGTTCGATCTTGGCTTGGTCATTGGCCAGGCCCGACACCATCACCGGAAGGCCCCGCTCCCGGAAGCGGGTTCCCAGGGCCCGATAAACATTGCGGGCATGATCCACCACGCCCAGGCTATGCGTGGAGCCCGGCTTGGGAAGCAGCGAGGCGAGGTCCCGCCACAAGGCCCGGCCCTCGCGAAAGCCGAGCGGATACTGCTTGGAAGGGTCTTTGGGGTCAGGGCGGAAGGCCACCATCGGGTCGGCACGTACCGCGGCTTCCTCGTGGCGAATCCCCGAGGCGTAGGCGATCCAGCGCACCACCGGCTGGCCGTCTTCCTCTTCGGGCTCGAGGCGCACCGCACGCGAGAGCCAGGTGTAGCGGTGGACGATGCCCTTGGGCGTGGCCTTGGCGGCCTGGCAATTTGCCAGGTCGGATACCCGTATGGGCTCCCCCTCCCAAATGGCCAAATCACGCTCGCGCTCTCTTTTGGGGTAGCTCACCAGGTTCAAACACAGCGTCTCGTGCAGGTTCTCGCCCAGCACAACCGCTATGGCCGCCGTCGCCACGGGGGCGGTAGCGGTGTGGCAGAGCACGCTCTTTCCGGCAGAAAGGGCAAAGGTCTGGTTGGCCACCAGTAAGCGGGCCGCCTCGGCGGGGTGGAGGGGGCGGGGCCTCGAGGTGAGGGTGTGGTCGAAGAGCACCTTGTTGTTGTCGGAGTTGAGTTCGGGGGCCAGCACCGTCCAGGAGCGGCGGGAGCGCTCGAGGGTGAAGTCGGGCACCTGGTAGAAGGGCCGTTCGGGGTGGAACAGGTCGAAACGGCCGCGGTGCTTATGCAGATAGCCCCGAATCTTTTCGCCGTCGAAGCCATCCCTGAACCACTCTGCCGCTTGGTAGGCGTCCTCCGGGCCTTGCAGCGCGCGGTGCAACACCGCGAGCAGCAAGCGGTGGAGGGCCGTGGTGACGAGGGGGCTGGGGTCTTCGATGCGGGTGAACTGGCGGGCCTCGAGCAGGGCTTGCTCTAGGCTGACGAGCTTCAACTCGTTTCCCTGTCGCACGGGAATCCAGGGCTTAGTTATCAAGTCAAACGCAGGCACAAGACACCTCCCTACTTACCCACGTAAACCACCCCAAGCTCAGGATGCAGCTCGAGCTCGAGTTCCCCCAACACCGCGCGGCCCCCCTCGAGCACCACCGGGTGGGCGTGGGCCAGCAGAGGGGTCTCGCTCCAGGGCTTGGCGGGCAAGTCCTGGTGCTCGCGGTGGGCTTTGAGGGCCTCGAAGTTATTCCGCGTCAACTCGTGGCGGCTCAGCTTGACCGAGCGGGCAAAAAGCCGCTTGGCCTGGCCCAGCTCGAGCTTGCTGGCCAGGCTCGCCACCTCCTTGCCGCCTTCATC
The DNA here is from genome assembly GCF_000423425.1 of Meiothermus rufus DSM 22234. GTDB lineage: Bacteria > Deinococcota > Deinococci > Deinococcales > Thermaceae > Meiothermus > Meiothermus rufus. The sequence continues at coordinate 64,309 of NZ_KE384016.1, read as the reverse complement.
GAGACAGAGCTGGCCTCCCACCCTGTGCAGCAGCACCACCGTGACACTGGGGCTGCCCCTGCGGGTATGGAGCAGGCTGGGGTCGTCGTCGGGGTTGGGTTCGTCGTCGGGAAGTTTAGGGAAAGTCTTGGGCTCGAGCCAGTTGGTTTGATCGGGTTCGCCGAAGGGTGCGTAAGCCGCCTCGTCAGCAGCTTTCGAGTCCCGCTCGTTCATGCAGGCCTGGGCCTGCTCGATGGCCGTCCTCCACTCTTCCGAAAGCCCCTGGGGCGGCGGCTCGCTGTACACCTCCTGCACCAAGCGGTCGATGTCGCCCGGAATATCAATGTGGGTGCGGCTCCGCAGCGCGAGCCAGCTCCGCAGCAGAACGTAGCGCTCGTAGATTCGCTCGGCGGAACCGAAATCCGGCACGCCCTCGGCCTCCAAGCCCGCCACCCACAGCACCGGCTCGACGTGGCGGTGTCGTTCCTCCGCGCTGCGGGCATGACGGTGCAGCCGCCCGGCACGTTGCAACACCAAGTCCACCGGGGCCAGATCGGTGAACATCACATCGAAGTCGAGGTCGAGGGACTGCTCCACCACCTGGGTGGCGACCAGGATAGCCTTCTGGGGGCGCTGGCCTTCCTTGCCGAACTTGGCGAGGACGACCCGTTCGCGTTCCAGGCGCTCCTCGAGGGGGTAGCGGGCGTGGAATAGACAGACCTCCACCCCATCCGGGTTGCCCTTCAGCTTCTGGTACAACTCCTGCGCCCGCTGCACGGTGTTGACGATGCAGGCTACGCAGCCACCCGACCGGGCCTGCTCGAGGGCCTTCTGCGCCACAGCATCTAGCTCGAGGGGCAAGGCCCGCAGGGTGAGGGTGGGCTGCTTCCGCACCGCAAAAGTCTTCGTGACGGGAGAGGGATCACCGGCCAGAACCCGGGTGATCCGTGGGTACGGTTCTTCCGGAATGCACTGGGCCCCAAAAGCCCTGAGCAGGCTTTCCCGCTTGGCCTTGGGCAGCGTCGCGCTTATCAGCACCACCGACGAGCCTAAGGCCAAGAGCCAGCGCACCAGCGACTCGATGAGGCCGCTGGTGTAGGTGTCGTAGGCGTGCACCTCGTCCAGCACCACCACCCGGTTGCCCAGACCCCACAGTCGGACGAACTGGTGCTTGGTCGGCAGGATGCCCAGGAGGGCCTGATCCACCGTCCCCACCGCATACTCCGAAAGGAGCCCCCGCTTGCGGTGGGAAAACCAGACCTGAGCCTCTACCCCTTCTTCCCCCTGATTGGGCATGTTGGGGCGTACCCGGATTTTTTGGTATTCCTCCACCAACTCGCTGGCCCCGTGCAAAAGCTGTAGGTCGAGCTGGCGGGACTTTCCATAGTGGCTCAGAAACTTCTTAACCCGCTCGAACATCAGGTTGCCGGTGGCCTGGGTGGGCAAGGCGATGTACATCCCCCGGTGCCCGTTAGCCGCTTGTAATCGCAGATGGGCATAGAGCGCCGCCTCGGTCTTGCCCTCGCCCATGGGGGCTTCGATCAGGAACAAGACAGGCTTATTTACCCCTTCCAGCAAGCCCTCAAGCGCCTTTTGCAGCGGGCGAGCCCGGAACGGCCGGCCGGGTTTGCCCAGGTAGGCAAACACCGCTTCCAGGCTTTGCGGCTCGGGCATCAGGGTTTCCCGCTTGAACCAGCCCAGGCTATCGAGCTTCTGGGCTGCTTGCTTCTTGGCGTCCCGGTAATACTCGGCCAGGTCGTCGCCCAGGGGGTGAAACTCGAGGCTCGAGCCGATCCAGTCGGCAAAGCTGGTCAGGCCCGCCAGACGTTCGAAGGCCGCGCCTTTATAGATGGAGACCTTGGGGGCTTCCCCTACCCCGAACACCTCGAGCACTGCCTCGAACAACTCCCGCCGCACCTCGTCCCAGGCCCCCTTGCCCTTCTCCTTGCTGACGACACGGTCAAGATCGTCCCGCGTTGCCCGGAAACCGTGGTGCCCGCCCACCGCGGCGGCCACGTTGTCGGCAGCCCGACGCACCCAGCCGCGCTCCTCGAGAAGGTCGGGAAGTACTTTCTCTGTGATCACACTATGGGAAACGTCGTCGGGGGGCGGGGTTGGATTGCTGGACCAGGTTAGCCCTGTGGCCCAGACCCGCTCTTTGCCTTCAGGCCACTTCTGCTGGAAGGCCGGGCTGGCCTTGCCGAGGTCATGCAGCCCTGCCAGGGCGCAGACCCAAGCCCTGGCCTGGGGGGGTTCTAGTGCCATATCCTGGGCATAAAGCTCGAGGGTTTGGGCAGGCTCCCGCTCTAAAATCGCCTCGGCACAAGCCGCGACATCCAACATGTGCCCGATAAGGGGGTGCCCCCCGTTTATCCCCTTACTTTTGGCCCACAGAGCCTTAGCCTGTTCTGAAAGCACGTTCTCCTCCCGGCAAAGTTTGGGTAGAACCCGATTTCCCTATCGCTGAGGCTGGGGTTGGCGGTGCGTGAATTTACTTCCCACAGGGCACAGTCTAGTGCCCACAATCCAGTGGGCATCCAAATCCGACCCTTGGGGAAAATACGCTCAGATTTTTTGAGTGGCCTCGCCTTAGCAAGAGGACAGGCCCTACGGCAGCTCAAAGAAGGGAAACCCCTACGGATAAACCGCTTGCAACGCCTCCACCCGCTTGGCCCCGCGGTAGACCCGCTTGTAATAGGGGCTCTCCAGGCTCTCGATCACCACCCGGCTGCCATAGCTGTTGGCGTGCACGAACACCCCCCGGCCCAAATAGATGCCCACGTGGTCGATCTGGTCGCCGCCGAAGCTGAAAAAAACCAAATCCCCCTGGCGCATGGCCCCCTGCACTGTGGGCAAAGCGCCCCACTGCTCGCGGCTGGTGCGGGGCAGGCGGATGCCCAGCTCGGCGTAGACCTGCTGGACGAAGGCCGAACAATCCACCGCCCGGTCGGCGTTGGCCCCGAAGACATAGGGCAGGCCCAGGTATCTGAGTACCACCCGGATCAGGGGGTGGGTGGGGTCGTAATCGGTGTCGGCGGGCTGGCTGGGCGGTGGGGCGGGATCGGGAAGCGGGATCGGGCCGGTTAGGTTGGCCGATGAACCCGCAGGGGGAGCGGGGCTGGGGGCAGAGGCCGGAGGGTTTGCCGCACTCACCTGGGGAATCCGCAGCACCTGTCCGAGGGAAAGGGTGGTGCCCTCGAGGCCGTTTTCCCTTTGGATGGCCTCCACCGTAGAGCCATAGCGCCGAGCGATGGAGTACAGGGTATCGCCCCGCTGGACGGTGTACTGCACCACCCTGGCCGGGAGCCGCAAAACCTGCCCTACGCTTAGGGTAGTGTCGCTCAGGCGGTTGAGCTGCATGAGCGTTTCCACAGTGGTCTCAAAGCGCTTGGCAATGGAATACAAGGTGTCCCCACGCTGCACAGTGTAGGTGGCTCCCTCCTGAGCCAGGGCAAAGGCCAGCCAACACAAAAGCCAGGCCACCGTGCGCATACAAGGAGTATACGTCCTATGGCGGTTTTTTGCGTTTATTTGCCTCTTATTTCCCGTTCATCCACGGAAGCACAGGGCACCGGGAATCTGTGCGGCCTACCCTCGAGGGCTCCCTTCTTTTGTATTTACAAAAATATGTAGCTTTTATTATGCTTGAAGCGTAATGAGCCTCCGCTACCTTTTCTTGGATATGAACGCCTACTTCGCCTCAGCCGAGCAACAGCTCCGGCCTGAGCTACGGGGCCGCCCTGTGGCCGTGGTACCTACCCTGGCCGAGACCACCTGCTGCATCGCTGTCAGCTACGAGGCCCGGCGTTTTGGGGTGCGAACCGGCACCCCCGTACACCTGGCCCGGCTGCTGTGCCCCAGGCTGGAGGTGGTGGTCGCCCGTCCCCGTGCGTACATCCAGCTACACCGAGAAATTCGGCAAGCGGTAGAGCGCGTCCTGCCAGTGGAAACGGTGCTCTCTATCGACGAGCTGGCCTGCCGGCTTCTGGGACGAGAGCAAGAGCCCCCAGCAGCCCAGCGGCTGGCCCAGCAGGTCAAGCAGGCTATCTACCGCCAGGTTGGCCCCTGGATGCGCTGCTCGGTGGGCCTGGGGCCCAACCGTTTTCTGGCCAAGGTGGCCGCCGAGATGCACAAGCCCGACGGTCTGACCCTGCTGTTACCCTCTGAGCTACCCCAGCGGCTCTTCGCTTTATCGCTGCGCGACCTACCTGGCATCGGCCCAGGTATAGAGCGTCGGCTGTTCAGGCATGGGGTTACCACTGTGGAGCAGCTCTACCAGCTCTCCCCCCTCGAGCTTGCGCACATCTGGGGCAGCCACATCCACGGCTGGAGCTGGTGGCACCGCCTGCGCGGGGCCGACCTACCCGAGGCCCCCACCCAACGGCACAGCCTGGGGCACAGCCATGTGCTGCCCCCTGCGTTGCGGCATGAGGCAGGGGCCCGGGCAGTACTCAGCCGGTTGGTACACCGCGCCGCAGCCCGCCTGCGCCACGAGGGCTACTGGGCCCGCTCTCTGAGCCTCTGGGTGCAGTTTTGGCCAGAAGCTCTGGGGTGGCAAGGCCAGATCGGTTGCCAACCCTGCCAAGACACCCTCACCCTACTGCGGCTGGCCTTGGCGTTGTGGGCCAGGCGTCCCCAGGGTACCCCCTTCAAGGTCGGGGTGGTGTTGGGGGGTCTAGTGCCACAAGAGGCCCTAAACCAGCCTTTGTTCGACCAGGAGGAAAAGATGCTGCGCCTGGCCCAGGCCATGGATCGGATCAACCGCAAATACGGCCCCCAGGCCCTCTACTTCGCGGCCATGCACCAAAGCGAGCAAAGCGCGGCTATCCGTATCGCCTTTGGCCACATCCCCGAGTTAGAGCTACCGGAGGGTTGACGTAGCCCTGGCTTTGCGCTGGGGGCCTGCGGCCTTAAGCTAGTACGCGTGAGCGCGCTCTACCGCCAGGCCCGTCCTGCCACCTTCGAGGAGATGGTGGGGCAGGAGCACGTTAAGGAGGTGCTCACGAACGCCCTGCGCCAGGGCCGGCTGGCCCAGGCCTACCTGTTCTCCGGGCCGCGAGGGGTAGGCAAGACCAGCAGTGCCCGGCTGATTGCCCAGGCGGTGCACTGCCAGCAGGAAGCCCGGCCCTGCGGGGCCTGTGAGGGCTGCCGACTGGTGCGGGAAGGGCGGCACCCTGATGTCCTCGAGATCGACGCCGCCTCCAACAACTCGGTGGAGGATGTGCGGGAGCTGCGCGAGCGGATACTGCTCTCCCCCATCCTGGGGCCGCGCAAGGTGGTCATCCTCGACGAGGCCCATATGCTATCTAAAAGCGCCTTCAACGCCTTGTTAAAGACCCTGGAGGAGCCCCCCCCTCACGTGATTTTTATCTTCGCTACCACCGAGCCCGAGCGCATGCCCCCCACCATTCTCTCGCGCACGCAACACTTCCGTTTCCGCCGGCTCTCGGAAGAGGAGATCACAGAGAAGCTGAAGCGCATCCTGGCGGGCCTGGGGCGCAAGGCCGAACCAGCCGCCTTGGCCCTAGTGGCCCGCCTAGCCGACGGGGCCATGCGCGATGCAGAAAGCCTGTTGGATCGGCTTTTAGCCCTCGAGGGCCCCCTCACCCTACAGAAGACCGAAAACGCCCTGGGCCTACCCCCCCAGGAGGCTCTGTTCGCCCTGGCCGAAGCCTTAGACCAGGGCCAGCTCCGCATAGCGCTCACCCAGGCCCAACAGCTCTACACCCAGGGCTTCGCCGCCCGCACCCTGGCCCAAGGGCTTTTGGAGGCCCTGCGGGCCGGCCTATATGCCCGCATGGGCCTGGGGCTAGGCCCCCACCTGCAAGCCCCCGAGGAACGCCTGCTGGCCGCCATGACCGCACTAGACGAGGCCCTCGAACGGTTGGCTAAGCGCTCCGATGCTCTCTCCCTCGAGCTGGCCCTGCTGGGGGCTTACCAGGCCCTACACCCCTCAGCCCCAGCTCCAGCGCCACCCCCCTCGCTCCAATTGCCCGCCTTCGACCCCCACCCCAGGAAGCCCGAGGTGCGCAAGCCCGTGGACGAAGCCCCCACCCCTGCCGCGGTGACCCACCTGGCCGCAACGTGGCGGCAGGTGATGAGCGCCCTAAAGCCCACCGTGCGGGCCTTTGTGCGCGAGGCCGAGCCGCGCCTCGAGGAGGATCGGGTAGTCCTGCTCTTCCCCGAGCGGGCCGGCTTCCATTACCAGCGGGCCCAACAACACCTCGAGGAGATTCAAAAAGCCGTGCACGAGGTGCTGGGGCTTGCCCAGGTCGAGCTAAAACTAGAGGGAAAAAAAAACTAGCGGATGACCCTCCCCCCGCCCCCCAAGCGCCATCCACTCCCGACCTCCCAGGTCAACCGGAGGCCCCACCCCTAGCGGAGCCCTGGAACCTCGAGGCCGAAATCCCTGAGGCCAGCCCCCCTAGCCTGCTGGAAGACCCGCGCTTCCAGCAGCTCATCCGCATGTTCGGTGGCCGGCTGCGCCGCTTCTTTCCCCAGGCCACCGACGAAGCTTCCCTCGAGGCCGCGGAAGAAGCGGAATAAAGGGTATCCGGGTATAAACTGTAGCATATGAACACCTCCGACTTGCACGAGGAAACAATCGAAAGCATCCTTAAACGCCTACGCCGCATTGAGGGCCAGGTGCGGGGACTACAGAAAATGGTCGAGGAGGGCCGCTCCTGCGAGGAGGTACTCACCCAGATGAGCGCCACCAAGAAAGCCATGGAGTCGGCCTCCACCCTAATCCTCCAAGAATTTCTCAGCCTTTGCGCGGCCGACATCGCCAAAGGCGACCAACAGAAGCCTGTCCAGATTGCCACCATGCTGCGCAAGCTCGTGGGATGAGCTACCACCTGCTCCACCTCCCAGGCCCCGCCCTGGAGGGTGAGGGTGTGGCCTGGCGGGTGGTGACCTTAGAGCCGCCCACCCCCGAGATTCTCTATGCCCCGACCAACCAGGCCGACCCCCTGGCCGCCTGGCTCTCCCAGGCCCTAAAGGCCCCTGTTTTGGAGGTGCTCAATCTGGAAGACGAGCGGCTTTTGCTCTGGGCCTACGACCGGGGAGAGCTGGTTTTTTTCTACGACTCCAACCCCATGCACCTGGGCTGCCCGGTCTGTTCCTATGCCAACGAGCGAGCCAAACCGGAAACGGGCGAGGTTGAGCGACTGGCCCAGCTCTTTGGCCAACCCCAGGTGGCCCGGGAGCTTAGGGCCTGGCTGGGGCGCAGGCGCGGCCTGGGCTTCGTGCAAGAACAGCAGCGCCACAGCGAAATTACCCGGCTGCTGGGCCTTCGCTAAAGAGCCTTGCTGCGCTAGAATGGCCTTACCCCAGGCAGATCTGGGGAATCCAACGCTAAGGAGGGAGACGCCCATCTTGTGGGTCGCGCCGCCATCTCGGCGCAAAGGCTGCGCTACATGCGCGGAAACGACGAACTGCCCCCTAGCTGTATGCCACAGCTTGGGTGGAGCGACTAAGTCGGCAGGGTGATGCCCGAGCATCCAAAACAATTCTCGGGAGAAAGGTCAGAAGCAGTGTAAAAAAACAGGTGATGGTATGAAAACCCTGGTCATAGGTGCGGGCATTGCGGGTTTGGCCGCAGCCCAAGACCTAAGGAAGGCGAAGCAAGAGGTCGTTGTACTCGAGGCCCGAAACCGCGTCGGCGGACGCATCCACACCGATAGAAGTTTTGCTCCTATACCCATCGAGCTTGGCGCAGAATTCATCCACAGCAGCCAGGTTCCCACCTACCCCCTCGCCCAACAGTTTGGCCTGCGCACCCTCTACTATAGCCAGCAGGAGGATACCCTGGTGCGCCTATCGGATGGCTCCCTGAAGAGCGTCGCTCAGGGGTACAGCCACACCCGGCGGGCAGACTGGCCCCCGGCTTTGGGGGAGGAGTCGCTGGCCCATTACCTAGAGCGCCATCAGCTCTGGGACAAGATGCCCTTCAAGCTGCAAGAGTACATCTCCGACTTCGATGACCCCAGGTACCTGAGCGCCCAGGCGGCCCTCGAGTACCTGTTAGACCCCTCAGCCGAGGAGGGGGATTACCGCATCCTGGACGGTTACGATTAACTAGCGATAAAACTAGCGGCCCACCTGGACATCCGGCTGGGCGCCGTGGTGGAGACCCTGGAATGGGGCCCCTGGGGGGTATGGGCCCATACCGCCGATGGGCGGGTCTACCGGGGTGAGCAGGCTATTGTGGCCCTGCCCTTGGGGGTCTTACGCGCCGGGCAGGTGCGCTTTGTACCCGAGCTGCCCCCAGCCAAGCAGACCGCCCTGGAGCAGCTCGGCCTTACCGACGCGCTCAAGCTCTTTTTCTACTTCGAGCAGCCCGTTTTACCCCCAGGCATTGCCGAGCTGTACCTACCAGGGGCCCGCCTCGAGGAGTGGTGGAGCAGTGCGCAGGGGCATGGCCTAAGAGGGGAGGTTCTGACCGCCCTAGCCACCGGGGAAAAGGCCCGAACCCTGCTGGCGTTGCCCGAGGCCCAGGCCCTGCAAACCGCCCTGGAAACCCTGCGCCAGGCCCTAGGCCGCCCCGATCTAACCCCTTGCAAGGCCCGGCTGGTGCACTGGCGCGACGACCCCTACACCCTGGGGGCCTACTCCAAGGCCAGCGTGGGCGCTGCCCGGGCTCGAAGCCTGCTGGCCCACCCGGTGCAGGGCCGTCTGTTCTTCGCCGGCGAACACACCGCCCCCAACGCCTGGGCCGCTACCGTGCACGGGGCTTATGCTAGCGGGCGGCGCGCCGCGCAGGAGGTTTTGCAGCTCCGCGGCCCCATGCCACCCATCCGGCAGCGCCCCCAAACCCTGGGGCCCGCGGCATTTGCCCCACGCTAGTGCAGCAAGCCCACAAACCACAGCAACCCCACCAGCTCGCCCAGCTCAACCAACATCCCATAGACATCGCCGGAAAGGCCGCCGCCCAGGCGGCCTGCGGCCCAGTAGGCCAAAAGCAGCATGGCCGCCACCACCGCCAAGGCCACCCAGGGAAAGGCCAACATAGCCGGAGAAGCCAGCAATAAAGCAGGAAGGACGCGCCCCTCGCGGCTGCGGGCCCCCAGTCCCTCGGGGCGGGCCGCGGGGAAAAGGTTCATGGGCAAGAGCAAGGTAAAGCGCACGATGGCCGGCAGACACAAAAGCAGCCAGGGGGAAGGGTTGGCCACCAGTAGCTGCCACTTGAGCAAAAGAACCACCACCCCCACCCCAAAGGCAAAGCTACCCAGGTGCACATCGTCCAGGATGCGCAGGCGCTTGGCGGGGGAACGCATGGCGAAAAGAGCATCGGCGGCGTCGAGTAGGCCATCTAAGTGCAGCATGCCGGTACAGGCCAGCCAAGCTGCCAGCAAAAGCGCCCCGCGCAGGCCCTCGGGCCACCCAGCCAGCAGCCAGGCCAAAAGGGCCAGCACCCCCCCAATCAGGTAACCGGCGACCGGGTAGAAGGCCGAGGCCGCCTTCATCTCGCCTTCTTCCACCCGACCCAGAGGGGGCACCGGGAAGATGGTCAGAAACCCTATGGCCAGCCAGAGTGGGCGCACGGCTATTCGCTCCGCGGCCTGAACATGGCCTCAAATTCGGCGCGGCTTTGAATGGGGCGGCCCTCCCGCCTACGGGCGATAGCCCAGGCCTGCACCTCTGGGGGGTAAGGGCAGTGACGGCACCTCGAGCCGCAGCAATACCCCCGGCGCAGGTGATAGGCTGCGGTGAAGACGTAAAGGCCATTCTCTAGGTAGTAGTCCTGGTTTTCCATCTGTTCGCGCTTGCCCATGGTTTTCCTCGTTTAGCCCCTTAGGTTCGGAGGGCCGCCAGACACCCCGGCCTGGGCAAAGGTGGCCATCCCGGCCATCACCGCTGCCGCCGCCCGCAAAACGGGGAAACTCAGCACCGCACCGGTACCCTCACCCAGGCGCATATCCAGCTCGAGGATGGGCCGCAAGCCCAACGCCTCGAGCTGCCGGGTATGCCCGGGTTCTTGCGAGCGGTGGCCAGCGAAGAGGTAATCGCGCAGGGCTGGCGCTAGGCGAGAGGCCAGCAAGGCTCCCGCGGTCACCGGGAAGCCATCGGTCACCAAGGGCAGGCCCGCCTCGGCCCCGGCCAGGAAGACCCCCACAATGGCCGCAATCTCCAGCCCGCCCAGCTCGGCCAGTAGCGCCAGGGGCGGGGCCTGGGTCAGGTCGCCCAGCCGGGTCTGGGCCCGATCCAGCGCAGCGCACACAACCCCCAGCTTCCGCCGGTAGCCCGCCTCGTCCACCCCGGTGCCGCGCCCGGTCACCGCCTCCGCCGGAAGCCCCAGCAAGGCCGCGGTAAGGGCTGCTGCAGCGGTGGTATTGCCGATGCCCATATCTCCCGCGGCCAAGAGGGTGGCCCCCCGCGCGATGGCCCGCCGGGCGGCCTCGGCCCCCTGGGCGATGGCCTGCTCCACCTCGGACAGGCGCATGGCTGGCTCCCGGGCGATGTTGCCGCTGCCCGGGCGCACCCTCGAGGGCGGCCCCTCCGGCGGGTTCGCCACGCCTACATCGAGCACCACCACCTCGGCCTGGGCCACCTGGGCGATCTGGTTGATGGCGGCTCCTTTGGCCCGGAAGTTCTGCACCATCTGCGCGGTGACCTCGGCGGGGTAGGCCGAGACCCCCTCGGCCACCACCCCGTGGTCGGCGGCGCAGACCACCACCGCCCCAGGGCCCAGGCTGGGTTTCAGGGTTTGCTGGATGGCTGCCAGGCGCACCCCCAGCTCCTCCAAAAAACCCAGCGAGCCGGGGGGCTTGGTCAGGGTGTGTTGGTAGGCCCAGGCCCGGGCCAGCCACTCCTGAGCAATGGGTTGGATGTGAAAGGTCAGCATAGCTTTACTTCAGCCTAAGGGGAATCCCCGCCACCAGCAGGTAAACCTGCTGGGCTGAGCGGGCCAGGTGGGCATTGGCCGCGCCCAGCAGGTCGCGGTAGTGCCGGGCCAGGGCGTTTTCCGGCACGATGCCCATCCCCACCTCGTTGGTGACCACCAGCAGGGTTTTACCCAGCCCGGCCTGAACCTCCAAAAGCCGCTCCACCGCTGGCAAGACCTCGAGCCCGGCCTGCATCAGGTTAGCGACCCACAAGGTCAGGCAGTCCAGCAACACCACCAGGCCCTGGGCCTGGGCCAGGGCCTGGGGCACCTCGAGGGGCTCTTCCAGGGTCTGCCAGGTAGCCGGACGAGCAGAGCGGTGCTGGGCGATGCGCTGGCGCATCTCCTCATCCAGGGGCTGGGCCGTGGCAATCACGCTGACGGAGGCCCCTTGGGCCTGGGCCCAGGCCTGGGCAAAGGCGCTCTTGCCAGCTCGAGCCCCCCCGGTTACCAGAATCAGCTCAGCCACCAGCCCCCTCCCGCACGAAGAGCAACCGCTGCTGGGCCCAGTCCAGCCCCACCACCGCACAGGGGGAGGGGAAGCCGTCCTGCCCTAACGCGCGCAGCACCAGCCGCAGCACCCCCCCGTGGGTAAAGATGAGGTGGCGGCCTTTGGGCAGGCTCTGGAAAAAGGCGAAAACCCGCCGACGCAGATCGGCCACCGACTCCCCCCCCGGGGCCTGGAAGCCCTCGAAGGCCAAAAGGGCCCGCCTGTGCTCCTCGGCCAGCTCGGCCCAGCGCAGACCCTCCAGCGTGCCGAAGTCCAGCTCGCGCAGCGCCGGCGAGGTGGCCTTAGGCTCGCCATAGGCCAGCCGGGCGGTCTGTAAGGCCCGCCGCAGGTCGGAGGCCACCACCCCCTCAAAGCGCTCGGCCCGCAGCCAGCTAGCCAGGGCCCGGGCCTGCTGTTCGCCTAAGGGGGTAAGGGGCAGGTCGGTCCAGCCGGTAAGCCGCCCCTCCCGGTTCCAAGGGGTTTCACCGTGGCGCACCAGCCAGAGCTCGCTCATAGCAACCGCTGGGCCTCCGCTGGGCGGGGAGGCGGCAGGTCGGGGCAGGCGTGAAACAGCGCGGCCAGTATCTCCACCCCCCGCACCACCCTAGGGGTGAGGGCGCAGAAGGGCCCCGCGTCCAAAGCCCAGGCCGCTTGCAGGCTGGGCCAGGGCGGGCGCCACCCCTTTAGCACCTCCAGGGCCCCAGCCAGGTCGTAGCCGCAAAAGGAGAAGAGCACCACCTCGGGCTCAAGGCGGGCCATGGCCGCCCAGTCGCTACGCTGGCTGGGGGCCTCTGGGCTAGCCCCCAGGGCCACCCCACCCGCCGCCTCGATGAGGTCGGGCACCCAGTGCCCCCCCAGGAAGGGGGGCTCGAGCCACTCCAGAAAAACCACCCTAGGAGGCCGGCGGCCCGCCACCCTCTGCCGCACCCGCTCTAGGCGTTCTTGCAGCCTCCGGATGGCCGGGGTTGCCTCCAGCCCCAGGGCCCCAGCCACCCGGCTTAGGTCGTCCCACAGGTGCTCCAGCCGGGTACCCTGCAGGCTCAGGGTAGGCACGGGATGGGGCAGCAAAGCCACCGCCCGACCCACCTCGCCCGAGGTGGCGGCGCAGACCTCGCAGACGCCCTGGGTTAGCACCAGGTCAGGCTCGAGTTCGGCCAAGCGCTGGGCCTTCACCCGGTACAGGCTCTGCCCTGCCGCCACCGCCTGGCGCACCCGCCGGTCAATCTCGGCCTGGGACAGCCCAGAAGGCAACAGGCTCTCGGTGAGGACGGGCTTACCCACCCAGCCACAGGCGTGCGAGACCCCTACCGGCTCGACCTGCAAAAAGCGCAGGATTTCCGTGGCCGCAGGCACCAGACTGGCTACGCGCACTCAGCCCTCCCTTTGCCCGAACGCAGGCGCACATAGGCATACCAGGGACTCTCCACAAACTCCGGGGCCCCGGCCAGGTAAATCCGCAAGCCGGGCAGGCAGAGGGTATCCCCTTCCTGCTCGAAGTCGAAGGGATCCACCGGCAGGGTGTAGATAAGGTTGCCCCCCAGGGGAATACCGCTCTCTAGTAAGCGCTTCTGCAGGGCCGGGGGGTATACCAGGCGGTCGTAGCAGGCCGCCTGGCGATCCGGCAGCACCACCACCCGCTGGGCCAGACGGGGGAAGTGGTACTGGGTTTCTATCAGGCAAATTTCGCCCAAATCCAGCAGCAAGCACTTTTTGTTCACCTTCAGGCTGTGGCGCATCCTACCCCCCCAGCAGTACTACCGGCCGTCCCTCCAGGTGGCGCACCTGCACCCCAGGGCCATAGACCCCTCGGAGCAATGGCTCTTGCAGCACCTCGAGGGGGGCTCCCAGGGCCATAATACGCCCCTGGCGCAAAAAAGCCACCCGGTCGGCCTGGGCCGCCAGGTTGGGGTCGTGCAGCACGGTCAGGATGCCTAGGCCCTGCGAGCGCAAGCTCGAGAGCAGGCGCAAGAACTCAGCCTGGTGGTGCAGGTCAAGGTGGCTGGTTGGCTCGTCCAGCAGCAAAAAGCGCGGGCAGGCGGCCAAAGCCCGGGCCAGCAACACCCGCTGCCGCTCGCCTCCCGAGAGGGTGGGCAGCAGGCGCTGGGCCAAGGCCGCGACCTGGGTCTCCTGCATAGCCCAGCGCACCGCCGCCCAGTCGGCGGGGCCAGGCCGGCCCAGCAGGCCCAGATGGGGTGTGCGGCCCAGCAGCACCACCTCCTCTACGGTGAGGTTTTCCGGGTAGGGCCCGTCCTGGGGCAGGAAGGCGATCTGCTGCCCCCGTCTCCAGCTCGAGCAACGCGCCAAGGGCTGTTCATCCAGCCAGACCTGGCCGGCCGTCGGGAGCAGAAGCCCCGCCATCAAGCGCAACAGGGTGCTTTTGCCGGCCCCGTTGGGGCCCAAAAGGGCCAGCCACTCGCCGGGGTGAAGCTCCAGGCTCACCTCTTGCACTACCGCTTGCTGGCGGTAGTGGAAGGTAAGCCCCCGCGCAGCCAGGCTCATACCCGTCGCCCTCGCCACAACAGGTACAGGAAAAACGGCCCCCCCAGCAGGGTGGTCAGAATCCCCACCGGCAGTTCGCCGGGGGCCACCAGGGTACGGGCCAGCAGGTCGGCCAGGGTAAGGAGCACCGCCCCCCCCAAGACCGAGGCGGGCAACAGATAGCGGTAGTCGCCGCCCAAGAGCCGCCGCAGGGCGTGGGGCACCACCAGGCCCACAAAGCCGATGATGCCGGCCTGGGCCACTGCGGCAGCAGTGAGCAGGGTGGCCGCGCCAATGGCCAAAAGCTTGAGGCGCTCGAGGGGTAGCCCCAGGCTGCGAGCAGTTTCTTCCCCTAAGCTGAGGGCGTTGAGGGTGCGGCTCAGCAGCCACAACAGCGGCAAGGTGAGGAGGAGGTACAGGCCCAGCAGGCCCACCCCGGGCCAGCTCATAAACGACAGGTTACCCAGGGTATAGGCAAAAACCGCCCGCACCCGGTCGGCCCCCTGGAGCATCAGGTAGCTGGTCAGGCTGACCAACACACTCCCCACCACCACCCCGGCCAGGATCAGGTCCTGGGTGCGGCTAGCCCCCCCGGCCAGCAGCAGCGTGAGGGCCACCGCGGCCAAGGCCCCCAGAAAGCCAAACCAGGTGGCCGAGAAGGGCAGCCGCTCGAAGATGGCATGCTGGGCAAAGGCCCCAGAAAAGCCCCCCAGCCAGCTCACCGCCACCACCACCCCAAAAGCCGCCCCAGCAGCCGAGCCCATCAGGTAGGGGTCGGCCAGGGGGTTGCGGAATAGGCCCTGGTAGGCCGCACCGGAAAGGGCCAGCGCCGCCCCCACCAGCATGGCCCCCAGCACCCGCGGCAGGCGCAGCTCGGTAACGATGGGGTTGGCCTCGAGGCCCAGCAAGGCCCGCACCACCTCCACCGGGGGCACCGCCACCGCCCCGATCCCTAGGCCCAGCACCAAGGCCAGGAACAACAGGAGCACCAGCCCGGCCAGCACAGCCACGCGCTGGCCCCAGGGCAAAGGCCGGGTTAGGGGCCTACCTAAGGCCATGGAAGCACTCGAGCAGAAGCTGTAGCCCCTGGGCCACCCGAGGGCCCGGGCGCGAGAGCAGGTTGTCTTGCGGACCGGTGTAGCTGCAGATGCGCTGGTTGCGGATGGCCGCGATGTTGCTCCAGCCAGGCCGCTTGGGCAGGTCGGCCACCCCAGGGTGGGTTAGGACGATCACCGCAGGGTTCTTTTGCACCACCAGCTCGGGGCTTATCTGGGGGAAAAGGCCCAGCTCCTTGGGGATGATGTTCTGCCCTCGGGCTTTGGCAATCAGCACCCCGATAAAGGAGTCCGGCCCCACCGTATAGGGTGTGGGGTCGATCTCGTAGTAGACCGTGGGGCGCTGGGGAGCCCGGGCGGCCTTGCTCTCCACCGCGTAGACCTCCTGCTGGATGCGGGCCACCAGCCGCTCGGCCTGGGCCTCCAGCCCCAGGGCACGGCCCAGAAGCCGGGTGGTACGGAAGATGTCGCCGTAGGTCTCGGGCTTGACCGCCAAGGTGGTTACCCCAGCCCGCTCGAGGGTCTCGTGCAGCCGGCCATACACCGAGACCACCACCAGGTCAGGTTTGAGGGCCACGATGGCCTCGGGATTGGGGTTGTACAGCCCCCCCACCTTGGGCAGCCGCTTCACCGCCTCGGGAAAGTCGGAAAAGTCGTCTACTCCCACCAGCCGGCTGCAGGCATTCATAGCGCAAAGGGTCTCGGTGACCGAGGGCAGCATGGCCACAATGCGCTGAGGGGCAGCCTTGAGGGTCACGCTTCGGCCCAGGTCGTCGGTCAGGGTGCGGGGAAACGCCTGGGCCAGGCCAAGGGCCGAAGCCAGGTAGCCTAGGGCCAAAAACCAAAGCAGAACCCGTCTTTTCATCCAGCGTCCTTTCCCAACCCGGCCAGCAGGGCACGAAAAAAACGCCCCCGGGGGCGAGGACGCTACCCAACGTAGAACTTCCCCGAAACTCCCCCTTCTCGCGAGAGGTGCCCTAAACGGGCGTTTTGGCAGGTATTCGGACTTCGGGCAGGGGCCGTAAGGCCCCCATGCACCGTCACCGCTGCGCGACAGTACCGGACTTGCACCGGATTTCCCCACTTTAAGCCTGGACTACGCGCCCAGGCACCAAAACTGTGGCCGGGTTGTAGGGCCCCTAGCGGGCCTTGGCTTCAAGCTACACCCCCCAACCCGGCTTGGCAAGCCCTACCACTTTGGCCAAGGCGAGGCCGGTCGCAGCCCATTTTGCTGTAAGTAGTCGCACAGGGCCTGGTAGTCTTCCGGGGCCACCGGCCTGGTGCCGTGGGCCAAAATGCTCTGGTTACGCAACCCGACCAGGTTGCCCAGGATGCCTCTGCCCGTATAGTCGGCATAAAGGCGCTGGGAGAGGCTCTGGGTTCGGCCTAGCTGGCTATCTAGCGCCGCTGCCAGCTCTAACAGCTCGCGCAGCCCACCTATCTGCCGGTAGCGGGCGTGCAGCCCCCGCACAGCTTCAGGATAGGTTTCGATTTTGTCCAGCA
Source organism: Meiothermus rufus DSM 22234 (assembly GCF_000423425.1). Lineage (GTDB taxonomy): Bacteria > Deinococcota > Deinococci > Deinococcales > Thermaceae > Meiothermus > Meiothermus rufus. The sequence goes on along the minus strand of NZ_KE384016.1, from coordinate 47,919 downwards.
GCACCCCCCACTGCTGGTAGAGGTCGGCCTCCACCGCCAGCTCAATGGCCCGGTACAGCCGGGCCAGGGCATCGTCGTAGCGGCCTCGCGCCGCCCGCCGCTCGGCGTTGGCCAAAAGGTCGGCCAGCAGCGCCTGGGTGGGCCAGCCCTCCTGATCCAGAATCTCCCGCAAGCGCACCTGGGCCTCCTTTAGGCCCTGCAACACCCGCACCTTGGCCCCATGCCCCCAGGCCTCGGCAATGGTCAGAGCTGGCTCGAGGTGCTCCTCCAGCTTCCGCCAGGCCTCCTTGTGGCGGAACAAATCCCAGGCTAGCATCCCCTCGGTAATGCCCTGCAATTGCCGGTAAAATCGGTTCTCCGAGGGGGTGAGGGGCCGGGCTTGGAGTTCGGCCAGGAAGTCTAGGGCCGCGGGGAAGTCGCCCTGGTTCCAGGCCCGCCTAAACCCTTCCCACTCGCGCAGGCCGTAGCGGTAGGTGGGGTCTTCCAGCAGGCGCAGCCGCTCGAACCCGCTCTTCACCCGCCCCTGGGCGTCGCGCTGGGCACCCCCCACGTAGCTGAAGGTGACGCCCTGCCCGGTCAGGGCCAGCACCAGCCCAGCGGCCATGGTCTTGGTGCCCCCGGTAATATCGGCCACCACCACCCGGGCCTCCCACTCCAGGGCTTTTTGCAGAGCCTCGAGGCCCTTGCGGAACACCTCCCCCAGATCTTCGGCATCGTTGAGCAGAAGGGTGTGGTGGCGCAGGCCCGCCCCGTAGCGCCGCACCAGCTCCCCCGCCATGGGGTGGCTGTCCTGGCTGGCCACGAAGACCACCCCTGCGGGGGCATGCTCGGCCAAGGCAAACTCGAGGGGCTCGAGGGTCTGCCCCACGCCCATGATTAGCACCCTGTTGGCTTCCATGCCTATACGTATACCAGACCCACCTAGCCCAGCACCCGCCAAAGCAGCGCCAGCCCAAGCAACCCCATTGGCAGCGCTAAACAGCCCATCCGGCCCGGGGTACCCTCGCGGGCATACACCCAGCCCTGGCCGCTACAGTAGGGGCAGGGGCGGAGGATGGGCTCGAGGGTGCTCCCCTGGCCGCCGCAGACCCCACAGGGCACAAACTCCTCGCGGTAGTCGTCGCCGTCCCAAACCGACTCCCACCACCCGCCCGAACCCCCACAGCCCGCACAGGGGTGGGCCTCCTGCCAGACCTCTTCCCCTGTGCCGCCACACCGGGGACAGGGCAACCGCTTTTTCTCTTCCATAGTCAGCAAACTATCCAACAGGCTAGCACAAGCGTTGTAGCCCCTTTGCTCGAAGCCTTCTTTGGCAGCTTAGGGTTGCAATCCCCTTGCGGGGCTATGGTTTTGCAACACGGGAAGGGCACGGTGACGATCTTCTTCACCCTGGAGGTTGCAATCCCCTTGCGGGGCTATGGTTTTGCGACAGCATGCCCCGTTAATCGCCGTCCTGGACAGCGCTCCCAATGGGGGGTTTTATGAGAACCGCCGGTTATCCACAGGGTGCCTGTGGATAACTGCCCAAAAAAAGGTGCTTTTTGCGATGGTGGCTTACAAAACCCCACTTTTGGATTTTTTCGTCCAGGGGTTGGCGATATTCACCGCAAAAACTCTTTGTCAAGCTACGCTGTTGGAAGCACCGACAAGGGCAGTATACCATTTTGTGCAAAACAGAATGTGTGGTTTGCACAAACCGGCGTTACACCGTTTGGAACAGGGTTTGTTGGGCTTTTTTGAAAAATCGCGTGGCTTTGCCATCTCATTTTTGGCCCCTGGGAGGGGGGTAACGGGAAAAGTAACGGGGCTAGTCCTCAAGCAGCCCCACAAAGCGCTGGGGGTCGGGGTCTATGCGCAAGCGGGCGCTGCGCACCGGGGGAAGGTGGGCTATCAGGGCTTGGATGCGCTCTTCTGCGCCCTTGAGCAGCAGGTGAAACACGTACTGGCCCCGCAGGCGGGCCACCGGGGCGGGGGCTGGGCCCAGTAACTCGCCTGGCTGGGCTCTGGGCCGCAAAAGCTCGGCTAGCTGAAGGATGGCGTCGCGGGCTACCGGCTCCTTGGGGTGGGCTACCTCGAGCTTGACCATGCGGCTGGCCGGGGGGTAGCCCAAAGCCTGACGCTGGGCCCGCTCGAGGGACAAAAACCCCTTAGGGTCGGCCTTTTGTAGCGCCTGGTGGGCCGGGTGGCCCGGCTCGAAGGTTTGCAGGGCCAGCAGGGGGCGGCGGCGGGGGTGTAGGTCGGCCAACTGCCACAACAGCCGGTGGTAGCGCTCCGCAGCGCGAAAGTCGGCCTCGAGGATAAACCCATCGGCAAAGGGTAGTAGCACCAATGCCAGCTCGGGTAGCACCGGCCCGCGCAGAATGGCGGTGGTGCCCACCAGCACCCCCGGGGCCCCGGCTAGCAGCGGGGCCAGATCGTCTTTGGCCTCGGCGGTGTAGCGGTAGCGCGGCAAAGTCGGCAGATGCTGGGCCAGGGCCTCCCAAAGCCACTCCACCCCCGGCCCTCTGGGGTCGAAAACATCCGAGCCGCAGCTCGGGCAAAGTGCCGGAGCCTTCTGCTCGTAGCCGCACTGGTGGCACTGCAAAAACCCCACCCGCCCGCTCTTGTGAAAACGCAAGGGCAAGGCACAATTGGGACACATGGCCTTCCAGTCGCAGTCCTTGCAGCGCAGCACTGCGCTGTAGCCCCGTCGGGGCGAAAGCACAATGGCTTGGCGGTTTTTTGCCTGCACCTGTTGCAAAAGGGCCAACGCGGCCCCCGAAAGGGGCCAGCCCCGCTCCTGACGCAAGTCCAGCAGGTGTAGGCGTGGCGCGGGCGGGGGCAGTGCCAAAGCCGGCTCTGCTCGAGCCTCCAGGCTGTTCACCGCCGACCAGTAGTGTAGCGATACCCCCAAGCATTCGGCCCTGAGCCGGGCCAGGCGGGGCACGAAGGCCCTCGAGCCGCCTGGCAGCTTGTAAGCTTCGGCGGCCTCCTCCACCACCACGATGCGCCGCAGCCTAAGCGGCAGAAGCAGGCCCTGGTAGGTACATAGCGCCGAGGCTGGCCCTCCGGCCCCCACGCGCTCCCATACCCGGCGCCGCTCCTCCGGCTTCATCTCGCCGTGGAAAACCAGGGCCTGGGGGAAAAAGGGCTGAAAGCGTTTGAGCAGGGCCACCTCGGGGAAAAGCACCAAAGCTGGCCCCTCTTGCAGTAGGGTGGCCAAGGCCCGGATGCGCTCCCCTAGCCGCCCCCCCTCCAGGCGCAGCGGTAGGAAGGGCAGGGGTAAGGGCTCGAGGGAACGAGCCGGGGGCACCTCGGGCTGAGTGGCCCCCTCCACCCAACCGATGTAGCCCTTCTGCAACAGCCCCTTCACCACCCCCACCCCCACCCCCGCTGCCCGGGCCAAGGCCGCCATGCTCTCGGCCTGGCCCAGGTCGCGCAGGGCAGACCAGGCCACCTTGGCCTTCTCGCCGAGTTCCTCGGGGGGTTCTTGCAGCACCCGCAGGGCCTGAGGGGCGCTGCGCTGCTCGGCTACCTCCTCCTGTAAAACCCCCGCTTCGCGCAAAAAGTCCAGGAGCTTGGGGTCGAAGCCGCGGGCCTCCTGCCACCCCTGGGCCAGCGCCTCCAGACCCTTGGGCAGCACCCTGGGGTCGGCCTGGGGTACAAGGCGCACCCGGTGCTTTAGAGGGGGCTCGAGGAAGGGCAGCAGATCAGCCAGCAGGGTGCCCAACGGGCAGAAGCTGTCGCGGGCGGCTTGGGCTAGGAAGCCTATGTCCTCTGGGCGCAGCCAAGGGCCAGGCTCGAGGTAGGCCACCGCCTCGCGCAGGGCGAAGCTCTTGTGCGACCCTTCCTCCAGGCCCACCACCAGGCCCACCCGCAACTCCCCCCGCCAGGGCACCACCACCCGGTAGCCCAGGGCCTGGGCCGCGGGCCGGGGGCTGGCATGGGGCGGCAGATAGGTCATGGGCTCGAGGGGCAAAGGCAGGGCCACCTTCAGCAGCATCTTCTCCAGATTACCGCCTTCACCCACCGGGCCCGTTACGCCTTAGGCAGAACCGGGTAGGCCTGCTCCAAGCCCAACACAGACTGGTGCAACAGGTTCTGGGCCTGGCGCAAGGCTTCTTCCAGCGGTAGCCCATTGCAAACCACCCAGACCACCTGCACCTGCGGTAGGCTGCGGCTAAGCCGCTCGGTCAGCTCATGCCCGCTCACCAGGCCGATGTGCAGGCCACAAAACCGCCGGTCGTCCAGGCGATACAGCCCGTCGCCCTGCCGGATGGCCTCACCCACAAGCTGGGCCAGCCGCTGGGCAATCTGCAAGCTCTGCTGGCCCTTGAATTGCTGAAGATGCAGCACCCAAAGCGAAAGCAAGAGGGGCTGGTCGCTCCGGCTGGCCAGGGCTTGGTAACGTGCGTAATCGGCCTCGAGGGCCAGACTGGTACTCAGACCGGTCTGGCGATCCCACAAAGCCATCTGGGACAGCTCCCGCCAGGCAGCCTCGAGGCGGCTAATCCCCCGATGAAGGGCCAAGCCCACCAGCCCGGCCAACCCCCATAGGGGCAGCACCAGCCAGTGCAGCCCTGTAGTGGGGTGGGGCAGCAAAACCGCCAACCACACCAGCCCCGCCACCATGGGCCAGAAGCCGCCAAACAGGGCCAACACCACCAGAGCCAGCGTGCTTAGGCTCGAGAGCAGGTACAAAACCAGTTCGCTATCCCACCCCGGCCAGGCCCCCCAGGGCTGATGCGCACCCCAGACCAGTAGGCCCATGACCGCGGCCAGGTGGGCCAGCAAGGCTGCCTGGGGATAGCGCTGGGCCAGCGTAAACCCTACCCCCCCCAGCAACAGATAGGCCCCCGCTAAAAGCTGGCCCACCCAGCCTCCCATTCCCAGCAGGGGCAAGGCCAAGGCCGCTCCCAGGAGCAGTACGGTGTTCCAATACAAGCGCCGCAACCAGGGCCAGATGGACTCGAGGGCCTGCACCATTGCTCCATGCTAGAAAACCCTTCGGCCCCAGGCCAGGCCAAAATGGGCGTAACCCGGACCTCTGACGTTACGGATATGCTTCTAGCGTGGCCTGGGCCTTGATTCCCTCGGGGGTTCTGATCTACGTAGCGCTGTACGCCGTGGTGCCGATGCTTCCGGGCCTCGAGCGCCTCTATGGCACACCGGCGGGCAGCACCCACCTGGGCATCAGCCTGCCGTTTTTGCTGCTGGTGCTCCTCTCGCCCTTGGTGCCACGCCTGCCGCTACCGGTAGGTACGGTCATCGGTGGCGGGCTTTTAGGGGTGGGCCTGTTTGGGGTGCTGGCCGGGCTGGCCCCCACGCTGGAAGTCTGGACGCTGTGCCGTGGCCTGCAGGGGGCCTTTGCCGCTGCGGTGCCTGGGCTTTCCCTAGCCTTGCTACCCCGGCTATTCCCGGGCCGGCAGGCCCAGATGGCCGGGTTCTGGGTGGCTGGCAATGTGCTGGGCGGCGGGCTGGGGCGTGGGCTAGGGGGGCTGTTTGCCGAATGGTTCGGCGAGCGGCTGGCCCTGGTGCTGCTGGCGCTGCCGGTGGCGGTCATTGCCCTTTTTGTGCTGCGCGCCCACGAGCGCCTGACCCTGCCCACCCCGCGCTACACCCTCTCGGCCTGGCCCCTGTATGCCCTGGGCTTCGCTCTACTGTTCATCAACTTCTTCGTGGCCAACCTGATGCCCTACCGCCTCGAGGCCCTGGGGCTTTCGCAGGGCCAGATCGGCGGGGTTTTCTTCGCCTACCTGGCTGGCATTCCTGGCAGCGCCCTAGCCGGCACACTGGTCAAAAAATGGGGCACGGTGGGGGCTTTTCGGTTGGCCTTTGGGGGGGTGGCGTTAGGCCTGCTGATCCAGGTGCCCAACCAGCCGCTGGCTATTCTGGTGGGGTTTGTGGTGATGATGGCTAGCCTTTTTACCGCACAAGCCATTGCGGGTGGGGTTTCGGGGCGGGGGGGCAGTGGGGTGAGTGGAACCTATATTGCCGCTTTCTACCTGGGCGGCACCGTAGCAGGCCTGGTGTATCCACCCTTCATTGGGCAAAGCGCAGTGTGGGGCCTCGAGGTGGCCCTGGGAGTCTCTGGACTGGCCTTTTTGCTGGCCCCCAGAGCCCTGCGCTAGCATGCTTCCGATGAAGCTGGTTTTTCTCTATGGCCCCGCCGCGGTGGGCAAGCTGACGGTAGCCCGGGAAGTGGCCCGGCTCATCGGCTACCCTATCTTCGACAACCACCTTTCTATCGACTACGCCGCCCGGCTCCTCGAGTGGGGCAGCCCCGACTACGTCAAGCTCCTGCGGGCGCTGCGGCTCTTCACCTTCCGGCAACTGGCTGAGATGGGCCTGGAAGGCCTGCTCTTCACCTTCATCTACACGCCACCGTCTAGCGACGCGTTCGTCCGGCAGGTACTGGAGGTGTGCGCGCAAACCGGCATCGAGCCGCTGTTTGTGAAGCTCGAGGCCCCACGCGAGGTGCTCTTGCAGCGGGTGGTGCAGCCCGAGCGCAAAGCACTCAAGAAGCTCTCCCGCCCCGAGCGCCTGCTGCGCATGCTGGACGAGGAGGGGGCCTTGGAGGCCATTCCCTACGTGGAAAGCCTGGTGCTGGACACAGCCCAGCTCTCGCCCCAGGCCGCTGCCCAAAAAATCGTGCAGCACTATAGGCTGGCGAGGGGCTAAACTGGGAGCGTGGGCAGCCTTTCCGACACCGACCCCAGGGTGGCGCGGTTGCAGCTCGAGCTCTTGCGGCAGAAGAGCCCGGCCTATCGCCTGCAACTGATGAGCTCGATGTCGGCTTTGGTGATTGGGCTCTCACGCAAAAACCTCGAGCAGCAGCTTGGCGATGCGCAGGCTGCCAAAATAGCATGGGTACGGCTTCACTACGGGGCCGAGATGACCAAGGCATTGCCCCATGTACGAGACGCTTGAGGTTCTGAAGCAGGTCACCAGGGCCCTCGAGCAGGTAGGGGTGCCCTATCGGGTGGGTGGCTCGGTGGCCAGCTCGGCCCTGGGCGTGCCTCGAGCGACCCTGGACATCGACATTGTGGCCGACCTGAAGCCCCACCACGTTACCCCCTTGGCCCATCTGCTGGGCCAGGACTTCTACTTCGACCAGGCCCACGCCCTGGAGGCCATCCAGCGCCGGTCTAGCTTCAACCTTCTGCATCTGGACAAGGCCATCAAAGTCGATATCTTTCTGCTGAATCCGACCCCCTTCGAGCAAAGCGCCTTTGCCCGCGAGCACCGCATCCGGCTGGAAGAGCCCCCCCCTCCTTACAGCGTGTCCTTCTGCACTGCCGAAGACATCCTGCTGCACAAACTGCGCTGGTACGAGATGGGCGGGCGCAGCTCTGAGCGGCAGTGGGGCGACATCCTGGGCATCCTGCGGGTGCAGACCACGCTCGAGCTGGACTACCTGCGCCGCTGGGCGGAAGAACTGGGGCTTGCCGAGCTGCTCGAGCAGGCCCTGGCCCAGGCCCCACTGGACTGAGAAACCGAGTTCAGGGCCTTAGCGCAGCGATGAGCTGCGGGTAGAGCAGGGCCCCCGCGCCATACAGCCCCAGCGAACCCACCAGAGGCAACAAACCCGGTTAAGCGATAAGCCGCGGGGCCACCACCGTGCGCACCCGCAACATGGCCAGCGGAAGAGAGGTGCACAGCGGCGCAGATAAGCCAGCGTGGCCCCAGTCTAGCGGACTTTGTGAGCCACAGATGGGCAGCGGGCCGGAAGCTTCCGTAGCATGGGGGGCATGCTACGCCAGGCCCGCGTAACCTGCCCGCTGGACTGCCCCGACGCCTGTTCGCTCCTCGCCAGCATCGACGAGGCCACCCACACCCTGCGCAAAATTGAGGGCGACCCCCGCCACCCCATCACCCAGGGCTTCGCCTGCGTAAAGACCTACCGCTACCCCGAACGCCACCACCACCCCCTGCGCCCGCTGTATCCCCTGCGGCGGGTGGGGAAAAAAGGCGAGGGGCGCTTTGAGCGGGTAGGCTGGGAGGAAGCCCTGGACGATATCGCCCAGCGGCTGCGTCAGGTGATCGACCAGCACGGCCCCGAGGCGGTGCTGCCCTACCACTACGCCGGAACCATGGGCCTGCACCAGTACGCCCATCCCCTGGCCTTCTTCCGCGCCATCGGGGCCAGCGAGCTCGACGAGACCATCTGCGCCACAGCGGGGGCGGCGGCCTGGGAGGCCACCTACGGCGCACCGCGCTACGGCATCGACCCCGAGGACGTGCCCAAAGCCCGCTTCATCTTTCTGTGGGGCATCAACGCCTTGCACACCCATACCCACCTCACCCCTTTCCTCAAAGCCGCGCGGCAGAACGGGGCCCAGATCGTCCACATCGACCCCTACGAAAACCTCACCTCGCGCTTCGCCGACGAGCACGTGAGGCTTCGGCCCGGCAGCGACGGGGCGCTGGCCTACGCCATGGCCCACGTGATTCTGCGCGAGGGGCTGCACGACGAGTCCTACTTGGAGCGCGCGGCCCAGGGCTTCGCGGAGTACCGCGCGGTGGCCGAGGCCTGGCCCCCTGAGCGGGCCGAGGCGGTTACGGGCGTCCCGGCGGCCACCATCGAGCGGCTGGCGCTGGCCTTTGCCCGCGCCAAAGCCAGCCTCATCCGCACCAGCTACGGCATGACCCGCCACCCCGGCGGGGCCAGCGCCCAGCGGGCGGTGCTGCTGCTGCCTGCTCTCATCGGGGCCTGGCAGTACCCGGGGGGCGGGGCGCTGCTCACCACCTCGGGGGCCTTTCCCCTCAACCGCACCTACCTGGGCGGGGCCCACCTGCTTAAGGGGGCGCACCCGCCCAAAGGCTATTTCCGCCCCAACCCCGCTGTGCGCCACGTCAACATGACCCAGCTCGGCACTGCCCTTACCCGGCTCGAGCCGCCCATCCGGGCCCTGTTCGTCTTCAACGCCAACCCCCTGGTGGTGGCCCCCCATACCGAACGGGTGCGCCAGGGCCTGGCGCGGGAGGACCTCTTCACGGTGGTGCTCGAGCAGGCCACCACCGAGACCGCCCTCTACGCCGACTACCTGCTGCCCGCCACCACCTTCCTCGAGCACCCCGACCTCTACACCGCCTACGGCCACTTCTACCTTTCCTGGAACGAGGCGGTCATGCCCCCCCAGGGCCAGGCCCGGCCCAACACCTGGGTCTTCGCCGAGCTGGCCCGCCGGCTGGGGTTAGAGGAACCCACCCTCTACTGGAGCGCCGAGGAACTGGCCCGAAGCCTACTGGACTCGAGCCACCCCTGGCTCGAGGGCATCACCCTGGAGCGGCTCAAGGCCGAGGGTTTCCTGCGGCTCAACACCCCCCGCCCCTTCCTACCCTTCAAAGACGGGGCCAACACCCCAAGCGGCAAGGTGCGCTTCGACCCGCCCCCACCGGTCATCCTCACCGAGCCCCAGGCGGAATTCCCCCTGATCCTCCTGACCCCGCCGGCCAAGCACTTCCTGAACAGCACCTACGGGCATATCGAGCGGCTGGTGCAGGGCGAGGGCGGGGAGCCGGTGCTGCTGGTGCACCCCCAGGACGCCGCTGCCTACGGCGTGCAGGACGGGAAACGGGTACGCATCCGCTCGCCTCTGGGAGCGGTGGTGCGCAAAGTGCGGGTAAGCCCGGCCCCCATGCCGGGAACGGTGGTGCAGGAAGGCACCTGGTGGGAGGCCCCGGCCCCCGACGGCAAGGGCATCAACTGGCTCACCAGCGAGCAGCTCACCGACATGGGGGCCGGGAGCACCTTCCACGCCAACCCGGTACGGCTCGAGGCCCTGGACTAGGCCGGGGCCTTTTGGCCCACCGACCACAGCCCCGGCTCCCGCAGGGCCCAGGCCGGGTACTCCTCTTTGGCCAGGAAGTGCCGGGCGTAAAGCGCGGCCAGCCTGGCGTGGCGCTCGCTATTCAGGTCGTAGAGTAGGGCCACCGTGGCCGCATCGGCCAGGGTGCGCAAGGCCTCCTTGGCCTGCCACTGGGCCTCCTCGAGCGAAAGGCTTTGCAGGCCGTCCAGGGTGCCTTGCAAGGCGGCCAGGGCCAGCCGGGCCTCCGGGCTGCCGACAGCCTCCAGCCTGGCGCCGAACTCGGCCAGGAAGGGCTCGGCGGCCCCCTTGCGGAAGAGCACCTCCAGGGTGTCCAGGGCCTGCACGTTGGCCGGGCCTTCCCAGATGGGGGTGATCAGGGCCTCGCGGGCCAGGCGGGCAATGGCGAAGTCCTCCACGAAGCCCACCCCGCCAAAGAGTTCCATGGCCAGCTGGGTGCAGTACGTGCCGTGCTCGGCGGTACGGGCCTTGGCCAGGTGGGCCAGCAGGCGGGCGTAGTGGTAGCGGGGGCTATAGGGCGGGGTCTCGGTCCAGGCTTCGTCCCAGGCCGCCACCGCGCGGAAGGTGAGAGCCAGGCCACCGGCAATGCGCACCGCCAGGTCGGTCAGGTCGCGCCGGACCAGCGGATGCTGGTTCAAAGGCCGGCCAAAGGCCGCTCGCTGCTGAGTGCGGAAGAGGGCCTCTAGTTGGGCCTTGCGGGCTAGGCCCATGGCCCCGCAGGCGTTGGCCAGCCGCGAGAGGGTGAGGGTCTCCAGGATGTAGTAGATGCCCTCCTCGGCCCGGCCTACCAGGTGGGCTTCGCTGTGGTCGAAGTCCACCTCACCCGAGGGCACCGCGCGGGTGGCTAGTTTGTCCTTCAGTCGCCGCACGCGGTAGTTGAGCCGGCCCTGGCTGTCCAGGCGGGGCACCAGGAACAAGGCGATGCCCTTGGGCCCTGCCGGGGCCCCCTCGGGCCGGGCCGAAACAACCGCATAGTCGGTCAGGCCAGCCCCGCTGGAAAAGTACTTATCGCCCCAAAGGCGCCACACGCCCCCCTCGGGCACCGCCCGCACCCGGTTGGCCCCCAGGTCGGAGCCTCCCTGCACCTCGGTCATCCAGGTCGCCCCGAAGGCCTGGCCGCTCAGGAGCTGGGCCTTCCAGTGGGCAAACTGCGGCGCATACTTGTGAATGCTGTAAACCACGCAGCCCGTGATGGTCTGGATGCAGTAGAGGCCGGGGTCGGCCAGCAGGTAGCCCAGGGCGAAATGGTGGTGCCAGCTTCCGCCCTGATAGGGGGCGCGGTTGATGGCGGCCAGCCTTTGGTTAAGGGCTTCCTGGGCCGGCGAAAGCCGAACCCGATCCACGCGGTTGCCCTCGAGGTCGTACATCACCAGAACCGGCTGGGCCTCCTTGTCCACGTGGTCGGCGATGCGGTAGGCCTCGCCCCCGGCCAGGGCCCCGAAGCTTTCCAGCTCGGCCTGGTGAGCCTCCCAGCCCTTCCAGTAGCGCTTCAGCAACAGGGGTAGGTCGGCCTCGAGGTGCCAGTGGTTTTTGCCGTAAGCGTACGACTGGTGCTGCATAGTGGCTCCTTTGGAACAGCCTCAGTCTAGAATTGTTTTTAGACTCGGTCAAACTTCAGGCTCCACCTCCAGGGCCACCAGGAACCTCGAGACCATGTTGTAGGCCGCAATCACCCCCACCAGCTCCACCACCTGGCGGACATCCGGCAGGGCCGCCTGCACCCGGGCAAAGGTCTCGTCGCGCACTCGAACGTGGCGGGTCATCTCAAAAATAAGCCGGAGCACAGCTCTTTCCTGTGGGTCAAAGAGGGTGTCGTTTTCGATCTCCTGCTCGAAACGGTGCAGGGCCTCGAGCTGGGCCGGGGTGCCGCCGGCTTGCAAGAACAAAGGGGCGTGATGGCGGAACTCGTACTCGGCTCCATTCAACACGGCCACCCCACACATCGCCAGCTCGCGCAACTTGGGCGAGAGGCTAAGCTCGCTTCGTACCGCGCCCAAAAAGCTGTTCCAGCCTATGGCAAAGGCCGGGCTATGCAAAAGCATCCGATCCAGGTTAAGCAGCTGACCACCGCGCCGCCGGCGGATGGCATCCACAATGGCTTGGGGTTCGCTAAGGTCCTGGGGTTGGTAGGGAATCCGGGCCATGAGGAGTAGCATAGGGCCTATGCGCCCGATTGACCTACGCTCCGACACCGTAACCCAACCCACCCCGGCCATGCGCAAGGCCATGGCCGAGGCCGAGGTAGGCGACGACGTCTACGGCGAAGACCCCACGGTCAACCGCCTCGAGGCCCTGGCCGCGGAAATGCTGGGCTTTGAAACAGGCCTGTTCATGCCCTCTGGCACCATGACCAACCAGGTAGCCCTGATGCTGCACCTGAAGCGCGGCCAGGAAGTCATCGCCCCCAAGGGAGCCCACATCTACGAGTACGAACCGGGCTCGCTGGCGGTGCTCTCGGGCGGGACGATCCGCCTGGTGGAGGCGCCCTACGGCATACCCGACCCCGAGGCGGTGCGGGCCGCCATCCATACCTCAGTGCATCAGGCCCCCACCGGGCTCATTGCCCTGGAAAACACCCACAACTATGCGGGCGGTACGGTGGTGCCCCTCGAGGCCCAGCAGGCCATCCAGCGGGTGGCCCGGGAGGCCGGCCTGCCCACCCACTTAGACGGCGCCCGCCTGTTCAACGCTGCGGTGGCCCTGCAGCGAAGCCCCCAGGAGGTGGCCCGGGGGTTCACCACCGTCTCCATCTGTCTTTCCAAAGGACTGGGCGCCCCGGTAGGCTCCCTTTTGCTGATGCCCCAGGCCTACCGTGCCGAGGCCTGGCGCTACCGCAAACTGTTGGGCGGAGGGATGCGGCAGGCCGGGGTGCTGGCCGCCGCCGGCCTCATCGCCTTACAGGAAGGCCCCCAGCACCTAAAGCGGGATCACCAGATGGCCCGGGCGCTGGCTGAGGGTCTGCTGAAGCTCCACCTGGAGGTCGATCTGCAGGCGGTGCAGACCAATATGGTCTACGCCCAGGTTCCCCAGGCCCCCACCTTCACCCAACGCCTACGCGCGCTGGGGGTACTGGCCAACCCCATGGCCCACAACCGGGTGCGCTTCGTGACCCACCGCGACCTGCACGACGAGGACATCCCGCTGGCCCTCGAGCGGATCGAACAGGCCTTGCAAATCGCCTAGCCGCCTCAGTCTTGCCAGACCTCCACCACTTTGTACTGCACTAAAGCAGCGTAGGTGGTCTGGCTTCCCGCTTGGGCAGTAGAAAACTTGATGTCCACAATCAGGGTCTCCTCAGATAGGCCCTCGATAAAGCGGTTGAGCCGATCCTGAAACACATCGGGATCGGTTGCGGCAATCAGTTTGACGCGCATGCCCTGCATAGCTTCAGCCTAGCGCAAAGCCCCGCCAGAACCCAAATCAGCGCCCGGCTAAAAGCTGCTCGGGCCAGTCGCCAATCACCCCATCCACCCCCCAGGCCAGCAGGGCGCGCACCTGGGGCGCTTGGTTGACCGTCCAGGTGACCACAAACCATCCCTGGGCCTTTAGCTGGGCCACTTTGGCCTCATCGAGTAGGGTGTGGTGGGGGTGTACCCCCTGCACCGGCAGGCAGGGCAGCAAGGCCTCCATCTCGGCCTGGGCGTACAAGAGAGCCAGGGGCTGGCCCACCCCCAGCCGGGCCAACCGGATCAGGGCCAGGGGGTCGAAGCTGCTGATCCAGAGCTGGCCCGCCTCCGGCCACCCTCGCAGTACCTGGGCCAGCAGGGCTTCCCGCCCATCTGAGGGGCCAGGCTGGCTTTTGAGCTCGAGGTTCAGCCAGGCCTGGGGGTACTGCTGTGCCAGCTCGAGCACCTCCTCCAGGCGGGGCATCCAAGGAGCTTTTTGCTTCAGTTCCGACCAGTCTGCCTCCGCTAGAGGCTGCCCCATCAGGTCGAAGTCGTGATGAACTACCAGCACCCCATCGCGGGTGCGCTGTAGGTCAAACTCAAGACCATCCAGGCCGGCCTCCAGGGCCTGGCGGAACGACTCGAGGGTGTTTTCCCTAGCCCAGTACGGCGCGCCACGGTGGCCCAGCAACAGTGGGGTGTTGGTCAGCATCCTATCCCTCGCTTCCACTTTCCAAATTTTACGTTTAGATGGGGCAATCTGAGCGGCAAATGGTGTAGACTAGGGCATATGGGCAAATACGATGCGCATCTTTCCAGCTTAACCCAGGCTGAGGTTGTCTCTCGGTTGGAAGGCCCTGGGGGTCTCCTCGCCCTCACCCACCGAGAACTGTTTTACATAGACGATAACGGGGCGCAAAGCGCACGCCTTTCTCAAATCAAGCGCATCGGCGTCAACAAGCAGAGCGGTACTGTGGATGTGGTGGGCGAGCAGGGCACCTTGATGTCCATTGCCCCCGTTGCTTTTCAGAAAGACGAGTTAAAGCTGTTTTTGGAGTCTTTGCGGGGCTACGTGCTCAAAGCCAAAACCGAGGCTACCCAGACCCTCGAGCAGCCCCCCGCTGCCCCCAAGCTCAAGGAACCCCTAAAACCAACCCACCCCACCCCGCTGGAAACACCGCCCCCCACGCCCCAGATACACATCGCCGAACCCCCCAAAACCCTGCCCGACGAACCCGCCGACTCCCTCTGGGCCTACGAGGGTTCCCCCCGGCCCGGCAGGGCCGCTGCGGCAGTGGAGGAAAGCCAGCCTACCCCCCCGCCCACACGGCCAGACACCCCTCCTCCCCCCACCACCGCAGCTCCTCGCCGCCTCAGCCCCACCCAGCGCCTCACCTCCGTCCTGCTGAAGGTCTCTGCCCTCCTCTCTGCCCTGACCACAGCGGGTTACCTGGTGGTCAATATGGGCACCACCCAGGACATCTGGGTTCCCTTGGGGGTCATCGCCATCGGTTTATCCCTTTCGCTTATTCAGTGGCGCTTATCCGAGCCCTACTGACACGTCTTCCACCCAATAGCCCGTGGGCCCGCAGCAACGCGGGCCGTTTTGCATCTCGGGTTGCCCCTTCTCAAAACTGACCCGACGGTCAATAATGGCCTGCAGTGTCTACCTTGCCTGCGGGTGAGCCCCGCCGCTCACAAAAACTGGCTATCTGGGAAGGCATGCTGGCCATCCTGTTCATCAACTGGAGCACCGGCATGGTCACAACCGGCTACGCGCTGTGGCTGGGCGCTGCCCCCGTGGCCCTGGCCATCCTGGGTGCTTTGCCCATGGTGGGCCAGATGGCCGCTCCCCTGGCGCTTTTTTTTCGCGGTAGCCGCAAGCGCCTCAGCGTGGCCCTATCCGTGCTGGGGCGCGGGCTGTTTGGGCTGGCCTTGCTGCTGCCCCTCTTGCCCGAGCCCTGGCGCATTCCCGGCCTGCTGCTTATCGCCGCTCTTTCGCAGCTCATCGTCGCCCCAGTTAGCGTGCTTTGGACGAGCTGGATGGCCGACCTGGTAGCGGAAGAGGAGCGGGGCCGCTACTTTGGCCTGCGCAACGGGGTGTTGGGCCTGGTGGGCACCCTGGGTAATCTGGCCGCCGGAGGTCTGATCGACCTGCTGGGTAAGCCCTGGGGCTTTTTGCTGGTGCTGGGCATCGCTGTGGCCGCAGGAGTGGGGGCTACCTTTATCCTGCGGCGGCAATTCGAGCCCCCAAGCGTCAGTATACCTCCCCGCCCAGCAGAGTTTCTCCAACCCCTATCCGACCGGCGCTTCCGAGGGTATCTGGGTTTTGTGGTGCTGTTTCTAGGTGCGGTGAGCGTGGGCGGCCCCTTCGTGTTTCCTTTGTTCCTCGAGCACGCCCGCATGAGCTTTACCCAGGTGGGCCTCTGGACGGTCATCGCCGCCTCATGTGGGCTGGTGCTCAGCCCCTTATGGGGCCGCCTGGCCGACCGAATCGGCCACTGGCAGGTATTGCTTTTTAGCAGCAGCGTGGCCGCCTTAGTGCTGCCCCCTCTTTGGCTGGCAGGGGGGCCTGGGCAGCTACAGACCATCTGGGCTTCTGCCGTCTGTGATGCGCTGGCTTGGGGTGGTATCGGCACTGCCCTAACCAACGTAGCCCTACAAAGCGCACCGGTGGGAAGACGCAACCTCTACCTGGCCTGGTACTGGATGGCCTTTGCCGTAGGGGGCATCCTGGGCTCGCTTCTGGGCGGGCTGCTGGGCAGCCTGCACGCTCAGCTCAAGCTCTTTCCCAGCCCCTATCACCTGCCCATCCTGGCCTCAATGCTGCTGCGCATGGGGGCCGTGTACTACCTGTGGTGGCGTATACAGCGCGACAAACGGCGGGCGGCGGGGGGGGTTCGTTGAACCCTTGGCCGCTGGAGCAGAGGATATGGGCTTATCAAGGGTACCGCCCCCACCCTGACTCCGCCAGGGTTGCAAGGGCCTCGGCGGAAAAGGGTGCCGGCCCCAAAAAAAGAAGGCCGCGCAGCGGCGGCCAGGTTTGGGGGTAGGGCTTACTCGAGGCCCGCCAGCTTGCGGTTTTTGGCGATGTAGTCGTGCCACTGCTCGGGCACATCTTCCTCAGGGTAGATGGCCGAGACTGGGCAGGCCGGCACACAAGCGCCGCAGTCGATGCATTCGTCGGGGTGGATGTAAAACTGGTCTCCCCCGTCGTAGATGCACTCTACCGGGCAGACCTCCACGCAGGACTTGTCCTTGGTACCGATACAGGGTTCCGTGATCACGTGGGGCATGCTTTCCTCCTCAAGCCGCCAAACTGCTCTCTATTGTAGGGAATTCCGGGAAAAGTCAAGGGGGCCTGTCCACTCATGGCGTGCTATCCTTGCAGGTAGTGGGGCCGCAAAGCGGCATAGAAACCCTATGAACACAGACCCCATTGAGTTTCTCCGCGGGGCCCTCGAGATTCCCTCGATCTCGGGGCAGGAACGGGCCGTCGCGCAGTACCTGGTCGAAGGCATGAAACGGCTGGGCTATGCCCGGGCCTGGGTCGACGAAGCCGACAACGCTCGAGGCCAGATTGGCTCAGGGCCCATACAGGTGGCCCTGCTGGGCCACATCGACACCGTGCCCGGGCTGGTGCCGGTGCGGCTCGAGGGCGACCGGCTTTTTGGCCGGGGCTCGGTGGATGCCAAGGGCCCCTTTGTCACCTTCGTGCTGGCCGCGGCCAGCCTGGCCCCGGAGGTCCTGCAAAAACTCACCCTTCATGTGGTGGGTGCCACCGAGGAGGAAGTGCCCAGCTCCAAAGGGGCCCGGTATGTAGTGGACAAACTCAAGCCCGATTTTGTAGTGATTGGCGAACCCTCTGGCTGGCAGGGCATCACCTTGGGCTATAAGGGCCGTCTGCTGGTGCGGGTACGGCGGGAAAAGGACAACTTCCACTCTGCCCACCACGAGCCCAACGCGGCGGAGGAGCTGATTAGCTATTTTGTTAGCATCAAGGCCTGGGCCGAGGCCATGAACCAGGGCCAGGGCTCTTTTCACCAGGTGCAGTACAACCTGCGCGACTTCCGCGTCGAACACCCCGACAACCGCCAGTTTGCCGAGATGAAGTTCGACCTGCGCCTGCCTCCTCGCCTCCCGGTGGAAGAGGCCATCCGCCACCTGACCGCCTACGCCCCACCCATCCTGGACCTCGACTTCTCCGGGCGGGAGGTGCCCTATGTGGGCCCCAAGGACACCCCTCTCACCCGGGCTTTCCGCCTGGGTATCCGCCAGGCGGGGGGCCAGCCGGTCTTCAAGTACAAAACCGGCACCTCCGACATGAACGTAGTAGCCCCCCACTGGCCCGTGCCCATGGTGGCCTACGGGCCGGGGGATTCCACCCTCGACCACACCCCCAACGAACACCTGGAAATCCCCGAGTTTCTCAGGGCTATCGAGGCTTTACGCCACGCCCTAACCCACCTGGCGAAACAGGCCATAGCACCCCGGCAAGGCTAGGCCCTTAACCAGGGATGCGGCCCCAATCCATCTGTCGCAGGGCCTCGTAAAGACCCACCCCTACGGCCACCGCCAGGTTGAGGGAGCGCCCGCCCCTGCCGGGCATGGGGATGGTCACCGCGGGAAAGCGCTCGAGCACCTCTTGGGGCAAGCCCCGGCTCTCCGGCCCAAAGAGCAGGTAGTCGCCGGGCTGGTAGCGAACCTCGGTGTAGAGCCGGGAAACCTTGCTGCTAAAAGCCCAGACCCGACTTTGGGGGGGTAGTTGGGCCAAAAAGGCCGACCAGGAATCGTGCAAATAGTAGTGCACCTCAGGCCAGTAGTCCAGTCCAGCCCGCTTGAGTTTGGCGCTGTGCCATTGGAAGCCCAGCGGGCGTACCAGGTGCAGTTCGGCCCCGGTAGCCGCGCAGGTTCGGGCAATGTTGCCTGCGTTCTGGGGAATTTCCGGCTGGTAGAGCACCACCTTGAACATACCGCGCAGGCAGGACAGGCCCTCGCCTTTATCTCCTCAGCAAGCGCACCACCTCAACCAGCTGGGCTGGGTCGGTTCGCTCCAGGTTAGCCTGGCAGCGGGCTAGGTAGGCCTCGAGGATTTCCTCCCCCACCGAGTCGAGCGCACTGCGCACGCCACTCAGTAAGGTTAGTATCTCCTTGCACTCCCGATCCTCTTCCACCATCTTCTGCAAGCCCCGCACCTGCCCCTCCAGGCGCCGCAGACGGTGGAGAATTTTGGTTTTGTCCTGCAGCGCTGCGGTCATACTCACCCCTCTAAAGGCCCTAGCGAGCAACCCTGAAGCCACGGGCGTACCAGGCCTGGATGCCCCCCGTCACCAGGTGCAGGTCTCGGTAGCCTTTGGCCAGCAGGTACTGTACAGCCACCCGGCTGCGGTTCTGGGTGTTGCAGTACACGTAGACCATCCGGTCCTTGGGCACCCGGGACCACCAGTGCTCGATCTGCTGTAGAGGCCAGTTGACCGCACCTGGCACATGCCCCTGAGCGAACTCCTGGGGGGTGCGCACGTCGATCACGAAGTTTTTGGGGTTGGCCAGGGCCCGTTTAAGGTCGTCCACGCTCACGATTGTATAGCCCTGAGCCAGCCCCAGCGAGGCCAGCCAAAAGAGGCCTAGGCCGAGCCATCCCCTCACGCCACCACCCCGGCCCCAGCCTTAAGCACCGCTTCGACAAAGACCCGGTCGGGCTGCCCGCCCAGCACGCGCTGCTGGGTGGTTCCGCTGATGATGGTATCGGGCACCCCCGAGATGTTGTAGCGCCGCGAGAGCAAGGGAAACTCGCTGGCCTCCACCCCTTCGGCCACCACCTTGGGGTTATGGTAGGCCATGCGGTAGCCAGCCAGTACAGCCTGGGGGCAGTAGGGGCAGGTGGGGGTCACAAAGGTCTGCAAGCGCACCGGCGAGGCCAGTTTCTGCAGCTCGGCCTGCGACTGCTCACCCAGCTTGCTCTCACCCGTGCCCAGCATCCGCAGGGTCTCGATCAGGGTGCTGAACTCGTAGCCCGCGGGCAGACCCAAAAAGCGGATGTTGCTACGCTGGGAACCTTTTTCCCGCAACAGGATGGTGGGCGCATAGCTCAGGCCCAGGGCCTGGGCTTCGGGATCAGAGTGAAGCGAGCGCTGCTCCACGCTCAGGTGGGGGTTCAGTGCCGCCACCTCTTTGAGCAGGCCCAGGGTTTCATCTTGCAGGCCCACCTCCTGGCCGGGCAGCTCGAGGCCAGCCGTGGTAAAAACCACCATCTCCACCGGTTTTTGGATAGGGGCCAACATCTCGCGCACCTGGTTTTGCACTCTTTCGTCTAGAAACATGATCCTCTCCTCCGGGCCAAGGGACAGACCCCTACCCGCTAGCCCCAGTATACCCCCTGGGGATATATTGTGCAAGGCGGCGGGCGGCTAACGCTGCAGATCGCCCTTCTTCACCGGAAAACCCGCGGCCTGCCAGGCCGAGATGCCACCCGCCAGGTTGTAGACCTCGAGGCCCTTGCTCTTTAAAAACTCGGCGGCTTGCTGGCTGCGGTTGCCGCTTTCACACAGACAGATGATGGGCCTATCCTTGGGCAGGCTCTCCCAACGCTTAGGCAGCTCGGCCAGAGGCAACCCCTGTGAACCCGGCACCTTGACCAGCTTGCGCTCCAAGGGAGTGCGCACATCGATCATAAGGGCCCCGGCCTTGAGCTTTTCCTGGGCTTCCCGGGCGCTAATCCGGGGTACCCGTACCCCAAGGCCCAGCCGATTTTTCAACCATCCCCACATACCCGCTAGTCTAGCCAAGCCTGCCTTTGCCGCAACAGGGCCCGCACCGCCTCTAGGGTGGTGGGCGGGCCGTGGCCTACGTAAATGGTCATGACCTCGAGGGCCGCTATCCGGCCCAGGGTGCGCCAGGCCTGGGGTGTATCGTGGTTAACCAAAGGCGGCGGCACAAAGGGCCCGCGCCGCCCCACCCGCAGTGCGTCCGCGGCGATCAGCACACCCTCTCGCAGCAACCCCACCTGGCCTGGGGTGTGACCGGGTAGGTGCACCACCCGCCAGCCCAGCACCTCGGCCCCCTCCTCCACCGGAACCAGAGCTTCCTGGGGTACCGGCCTAGGGCTATTGGCCAGCCAGTCCCCCAGCCAGGGCAGGGGTGGAAAAGGCGGGCGACGGCGGACCCCGCTGATGTAGGGGATGTCCAGCGGATGGGCGTAAATGGGCAGGCCCCACCGCTCCCACAGCCGGCGAGCCCCGCCCACATGGTCGAGATGATGGTGGGTCAAAAAAAGGGCTACCGGCCTGGTCTGGCCTAGGTAGCGCAGCAGCCTAGAGTACTCCTGCGGCATCCCCGCATCCACCAGCAGGGGGCCCTGAAGGGTATCCAGAAGATAGGTGTTGGCCAGCAGGGGAATAACCCGCATACAGGGCTACCGCTGGGCCACCGGCCCGCCTACCCCCATCTCCTGCAGGGCTTTTCGGATGCCCTCGGCGTCGATGCCAGCCTGGCGATGCATGCGGGGGATGGAGCCATGGTCGAAAAAGACATCGGGCAGGCCCAGCACGCGGATATCGGGTTTCAGGCCCATCTCGTTGAGGGCTTCCAGGACTGCACTGCCAAACCCACCCATGCGCTGGTGATCCTCGCTGGTCACCAGCTTGTAACCTTCCTGGGCCAGCCAGCGGAGCATCTTCCGGTCTAAAGGCTTGATGAAGCGGGCGTTGATGACGCCTACCTCAGGATCGTTCTGGGCGGCCTCGAGGGCGTACTTCAGGGTCTTACCAAAGGCCAGGATGTAGGCCCGGCGGCCCTCCTTCAACACCTCCCAGCGGCCCCACTCGATCTCGGGCCAGGCCCCTTCGGGGGCTTTCTCCACGTTGTCGCGGGGGTAGCGGATGGCGATGGGGGCTTTGGCATTCACCGCGTACTTGAGCATGGCCCGCAGCTCGAGGGCATCCTTAGGGGCAGCGATCTGCACGTTGGGGATGGTGCGCAGGTAAGCGATATCAAAAACCCCATTGTGGGTGGCCCCATCCCCCCCGACGATACCCGCCCGGTCCACGGCAAACACCACCGGGATGTTCTCGATGGCAATGTCGTGAACAATCTGGTCAAAGGCCCGCTGCATGAAAGTGGAGTAGATGGCCAGCACGGGCTTCAGGCCGCGCAAGGCCATGCCCGCCGCCACCGTAGCGGCCACGTCCTCACAGATGCCGGTATCCAGGTAGCGCTCGGGGTGGGTCTGGGAGTAGCGCACCAGGCCCGAGCCCTCCCGCATGGCCGGGGTGATCACGTAAAGCCGGGGTTCCTGAAAGGCCAGCTCCGTCACCGCGTCGCCGAAGGCACTCGACCAGGAGTAGCCCTTGCTGACCTTCTGTGGGTTCTGGGGGTTGAAGCCCGGCGGGCCGTGCCAGTAGATAGGGTCTTCCTCGGCCACCCCATAGCCCTTGCCCTTCTTGGTCACAATGTGCAGCATGGTGGGGCCATCCAGGGCCTTGATCTGCTCCAGAATGTGAATCAGGCCCGGTAGACCGTGGCCGTCTACCGGCCCCACGTAGCGGATGCCCCAGGCATAGAAGGGGTTTTCCTGATGCAGCATCAACTTGGCTGCTTCCTTAGCCCGGTCCACCAGGTTGAACAGCCTAGGCGAGATGCCTTCCAGCACCTGTTTGCCCCACTTCTGGGTATCCTGCACCCACTTCTTGACCTGGTATTCCTTGAAGTAGCGGTTCAGGGCCCCCACATTCTCCGAGATGCTCATCTCGTTGTCGTTGAGCACAATGAGCAGCTTGGGTTTGCGCTCGCCGATAACGTTGAGGGCGGCCAGAGCCATCCCTCCCGTAAGGGCCCCATCCCCGATGATGCCAACGATATGGTAGTCCTGCCCTAGGGTGTCGCGGGCGATGGCCATGCCCAAGGCGCTGGCCAAAGAGGTCGAGGCGTGACCTACCGTAGTGGCGTCGTGCTCGCTCTCGGAAATTTTGGTAAAGCCGGAGATACCCCCTTCCTGGCGGATAGTGTGGAAGACCTCCTTGCGCCCGGTGAGGATTTTGTGGGCGTAGGCCTGGTGCCCCACATCGAAGATGAGGCGATCCCGTGGGGAGTCGAAAACCCTGTGCAGCGCCACGATCAGCTCTACCGCACCCAGCGAGGAGGCCAGGTGGCCGCCGTTTTGCGCGCAAACCCGGATAATCTCGCTGCGCAGCTCCTCGGCCAGCTGCAAAAGTTCGTCCTGCGAGAGGGCTTTGAGGTCTTGCGGTTGGTTGATTTTAGATAGAATCACCAGACGCCTCCCAAACCTGCCCCTAACTGTAAGGCTTTGCCCGCCCTATGCCGTACGCCAGAGAACAAATCGGTGCTACGGGTTCACTTTTGGGCTGGCGAGAGAGCTACCTGAAGTTGCGGTTCACCAGCGAAAGCCCGCCTTGGTCGGTGAAGTTCATCGAGGTAAAGACCTCCCCCACCCCAGGGAAGAACCATACCTCGAAGTTCTCCCGCAGGCTAGGGTTGCGGGGGTCGCGGTACTCTAGCCCAATGCGGTAGACCTCGAAGCTCCCCGCCGGCACGCTGACGTTGGAACGCCCTAGCACGGTATAGGTATAGTCCAGCAGACGATCCACCACCCGGGTTACCTGATTACCCACACGCAGTTCGATCACCTCGCGGGTCTGCCCCCCCCAACGGGCCCCCACGGTCAGGCTGGCCGGGGGGGGGTACTCCTGAATAGGTGGAGTATAGCGGGCTATCTGGAGGCGGTCGAAGTCCTCGATGCCTAAAAGCCGCACCCCACTGGCGTCGATCTGGCGGTAGTAGGAGCGCTCGAGGCCCCGTCCGCTAAGGCGAAAGCGGATGGCCGGCTGGCCCTCGAAGGTGGTCGGGCCTAGGATGGAAAGCCGGATAGGCGGGTCGCCTAAAGGGGCTCGGGGTGGTAGATAGACCCAGTCCAGACCAGGCTGGGCCGGGTAAAAGCCCACAGGTCCCTCGATCAGGGCGGTGTTGGCGGGGGGGGTGGTGCGGGGGGCACAGGCCGCCAACAGCAAAAGCCCTAGCAACAGAAAAACTCGCTTCATCGCCTTCTATGTTAACCCCGGCGGTAGGTTCAATACCTCGCGCAGCTCCACAATCCGCTGGGGCAGCTCGGCCAGGGCCGGCGGCTCTTGGGGCTCCGTAACCAACAGCAGCTCAGCCCCCAGGCGCTCGAGGTACTCTACCCCCTGCTGGAAGGTGCGCTTCAGGTCGTTGTGGCGGGCCAAAAGGCGGATGCGGGTATCCTCCTCCAGGCCCGGCTTAGCTAGGAAGCGCTCGAGCTCGGCTAGGCGAGGCAGAAGCCGGTACAGCGCCCGCCCATACCGCCCCGCCTGCTTTAGCGACTCGCGCAGGTGGGGCAGCGCCTCCCCTTGCCGCCAGAGCTCGGCCAGGGCTGCTTGCAAGCGCTGGGCCTGCTCGCTTTGCCCTTGCGGCCAACGGCCACCCGCCCCAAAAGCCCATAGCAACAGGCCCACCAGCAGCAATAGCAGCATGAGTTCCGCTAAGGCAATGCCCCCCATCCCGCTTGCTATACCCTCGAGGTTCCTAAGCCAGCCCCAGCTCGCGTTTGAGACGGGCCAGGTCGTCCTCTATGGCCTGGTTACTGCCTAGGTTCTGAAGCTCCTTCTCGATGTCGCTTTTGTCTAGCTCGCTCAAGGCCGCGTGCTTGTCCTCCAGCGCCTCGATGCGCCGTTCCATCTCCTCGAAGGCCTGCACCGCGCTGTGAGCGTCTATTTTGGACTCGAAACGGCGCACCGTCTCGGCTGCCTCCACTCCCTTCTTACGAGCGATGAGTAGAGCCTTTTTGGCCTCGGATTCCTGGATTTTGCCTTCCAGGGCCTTAAGTTGGGTGGTGAGTTGCTGCACCAGGCTTTGCTGTTGGGCGACCTGCTGGGCAAACCCCTCGGCTAGGGCCTGGGCCTGCTGCTTGCGTTTTAGGGCCTCGCGGGCCAGGTCTTCACGCCCGCCCTTGAGGGCCTGGAGGGCCTTCTCTTCCCAGGCCTGGGCCTGCTGGGCGTAGCTTTGCTGTTCGCGCTCGAGCTTGCGCAGCTCGGCCATGGCCTCGGCCACCTCCATGCGGGCTTCGCGCAGGGCGGCACGCATATCTTCCAAGGCCTGCTCGATGATTTTCTCGGGGTCCTCGGCCCGGCGGATCAGGTCGTTGAGGTTGGCCCGAATCAGGCGGGAGAGCCGTTCTAGAATACCCATATTTGCTGCCTCCTGTCGAACCTCAGTCTAGCGCACCCCTGCGGGGGTCACAACCGCAAACGGCCCCAAACCCCGGAAGCTTAAGCCCTCGTGAAAAGCGGGTTAGAGAAAAGAGGGGGCGTGGGGGAGCTATAATCCCCCGGACTTTCCGTCCGCGGGATGCACGGACTCCTGGGTTCACCGGAGGCGGACATAGCATAGCGAGTGGCGCATGTGTGGTACAATCCCACTGGGGACAGCGCTCCCCGTGCACCTTGAAACTTGGGGTAGGGGGTTTCATCGGGCAGTCCGATGAGTAAAACTCCAAACGCAAACCCGTGGTAGAGCTTGAGCATGGCGCTCGCCTGCCGATACGGAGTCAAGGTCTTCTGGGCTCGGACGGAGCCTTCGGGGGTAGCAATACCATGCCCGAGAAGCCCTGGACTTTAGTCCGGGGAGTCGTCACTATCTAGCCATGACCACCCGCCTCACCCCTGGCCAGGTGCGCCAGGCCATCCAGCAATACCTGTTAGACGCCCTACCCCAGCCCGAGGCCGCCTCTCGCCCCGAGCTGGCCGAGTACGCCCGGCTGCTGCGGGACTACCCCGAGCGAGGCGGCAAGATGCTGCGCGGCACCTTGCTGGTCTACACCGGGCTGGCCTTTGGGGCCCGCCTCGAGGCTCTACTGCCCATTGCTGCGGCCCTCGAGCTCTTCCAAAACTGGGCCCTGATCCACGACGACATTGAGGACGCCTCCGACGAGCGGCGAGGCCGGCCCGCCCTGCACAAGCTCTACGGGATGCCCCTGGCCTTGAACGCGGGCGATGCCCTGCACGCCCGGCAGTGGGCCCTGCTTATCCAGGCCGGGGTCTCGCGGGAGGTGCTGTTGGAGTTCGCCCGGACGGTAGAACGCACCGCCCAGGGGCAGCACCTGGAGATCAGCTGGATGGTGCAAGGGCGCTTCGACCTGGAAGAGAGCGACTACCTGGAGATGGTGGGCCAGAAAGCCGCCTACTACACCGCGGTAGCCCCACTGCACCTAGGGGTGCTAGCCGCGGGGCAAAGACCCAAAGCGGTGCTGGAGGAGGCAGGCCTGAAGCTGGGCATCGGCTTCCAGATCGTGGACGACGTGCTCAACTTGCAAGGCGACCCCGCCAAGTACGGCAAGGAGATCGCGGGGGATTTGTGGGAGGGCAAGCGCACCCTGATCCTCTTGCGCTTTCTACGGCAAGCCGACCCCGCCCAACGGGCCCGCGCCGAGCGGCTGTTGTCCACCCCCCGGGCGCAGAAGCCAGAGGCCGAGGTACGCTGGCTGCACCAGCAGCTTTTACACTCGGGAGCGGTGGCCTATGCGCAGCAACGGGCCGAGCAGATGCTGGCCGAGGGGCTGGCCCAGCTCGAGCCAGAGCTAGGAGCCGCCCCAGAGGGCGCGCTGGGCCAGATGGTGCTGGAGCTGCTTAGGCGTTTGGTGCAGCGCGAGGCCTAGGCCAGCGCGGCCTCGAGGCTGCCGTAGAGGGTCCACCAGGGCTTGGCCCCTTTGGCCAGTACCTGGTTGAGGAGCTGGATATTCTTCACCCCTTGGTCGGCCAACCAGGCCTCGAGGGCCGCCAGCCCCTCTTTGGCATAGACCGGAATGCCCTCTTGCCAGGTGGCCCGGCCACACAGCACCCCGCTGAAGGGCACCCCGGCCTCGGCGGCCATCTCCAGCGACTCGCGGAAGACAGCATCGCTGACCCCTGCCGAAAGGTAGATGAACGGTTTGCCCGCCGCGCTAGCGGTGTCCTTGAGGAACTCTAGGGCCTGGGCCCGAGTATAGGCCTCCTCCCCCTTGAAACCCAGGGTGCCCCTGGTATAGGCCACGTTGAAGGGGAACTCCACCTTGAGTACGTCTACGCCATAGCGCTCTTTGGAAAACTCCTCCATGTATTTGGCCACATAGCGGGGTTTGGCCTTGGCCATCTCCAACCCCTCGCCCAACCGGTCGTCGTAGGCGATGGGCTCGAGGAAAAAAGGCATCTCTAAAGCCTGGCACTCCGCGCCTACCCGCTCGATGAAGGCGTGCTTAACCGCGTTGATTTTGGGGTCGTCCTCGGGGTTGTAGTACAGCAGAATCTTGACCGCATCGCCCCCCAGCTCGCGGATGCGCCGCACGCTCAGCTCGGGCAGTAGATCGGGTAGGCGGCCTGGCACACTATTGTCGTAGCCCGATTTCTCGTAGGCCAGCAGCACCCCGGTGCGTGGGGCTTTGTGCTGTAGCGCCGGTAGGCCGTACTCGGTATCCATCAGGATGGCCGAGGCGTAGGGGGTCAGGGCCTTGACCACCGCGCTTTTGAACTCGGTCAGCTCGGCGTCCTTCACCTCGCCCCCCCGGGCCTTGGCGATAGCCTTGCGCAGCGAGCCACGCTGATCCATAGCCGCTGCCGCAATCACACCCTTATCGTCGGCACAAGCCTGTATGCGCGCTACCTTTCCCTTGCTCAGTCCCATACTTGTCTCCCAGCCAAAGTCTACCTCAAGGCCCCCGCGCAGGGATATAAACTGGGAGCATGCTCATCGTGGCCGGAGAAGCCCTCATCGACATGACCCCCCTTACCTACCAGGGCCGCACCGTGTATGCGCCCCATCCCGGCGGTTCACCCTACAACGTGGCCATAGGCGCGGGCCGCCTAGGCACCCCCACCCAGTTCCTGGGCTGCTTTTCCCAAGACGCCTTCGGGCAGCTTTTGCGCCAGCATTTGGCGGCCAGCGGAGTAGGGCTGGCCTATGTGCAGGAGCGCCCCCAGCTCACCACCCTGGCCTTGGTCAGCCCTTCGGCCTCGGGGGAGTTTTTCTCCTTTTACTGCGAAAACACCGCCGACCGCATGCTCTACCCCCAAGACCTGCCCCCCACCCTGCCCCCCGAGGCGGCTTTGCACTTCGGCTCGTACTCGCTGGTGCTGGAGCCGGCGGCCTCCACCCTCGAGCTTCTGATGCGGCGCGAGGCCCGGCGCCGCCTAATCTCCCTCGACCCTAATGTGCGGCCCTTTTTGATTCCCGATAAGGAGGCTTACCTCGAGCGCTTGCTGGGCTGGCTCGAGCTGGCCGACCTGGTCAAGGTCAGCCAGGCCGACCTGGCCTGGCTCTACCCCGGGGAAAGCCCCGAGGAGATCGCCCTGGAGTGGCAAAAGCAAGGGCCGGCCTTGGTGGTGGTCACCCTAGGCGGCCAAGGGGCTTTAGCCCTAGGCCCAGCGGGCCTGGCCCGGGTGGCGGCCCCCGCGGTGGCGGTGGTGGATACCGTGGGGGCAGGGGATGCCTTCATGTCCGGTGCCCTAAGCTGGCTCTGGCGGGCTGGTCTTTGGTCACGCCCTGCTTTAGAACAGCTCTCTGCCGAAAGCCTAGAGGCCCTGCTGCACTTCGCCGCCCGGGTAGCCGCCCTCACCTGCACCCGGCCTGGGGCCGACCCGCCCTGGCAGGCTGAGCTGGCCTAGGCCGAGGCCAGGGCCAAGGTCTTTTCATAGACCTCGAGGTAGCGCGGCACAATCACCTCGGGGCGAAAATGCCGGATGGCCCGCTCGCGGGCGGCCTGGCCCATGCGGCGCCGCCGGGTGCGGCTGGTGAGGATTTCCAAACTCGCCGAGAGCATCCCCGCCACATCCCCTACCGGGCACAAAAACCCGGTCTTTCCGTCTTCCACCAGCTCCGGCAGACCGCCTACCCGGCTGGCCACCACCGGCACCCCGCTGGCCATCGCCTCCAGGGCCACCAGGCCGAAGGATTCTTGCTCTGAGGGTAGGAGAAAGAGGTCGGCCACGCTCATGAACTTCTCCGGGCTGGGGGTGGAGTCCAAAAACTGCACCCGACCGGCGATGTCCAGTTCGTGGGCCAGCTCGAGGCAGTCCTGGCGCAAGGGCCCATCCCCTATCATCAGCAGCCGGGCCGGCATCCGCTCCAAGACACCGGCGAACACCCGCAGCACATCCTGAGGCCGCTTGACCGAACGGAAGTTGGAAACGTGCAACACGATGGCCTCTTCCGGCTGGGCAAAACGGGCGCGGAAAGCCGGGTCGTGGTTGGGTTTGAAGCGCTCCGCGTCCACCCAGTTGTAAATCACCTCGATCGCGCGCTCCACCCCTAGCTTTTCCCGGGCGTCCTGGGCTAGGGAATGGGAGACCGCCGTTACCGCATCGGAGCTGCGCACGGCGTGCCGGGTGGTCTTGGCGAAGGCCGGCTCGAGGCCCACCAAGGTGACATCGGTGCCGTGCAGGGTGGTTACCACCTTCACCGGGTGGCCCATATCGCGGGCCAGGATGGCGCTGGTGGCATGGGGAATGGCGTAGTGGGCATGCACCAGCTCGATTTTGTAGCGGTCGATGAGCTCGGCCAGGGAGTTGGCCGCCGTTAGGGGGGTAAGCGGCTCCTGGAACAAGGGGTAGTCGGCACTCAGAATCTGGTGGAAGTGGAGCTGCCCCCGGCCAAGGGGCTTGCTTAGCCGGCCCAGCCAGCGGGCCACGCTCCTGCGGGAGGCCTGGAAGATACGGCCCAACCCCCCCACAGGCGTCGAGCCCGTAGAGACCGGAGCGGCCTCGAGCAGGTTGCTGCTAAGGCCCAGCCGGTTCAGCCGCTCCTCGGTCAGACGAAAGGGCTTCTCGGAGGCCACCACATGTACCTGGTGGCCTAACCCGGCCAGGGCCAGGGCCAGCTCGGTGGCCACCACCCCCGACCCCCCCGCACTGGCATGACAAAGAATGGCGATGTTCATCCAAACCTCCTTTCCCATCCTGCCTGGCCTCATCCTGGGGCTAAGCGGTCAGGCCAGCTTCAGGTTGCCCTTCGGAACGCCTCATAGGCTAAAACCTCGCGATGAGAACCTCCCTAAGAAACCCTAAGCCCCCTTCATGAAAATAGGGGTGGGCTGCTTTGCCAACCGTGAGCGAGGTTCTCTTTGTGGCCGGTAGAATGGGCGCAGTGGTCAAGTACATCGGCTCTAAGCGAGCTCTGCTGCCCTGGATTGAAGACGTAGTGGGGCGAATCGCGGCCATAGACCCCTTGCGCGAGGCGGTGGACTTATTTTCTGGCAGCGCTCGGGTAGGGCATGCCTTGAAAAGAATGGGCCTCCGGGTGACCGCCAACGACCTCTACGCCTATGCCGTCACCCTGGCCCGGGCCTTGGTGGAGGCCGATGCGCTAAGCTACCCCAAGGAGCGCCTCGAGCCCATTCTTGCCCGGCTGCAAGCCTTGGAAGGGAGAGCGGGCTGGTTTACCCGCACCTACTGCCAGGCGTCGCGCTACTTTCAGCCCCACAACGGAGCAAAAATAGAGGCCATCCGCGAGGCCATCGAGCTGGAGTCCGCGGGTGACGAGCATTTGCGGGCCATTCTGCTTTGCAGCCTCTTGCTGGCTGCCGACAGGGTGGACTCCACCACCGGCATCCAGATGGCCTACCTCAAGCGCTGGGCTCCCCGCTCCTACCACAGGCTGACCCTGACCTATCCCCCGCTTCTGCCCGGGGCCGGGCGGGCGATCCAGGGGGATGCCCTGGAGATAGCCCCCCAACTCGAGGCCGACCTGTTCTACCTCGATCCGCCCTACAACCAACACTCCTACCTGGGCAACTACCACCTGTGGGAGACCCTGGTGCGCTGGGACAAGCCCGCCACCTACGGGGTGGCCCGCAAACGAGCCGATGTGCGCGAGCACAAAAGCCCTTTCAACTCTAAGCGGAGGGCAAAAGGCGCGATGGAAAAGCTCCTGGGAAGTCTACGGAGCAAACACTTGCTCCTCTCCTTCAACAACGAGGGCTTCCTCAGTATGGCGGAACTAAAGGCCCTATTGAAGGACTGGGGCTATGTAATCTGCCTCGAGCGGCCCTACCGGCGGTACG
The DNA here is from genome assembly GCF_000423425.1 of Meiothermus rufus DSM 22234. Classification (GTDB taxonomy): domain Bacteria; phylum Deinococcota; class Deinococci; order Deinococcales; family Thermaceae; genus Meiothermus; species Meiothermus rufus. Next base: position 17,668 of record NZ_KE384016.1, on the reverse strand, counting down.
TGGGGGCCCGCATTGGCATCTATAACCCCCAGGGGCAAAAGGTGGGGCGGGTTTCCCACACCGAGAACCGGGAGTTTTTGTTCGTGGCCACCCAAAGCAAACGGGTGCAACAAGCGCTGCTTACCCTGGCCCGCTAGCGAGGGTACAGGGCCAACCCGCTCACCACCGGGCGTATCCCCAAAGGGTTAGGTGCGGGGCTGCGGAGCTGGCCCCTAACCCATAGCTGGGCCGAGCCCCCACCGTCCATGCGGATAGCCCCCCATAAACCCCGCTCGTGCAGGGCTTGTGCTAGCCGCTCGGGGCGGGTGGGCTCAGTAACGATGAAATAGAGGTCTCCCTGCTGCGACCAGGCCACCACCGACTGGGCCGCGGTGGCGCTGACCGGGGCCCGGTCGCGGAAAGGCTCCGCGTTGGGGTCGAAGACGTTCTGGCCAGCTTGAATCAGCAAAGGCCCCGCCTCTAAAGCGTACTCCACCGGCGGCTCGAGGCTGACCAAAAGCTTTAGGGTTTCACCGGTGCGGGCAATGGGCTCCTGGGGAGGGAAGCTAAGGGCCCACAGCCCTTCCGGCAGGGCGTAGGGGGCTGGGTAGGTGGCCACGATCCGGTCGCCCTGCACCAGGTGCACCTGTTCCCCGGCTCGCCCCACCGGGCCGGCCAGGGTGTGTGCCGTGTAGCGGGCCCGCTCCAGGTTGAGACCCACCCGGATACGCCGCCCTTCCTGGGTCTCTACCCAGGCCGCAAAGCGGGGACGCCCAGCAAACACACTCCCCTCCTGCCAGAACAAGGTGCTGCGCCCGTAGGGCAGGCTCAGGGCCACCCCCCCGCGCACCCACAGGCCGATGGGGGTGCCGCTGCGCCCATCAAAGTAGCCCCCGTTGAGCAGGGCCAGGGCCCCCGGGGCCATCTCCGGCAGCACTCTGCGCTCGCCAGGGCGGCCCACCGGCTCCATGCGCCAGCGACCGGCCTGGGCCTCGAGCCAGTACATCCGCAGCGGTTCGGGCGTCCAGGCCCACACCTCGCGGTAGCGGAAGCCCGGCGCCACCTCCTCCTCGCGCTCGGGCTCGAGGTAGTACACGTCCAGCACGTAGCGGCTGGGGTCGGTCAGCAGAAAGCCGCGGTAGCGGTAGGTTCGGCCCGGGGGAGCCTGCAGGACAAGCAGTGTGCTCTGGGGTTCGTAGCGCGCGGCCACCTCTACCCCCGGTGGGCGCACCCCCTCGAGGCCCGGCAGGAAGTAGGGCAGGCTCAGCTCCAAGCGGCCCGGATAGGGGGCCAGCTCGCTGGGGCTGGGCCGAACCGCATCTCCCTCGGGCAGGTCCAGCACCAGGCGCAATCGCTGCGCATCAGCAGAAAAGCGCACCCCGGCCTCTGGCGCGGTCACCAGGCCCACCGCGCGGATGACCGCCACCGGCAGCCGTCCGTTCTGGGGCGGGGGTAGGCCAGCCTCCAGGGGCGGGGCCCAGCCCAGGCCCTCCACATAGGTGAACTCGAGGCCCTCCTTACGGAAGGTGGTGGCCTCCCCCTGTCGCTCCACCTGCAACCCCAGCCTCGAGGCCGGCACCCACGGCTGAGCCCAGGCCAGGGCCAAAAGCCAAAACCAGACCAAGACATACCGGCCCATCATTCGGATTGTACTGGGGGCACCGGCATGGGGCGGCCATCCGGCCCCAAAGCCACCATCACGAAGCCCGCCCGGCAGGCCAGGGTACGCTCCTCGCGGTCGGTGGGCTCAACCCACATCTCGACCTCGAGGTACATCGAGCTGCGGCCCGTTCGCTTAACCCAGGCCACCAGCTCCACTATCGAGCCTTGCGGCACCGGGTGGCGAAAATCAATGGCGTCGCTATGCACCGTCACCACCTTGGCCCGGGCGTGCCGGGTGGCTGCCACAAAAGCCGCCTCGTCCATCCAGGCCATAGCCGTTCCACCAAACAGGCTGCCGTAGTGATTGCAGTCGCCTGGCCGCACCAGGTGCACCGTATGGGTTTGCCCACTCACAAGCCCCCCCGTTCCTTGCGCCGTTCCTCCCGGTAAAGGATGTAGGCTTTGGCCACGGCCGGGGCTAGCCGCATCAGGCCCTCCTCTACCCGATCCTGGATCTCTTCAATAGCCAGGCTGCGGGTGCGGGCCAGGGCCTTGATGGGTTCTACGATGGCCCGCTGGATATCCTCATAGGGGATGGGCTGGCCCACCGCAGCCTCGGCCTTTTCGATGGCCCGCACGATCCTTAGCTCGTCGAAGGGTACGATCCGCCCCTCCCGCTTGATAACTGGCTGGCAATCGGGCCTTTCCTCGAAGCGGAAGTCTTCGTCGGAAAGGGGTTCTACCCGGATGGCCTTGACGTAACCGTTGCCCTTGGTGGAGAAGAAGTCGTGGTTTTTGGTCTTGGTGGAGAGCCCGGCCAGAACCACCGGGCTCACCTCCTCTTCCCGGGTGCGGAAGTAGGGGGACTCCCCCAGGTTCATCAGGGCTTTATCCGCGTTATAGCGCACAAAGGCCAGCACCGCTTCCTCCAGCCCCAAAGGCCGGTATAACTCCCGGGTGTAGGCCTCCTCGAGGCGGTACAGCGCTTCCACCAGGGCGAGGAGTTCCCGGCGGACCGCTTGCTGCGCGCCCTCGGGCAACGATGCGGCCACCTCCTGGGCCAGAAGGCCCACGTATACGCCGTGGATGGCCTCATCGCGGATGATCAGGTTGATGATCTCCCCTGCGTTCACCATCCGCCCACCCCCGGCCAGCAGGAGGGGGTAGAAAAATCCCGAGTAGAACAGAAAGGACTCCAACAGCACGCTGGCCGCCAGACCCAGGTAGAGGCTTTGGGGGTCCTTTACCCCCAGGTAATGCTGCCGAATCACGCGCAACTTTTGTTGCAGAATGGGGTGGCGGTTCACCCAGTCAAAGATTTCCTGGATGCGCTCTTTCGTGCACAGCGTGGTGAAGATGGAGCTATAGCTCTTGGCGTGCATATGCTCCATGGCCCCCATGAAGCCCAGCACCGCTTTGCGCTGGGGGTTCTCCACGTGCTGGGACAGCAGGGGCATCCCCACCCCACCCTGCAGGGTATCCAGCAGGGTCAGCCCGCCCAGGACGTGCTCGTAGGTGCGCTTTTCCTCCGGCGAGAGGGTCATCCAGGGCAGCTTGTCGTCGGCCAGGGGGATTTCCTCGTCCACCCAGAACTGCCGCACGTTCTGATCCCAGAACATCTTGGTGTAGGCATCGACGGGTTGGTTCCAGTTGACTGCGGGCAAAACCTCGCTTTGCTCGATCATCCGCATCGCTAACTCCTTTCGCCTAAACCGCGCAGCTCAGACACTCCTCCACCCCCAGGTTCCGGGTGCGGGTGTAGTACAGCGACTTCAGGCCCTTTTTGGCGGCGTAGACGTAGAGCCGGGCCAGCTCGCGGGTGCTGGTCTCGCTGGTCACGTAGAGCACGGTGCTGATGCCCTGGTCTACGTGTTCTTGAATCTCGGCCACCAGGTCGATGACCCGGAACATGTCCATGTGGTAGGCCGACTTGTAGAAGAATAGCGTCTCGGGGGAAAGATAGGGCATCGGGTAGTACGTGGTGCTGTTGGCGTAGGTGCGGGTCTCGATCAGATCCACGATGGGCCCTATCGAGGGCGTGGCGTTCTGTACATAGCTGATGCTCTGGGTGGGGGCTATGGCCAGGCGGTAGGCGTGGTAAAGACCGTACCGGGCCACCTCCTCCTTGAGCCGGGCCCACTCGGTGGGGCCGGGGAGGGGGATACCCTCAAACAGGGCTTGCACCGTAGGGCGGGTGGGGCGGTAGTCGTTTTCCAGGTACTTCTCGAAGTAGCACCCATCGGCGTACTCGCTTTTCTCGAAGCCCTCAAAAGTCTGCCCCCGCTCGCGGGCGATCTGCATGGAGCGCTCGAGGCTGTGGTAGTTCACCGCCATGAAGAAAGCCCGGACGAACTCCCTGGCCTCCGCCGACTCGTAGCGGATGAAGTGCTTGGCCAGATACCCGTGCAGGTTCATGGCCCCCAACCCCACCGAGTGAAAGGCTCGGTTGGCCCGCCGAACCCCAGGGGCGTTTCGAATGTCGGAGAGATCACTCACCGCGGTAAGGGCGTCCATGGCGGTATAGACACTCTCCGCCAGGTTCTTCTGCGCCATGACGTTGACGATGTTAAGCGAGCCCAGGTTGCAGCTTACGTCGTAGCCGATCTGGTCGGGTTCGTCGTGGTCGTTGATGACCGAGGTGGTCTGAATCTGGAAGATCTCCGTACACAGGTTGGACATCTTGATCTGGCCCAGCCCTTTGAGGGGATTGCTGCGGTTGGCATTGCTCTTGTAAATGAGGTAAGGGTAGCCCGACTCGAACTGGGTCTGGGCGATCCGGGTGAGCATCCCCCGGGCGCTAATGGGCCGCTTCTTGACCTCGGGGTGGGCCACCAGGGCCTCGTACATCCGGTCGAGGTCCATATCGTCTAAGTGCTGGCCGAAGGCCATCCGCACCGAGTAGGGGGCAAACACATAGAAGTCCTCCCCTCGCTCGGCCAGCTGGAAGAACTTCTGCGGCACGATAAGGCCTATAGCCAGGGTCTGGATGCGGCTTTTCTCGTCGGCGTTGATCTTCTTGGTGTCTAAAAACTCCTCCACATCCCAGTGGAAGATGTTGAGGTAGACTGCCCCGGCTCCCTTGCGCTGGCCCATCTGGTCGGCGTAGTTGAAGGCGTCCTCAAAGAGCTTCATCACCGGCACCACGCCCTTGGCGGCGTGGGCCACCCCCTTGATGGGTTCGCCCCGGGCCCGCAGCTTGGAAAGGTTGAGGGCCACCCCGCCCCCGATCTTGGAAAGCTGCATGGCGGTGTTGAGGCCGTAGCCGATACTGTTGAGCGAGTCGTCCAGCTCGAGCAAAAAGCAGGAGACCAGCTCGCCCCGCCGGGCCCGACCCGCATTGAGAAAGGTGGGCGTGGCCGGCTGGTAGCGCTGCTCCATCATGGCCCGCACGTAGGCTTTGGCCTGGTTCACATTGCCCTGGGCCAGATACAGGGCCACGGCCACGACCCGGTCGGGGTAGTCCTCCAGGTAGTGTTTCTTGTCGTCGCTTTTCAGGGCGTAGTCCTTGTAGAACTTGGAGATGGCCATGAAGCTCTGGAAGGCGAAGGGGTAGCTATGGGCCAGGGCCACGATTTCGGCCAGGTCTTCTTCCCGATAAAGCCGGAAGAAGTCCTCGTAGTAGCCCTCGGCGATGAGGGTACGCAGACGCTGGATAGGGTCCTGAAAGACCCGCTTTTTGCACGTGACCTCCTGGGCAAAGGCCCGTATGGCTTCCTGGTCCTTGCCCAGATCGAAGAACCCCTCCGGGGTGCGCCGGATGAGCTGGCTGTTCAGTTCTAGATAGTTGGGGATTGTGGTCGTCATTTTTCCTCCAGGGTCGACAAAATTTGCCTGAAGCGCTCGGTGTCCTCGGGCCAGCCGGATAGCTCAAACTTCAGCAGCACCGGCACGCCCAACAGCTCGCTCAGGGTATCGGCGGCGCGGGCAAAGTTTGGCCCCCAGCTGCGGTTGCCGCTGGCCGCCACCCCACGAATAAACCTCCGGTGGGCCTGGGCAAAGGCCCGTACCTCGGGGGGCACCTGACCGAAGCCGGTGGTGTAGGTCACCAGGACGCAAGGATGTGTGATCCTCTCCCGGCCACTTTCAATGCGCAGGGTAGGGTAGCCCAGCTTTGCGACGAAGCGGGCCACATTACCGGTTTTGGAAGCGTAGGCAATCAACATAAAGCCTCTGTACCTGCGGCCCTATGGGCCCACAGGTTCTCGCAAAAAGCCCTTTTATTTAGGAGGCACCTGGTTGTAGGGAATGTTTCTTCACCGAAACCATCCTTTCCGCCCTTGACGCGAGGGCTAGGGATTCAAGCCAGGGCAGGCATTCGGGCTTGTGGGCCTAATGCCCCATCACCGTTGCGCGACAGCCGCGGATTCGCACCGCACTTCCCCTGTCACCCGCTTGTGTGTCCACATATTGTGGACACCGCGTAAAACAATACTATATGTCGTAGCAAATGTCTAGGGAAAAGGGCTTAATAATCGGGCAAAAGGTGGTTCCGATAGAGATACTCCCGCTTCAGCGCACCACCGTTCCCGCGCCGGCCAGCGCCGCTGAGATGGGCCGCTCTATCCGCGCGTCGCCGAACACCACCCGGCCTACCCCACCCTGCACCGCTTCCACCGCGCCCAGTACCTTTTTCTTCATCCGGCCCTGGGCCACGCTCATGTACTGGGGGTCGCTGACCCGGGCAGCGGGAATCTCCTTGATTAGGCTCGACTCATCGGGGAAGTTGGCCAAAAGCCCGGGAACGTTGGACAGGAGCAACAAGGCCTCGGCCCGCATGGCCTGGGCTAGCAAGGCGGCAGCGGTGTCGCCATCGGTATTGATGGCCTCGCCCTGGTAGGACACCGCCGGGGGGGTCAGCACCGGTAGATACCCCGCCTCCAGAAGCAGGCTCAGTAAAGCCGTATTCACCTTTTCCACCGAGCCGGTGTAGTCGCCGCGGTGGATTTTGATTTTGCCGTTCTCGAGGTACTTGACCGCCTCTTTGCGCCTGCCCTCGAAGATGCGCCCATCCAGCCCGCTCAAGCCCACCGCGTTCACACCCTCCTTTTGCAAAAGCTCCACGATGCGCTTATTGACCAGGCCGCAGTAGACCATCTCGAAGATTTCCAGGGTCTTGCGGTCGGTGAGGCGGCTGGTCAGGCCGCCGGGGTGGGTCAGGAATTGCGGCGGGTGGCCCAGGGCCTCGGCGATTTTGTTGGTCTCGCTGCTGCCGCCGTGCACCAGGACAAGTCTCTGGCCCGCTTTCCATAAAGCTGCCGCATCCTTGGCCACCGCCTCGTAGTTGATGCCTTCCGAACCGCCTACCTTTACAACAATCATCGACCAACCTCTAGCCAGTCATCATACCGATTTTTTGTAGGCGTCGGGGAAATGCCGTTCCATGAAGCGCTCAGGGGCGGCCAGGGGCCTGAACCCGTAGCGGGCATAGAACTCGTGCGCATCGCGGGTAGCCAGCATCCAGCGGCGCAGGCCCTGTAGCTCCGGGTAGGACAGGATAACCTCCATCAGCCACTGGCCCAGCCCAGCACCCCGATGGGCCTCCAGCACGTACACATCGGCCAGGTAGGCAAAGGTGGCCCGGTCGGTGATGACCCGGACCCAGCCTACTTGTTCTTTGCCCTGGTAAAGGCCAAAGGCCAGCGAGTTCTGGAAAGCCCGCGCGACCACCTCAAACGGAATCCCTGGCGACTAGTAGGCTTGGTGGGCCAGGTAATGGTGTACCCGGGCCAGGTCGAAGCGGGAAAAATCGGTGCTAATGGTGTAGGGGCCTTTTTGCCACTCCATTTTCTACTCTAGTGGATAGAGTTCCGGGCGCAAAAAGGGGGGCAGGGCCAACTCTATGGTGTGGCGCCAGAACTCAAGGCGCTCGATGCGGGAAAGGGTCAGGATACCCACTGCGCCAAGGCCCTTCTTGGTGTCTTTTTTGCCCACCAGCTCATCCATGACGAGCCCCAACTCCTGGCCCAAGCGCAGCCGCTCGCCCACCACGGGCGGCAACAGTACCGAGCCTCCCCGGGCTATACCCCTACGGCCATCGGCGCGCAGCAGCACGGCCACATTGAAAAGCCAGCTCCCATGGGCGTTGAACTCCACCCCGGCCTCGAGGCCCACCCCCCAGGTGGCCCCCGGCTGGGCCAGCGCGGCTTTGGCCCGGTTTTCCGCGCCCAAAAAGGTCTCGTCGTAGCCCACCGGCTGGTCACGCACCCCGCTCGCTACCGCTACCCCCCGAACCTCCAGCCCAGGGAAAAGCTCAGCGAACACCAGGCGCACAGGCTCGAGTTTGGCGGGATTGGTGCTGCCCACTACTACCATAGGCCCCAGGCTACCGCATTAAGGGGCCTTTGTAAGCCGGCTTGAGCCTGGCCTACCCGTGTTGCTAGAATGTGCAACATGGGGGGCAGTGCTGTGAAACTCATCGACAACTACGGACGCCTCATCAAGGACTTGCGCATCTCGGTCACACCGCGCTGCAACCTACATTGCCTATACTGCCACCCTCTGGGCTGGGAGCAAAGCGAGCCCCCCGGCACGCTCTCGGTGGAGGATGTGCGCCGCTTCATGCAGGCCATGCAAATGCTGGGCCTCGAGTCGGTGCGCTTTACCGGCGGCGAACCTTTGGTGCGCAAGGAACTCCCCGAGATGATCGCGGCTGCCAAGGAGCTGGGCATCCCCGACATCGCCATCACCACCAACGGCCTGCTGTTCAAGCGCAAGGCCAAGGCGCTGGTGGATGCTGGCCTGAGGCGGATCAACCTCTCGATGGACGCGGTGACACCTGAGGTGTTCCGGGCCATGACCCGGGGTGGTGAGGTCAAAAAGGTCTGGGAGGCTATCGAGACGGCCTGGGAGCTGGGGCTGCACCCAGTGAAGATCAACGCGGTGATGATCCGCGGTATGAACGATGGCGAGGTAATCCCACTGGCCGCGCTTTCCTTGGACAAGCCCCTCGAGGTGCGCTTTCTGGAGTACATGCACCTCGACAACTCCAACCCTGAACTCTACCAGCAGCGCTTCATCCCCGGTGCCGAGACCAAGGCCCGCATCGAGGCCCACTTTGGCCCCCTGGAACAAATAGCCCACGACCCCACCGCCCCTGCCCGGGTCTACCGCATTCCTGGGGCGGTTGGTCGCATCGGCTTCATCAACCCGGTAGCCGAGCCTTTCTGCTCCAAGTGTTCCCGCCTGCGCCTGACCGCCGACAAGAAGATCCGCCCCTGTTTGCTCACCGAGCTGGAAATGGACATCGCCTGGGCTTTTGCCGCCCCTAACCCAGTCGAGGCTCTGGTAGATGCCATCCTGCTGGCCACCCAGCGCAAACCTGCCTTTGGCAACACCTTGCCCACCCTGCGCCAGCGGGTCATGGTGGGGATTGGGGGCTAGACAACCCCGTAGTTGTAGGTCTCGTTGCGACCGTTTTTGTCCACAACGGCCCACCAGCGGTGCTCAGAAAGGCTGGGCATCTCCAAGAGAAACACCCAGCACTTCCGTGGGTCTTCCCCTCCATCGGGCTGGATGGGGCTTTCGGGGGTGATGAGGGAAAGCTGCGAATCCCCGGCATTCATGAAATCCTTGACCGCGTTTTGCAGCTCTTCGCTGTCAGGCTCATCGGAAAGGTCGTAGGCCGAAGGGTCGGCTTCGATCAGGCTCCGGGGGCTTTGGTCGTCCTCGCCATCCTCAATGAAGCTGCAGATGGCGGCCTCCAACGCCTCGAGGAAAGCCTCCTCGTCGCTTACCTGGGGTACTTCCACGTTGAGATCGGGCACCCCCAGGGCTTTCAGTAAGGATTCGATTCGCTGCTGCAGGGCCATACAAAGCTCGTTTTGACTACATAACCACAAAGGCCCCCGGCGGTCAAGCCGTCGGTGGGCCCATTTGCTGTTTCATTAGCTGCCCTTTTGGGATTTGAAGCGCTCGAGGCAGGCCTTGACCTCGGCCACGGCCCCGGCCCTATCCTTCCAGCCCGAGACCTTGACCCACTTGCCCTTGTGGGCCTCGAGGGCCTTGTAGGTCTCGAAGAAGTTTTGAATCTCCTCCTTGAAGGCCTTGGGCAAGTCGGCCAGGTCCTGGATGTGATCCCAGCGGGGGTCTTCGGCCACCACGCCGATGATCTTGGCATCGCCCCCCTTCTCGTCTTGCATGTCCACCATGCCCACCACCCGCACATCCACCACCACCCCGGGCAACAAGGGGTAGGTGGAAAGGATAATGCCATCCAAAGGGTCGCCGTCCTCGGCCAGGGAGGATGGGATAAAGCCGTAATCGCCGGGATAAAACTGGGCTGTAGGCAGCACCCGGTCGAGCTTGATGGCCTCGAGGTCGGGGTCATACTCGTACTTATTGGCCGATCCGCGCGGTACTTCAATGACCATATGCACGATCTCAGGGGCTTTTTTACCAGCCGGGAGGTTTTTGAGGTTCGCCATAGCGCTCCTATTCTGACATCCTCCCGCAAAAGCAGCAAAGGCTTCGGCAAAAACGAAGGGTCAGGGTTGCAGGGGAAAAGTGGCCGGGATAGCATGGTTGTTAGTATGTACTTACTTGCTAACTTCGCGGAGCCGGACACGACCCGGACAGCTCTGATGCGCTCGGGGCTGGAACTCCTGGCCGAAAAGGGCTACAAAGGAGCCACCACCCGCGAAATTGCTGCCAGGGCAGGGGTTTCCGAGATTACGCTATTTCGCCACTTTGGCAGCAAGGAAGCCCTGTTGCAGGAGGCTGTGCAGAAGCTTACGCCTCCGGTAGAACAGGTGCTGCCCCTGCGCACGAGGAACCTCGAGGCCGACCTGCTGCACCTGACCGAGCGCTACGTGCAGATGCTCGAGGCCAACCAGGGCCTTCTGGTGCGGCTTTTGCCGGAGCTGGCCCGTCATCCGGAGTTGCGCGGGGCAGAAGGGCCTGCTGGTTTCAATCAGGCCATCTCCAGCGTGCTCGAGTACATCACCGGGCTGCAAAAAGCCGGCCTGCTCCGCGAGGAGTCCCCCTTTCAGGCCGCCCTTGCGCTGCTGGGACCGCTCTTTGCCAGGGTGCTGCTTTTTGGGGCGATGGGGGTTCACCCACCGTTCGATTTGAAAGCCCATGTGAAGGGCTTTTTGGAAGGGAGACGCCGTGGTCAGCGTTGAACAGGTCTCGAGGCAGTTTGGCAAGCTGGCGGCCCTGGACAGGGTGAGCTTGCAGGTTCGGTCAGGTGAGGTGTTTGGCCTGCTGGGCCCCAACGGTTCGGGCAAAACCACCCTGATTCGTGTCCTGACCGGGGTTCTGCTGCCCAGCGCCGGCAGGGCTCTGGTGGCCGGGCTGGATGTGCGCCGCTACCCCGATCGGGTCAAGGCGGCCATTGGTTATGCCACCCAGGAAGCCAGCGTCTACCGCGACCTCACCGTGCGCGAAAACCTGGAATTTCGTGCCCGGCTCTACCTGGGCGCCAGAGCCGTACCCCACGCAGTCGAGGAGACCATTCGGCGCTTTGGTTTGCAGGACTTTGCCCACCAGCTCGCCGGAGCCCTATCGGGAGGGTGGCGGCAACGGCTGGCCATCGCTCAGGCGGTGGTACACGGGCCCAAAGTGGTGTTTCTGGACGAACCCACCACCGGCCTCGACCCGGTTTCGCGCCGAACCATCTGGGATCTGATTCACCAGGAAGCGGCCAGAGGCGCGGCGGTGGTGGTGACCACCCACTACATGGACGAGGCCGAGCGCTGCCACCGGCTGGCCCTGCTCTATGGCGGCAAGGTGATTGCCCAGGGCACCCCCCACGAACTCGAGCAGCAGGCGCTGCAAAGCGCCCGGGTGGTCTACTGCCAGACCAGCCTGCCCCTGGAACAGATTCGGGCCATGCCCGGCGTGCTCGACGGCTGGCCCAGCGGCAACGGTATCCGGCTGATTCTGGAAAACAACGGCCCAACCCCCAGCCTGCCCCTGCAGACCGTCTATCCCAACCTGGAAGACGTGTTCATCGTGCTAACCCGCCAACCCTCCCCTGCCGATAATCCCGCCAGCAAAGGAGGCCCGGAGTGAACCGCATCGCAGCCCTGGCCCAAAAGGAGTTCACCCAGATTCGGCGCGACCATGTGCTCTCGAGGCTGATTGTGGGGCTTCCCATCATCATGACCCTGCTGTTCGGCTACGCCATCAACTTCACCCTCTCCGGCATCCGGCTTTCGGTCTACGACGGCTCGCAAGACCGCATCAGCCAGTACCTGCTACAGGAGCTGCAAAAAGAAAACCGTTTTGCCCTGACCCACACCGCCCAAAGCCCCGAACAGGTTACACAGGCCATTCAGGAAAACCGGGCCCGGGTGGGATTGGTCATCCCGGCCGGAGCCCTGCAAACCGTGCGGCAGGACAAAGCAGTGCAGCTCGAGGTCTACGTGGACGGCTCCGACCCCAACTTTGCCTTTCAGGCCCAGGCCGCCCTGCGCAAAGTGCTGGGCGATGTCAATAGCCGCCTGCTGGCGGGCAAGGTGCTGGCCGGAACGGCCACCACCCCGCCTCTCACCCCTACCCTCCACACCCTCTACAACCCCGAGGGTAAGACCGCCTGGTTCACCATCCCCGGCATTATCGGCCTGATTATGACCATTTTTACCGTGCTGCTTACGGCCCTCTCCATTGTGCGGGAAAACGAAAGCCGTACCATGGAATCGCTGATTTCCAGCCCCATCAAGTCTTATGAGGTGGTGCTGGGCAAGGTGCTGCCCTATTTCGTAATCGCCACACTGGTCAGCCTGGTGGTGCTCTCGATTGGGCACTGGGTGTTTGGCGTTCCGGTGCGCGGCCATCTGCTGCTGCTGGTCGGGCTGATAGTGCTCTTTGTGCTGGGTTCGCTGGGGGTAGGGGTTTTGATTTCCACCCTGGCCCGTAGCCAGATCCAGGCGGTGTTTGGCACGTTTGCCTACATCCTGCCCACCATCTTTCTTTCGGGGTTTGTGTTTCCGGTAGAGGGCATGCCCCTCTTTTTCAAGTGGTTGTCGGCCATCATCCCGGCCCGCTACCTGATCGAGGGTACACGCGGGGTGATGCTGCGGGGAGCTGGCCTCGAGACCCTCTAGATAGACCTGCTGGCCCTAATCATTTTCAGTGTGGCCGTGCTAGGCTTGGCAAGCCTGCGCTTTGGCAAGCGGCTGGCGGCTTAGAGGGGTTGGGAGCGCTGCACACGGTGCAAAAGCCAATGGAGATTAGCGTGTTTCAGGTCAGACGGGTACACTGCCACTACATCGCTCGAGTTTTGCGCCTGGTCATGGTCGCGCTGGGCCTGAAGCTCTCGGCCTTTGGCCTGGGGCAGTCCCTCACCTTTGGGCTTTATGGCCGCCTGGCCCCCGACCATCTGACCCCTACCATAGAGGCCACCCTCCCGCTGGGCGGTTTGGACCTGCAGGCCCGGTTTCAGCAAGACGCCCTGGGGGTCGGTTTGGGGAGCGCCCTGGAGTTTAGCGCCCTAGGGCGGGTAAGCTACCAGCTCGAGGCCAGTCTGGGCTTGGCTGGCTGGGGCGTGGGAGGACGGGCCAGCGGAATCTTTGGGCCGGTCGCAGCCCGTGTAGAAGCCCTTTACAGCAATACCCTGCGCAACAATCTGTGGGTGGGCGAGGAAGCCGAGGGTGGATTGAAGGTGGGGCTCTTGGGGCGCTACCGCCTCGACCCTCGGCAGACTTTGGGCGGGCAGGTGGGCTTCAAAAACGACCTGGCCGGCATCGCTAGGGGCATGGCCGAGCTGAGCTATGCCCTGCGCCAGACCCAGACCTACACCTTTGGTCTGGGAATAGAGGACTCCCGCATCTACGGCCTGCTGGGCTGGCGGGGGGAGCTAGATGAAGCGGGAACCCTGCTCGAGGCCACCCTGCGGGCCGGGCAGCTCAACCGGCTGGAGGCAGCCCTGACCGCTCCATTGGACGACGAAGCGCTCAACAATCTTAAGCTGCGCCTAACCGCGGCCTATCCCTGGGCTGCTAGCCTGGGCATAGAGGCCTATGGCTTCCGCGCCGACGCCGGCTACGATGGTGGATTTTCCCTATGGCTGCGCTACACCCTCAACCTTGGAGGCAACGAATGAAGAAGCTACTAGCCATTGCTGTTCTCGCCCTTGGCCTGGTCGTGGCCCAGTCCATCGCCGAGATCACCCGCCAGGTGCAGACCAACCTGGATCGCTCCCCCTGGGAAGCGACCCTCACCGGCCGGGTTCAACTGCCCGACGGCAGCACCCAGGAGGCCGAGTTCCGCTTGCAGGTCATTCCGGGCCGGGAGCCGCTGGCCCGGGTAGAGTTCAAAAAACCCGCAGCCCTGGAAGGCAACTTTGTGGTCATCTCCGATAAGGAAGTCTGGAACTACCTGTTCCTGACCAACCAGGTGATTATTCAGCCTCGAGCCAAGGCCAGAGTAGAGGGCCTGGGGGTCAACCTGACCGACCTGGGCGACTTCAACCAGCTCGCCGAGCGGGTTACCCTGCGGCTACTGGGCGAACAAAACACCCCTGCCGGCGCAGCCTGGCGCATCGGCGGTACCCCCAAGGACGCCTCGCTGGGCTTTGCCAGCATGGAAATCCTGGTGCTCAAGGCCGACCCCCGCCCCATCGCCCTCACCCTGCGCGATAGCCAGAACCGGGTGCTGGCCGACCTCAGCTTCCAGAACTTCCGCCGGGCCAACCTGACCCCTCAGGCCCTGCGCAAACGGCCCGCCGATGCCGAGGTGTTGCGGCGCAACTGAGTTATGGATGGGCTTCACTTGCGCTGAGGGGGAATTTCGGCAGCTCAGGTTCCGCTAGCCACCGGCGGCACCGCTCTAGCGTGTTTAGCCAGTCGTTCACTACCAGATACTCCTCTGGGGTGTGCTCGTGGTAGTACCCGATGCTCAGATTGACCCCGCAGATGTCCTGGCAAAGGGTGACAATATCGGTACTTCTCTTGCGGTCTGGCTCGGTATAGCCGGTTTTCTCCTGAACGTAGCTCCTGAAGGCCTCGGTGCCCACTGTGTAGCACTTAAAATCCTTGGCGCCGCATCTGTCTAGCTGGATCACAAACTGGTGCTCCGCGTTAATGCGTTGGAAGAGATCAGGATGCTCTTGCCTTAGCCAATGGCTACCTTTGCTGCCTTCTTCCTCACCGCTGGTTATAAGGATGGAGTGCCCCATGTCCTTGAGCAGCCAGATCATGGCGCAGCCGGCCCGATCGTCAGCGCCTAGACCGCCTTTCTTATTTCGGATGACACCATCTTTGCACTCGAGTTCCTTTGGTTCGAACCCATGTGGACGGCCATACTGCTCATCCCAGTAGGTGTCAGCATGGGCGACCAACAAAACTTTGCTGGCTCGCTCACCCGCGATGAATAAAAAGCGCTCCAACCCTGTGCCCAAAAGAAGAGCACCGGGCAGCCGGGTGAATCGGTCAAACACTCCATCCGCGCTTCCCAACGGAATTTCCAGGAAATCCATCAGGACATCCAGCTCTTCCACAAACCACCTTCTCGAAATGCTTAGCTGAGGTATCTATGTCGCTTCGCCCCATTATTCCACTGGATACCTAAGCCTCAAAGCCCTGTATCCTGTACCCATGCGCTTGGGCCAGCGGGGCGAGGGGTACGTGGTGGGGCAGTTTGCCCTGCTGGGCCTGCTGGTGCTGGCGCTGTGGCTCACGCCTTCCTTTAGCCCGCCCTGGCTCCCCTGGCTGGGGCGGGGGCTGGCTGGGGTGGGCCTGGGGGTGCTGCTGCTGGCAGCCTGGCAGCTAGGGCCCAGCCTGACCGCGCTGCCTTGGCCCCGGCCCCAGGGGTTCCTGGTGCAAAAGGGGCTCTACCGGGTGGTGCGGCACCCCATCTATACCGGGGTCTTGCTGTGGGCGCTGGGCAGCAGCCTGGCCCATCTAAACCTTTGGACCCTCTTGTTGTGGGGGCTTTTGTTTGGGTGGCTCGACCGGAAGGCCAGCCTCGAGGAGCGCTGGCTGGCAGAGCGCTACCCCGAGTACGCCGGCTACCGGCGCCGGGTGCGCAAGCTCATTCCCTGGGTGTACTAGGTGGGCTTTGTTGCTCCAGCCAGGCCCACAGGCGCTCATCGGTGAAGTCGGCCACTGCGAGGAAGGCCCCGGCTTCCTCCAGCCGGTGGGCCGGGTGGCCGGTGGTCAGGGCCACCGTGCGCAGGCCAGCCCCCACCGCCGAGCGCACCCCCGAGGGCGAGTCCTCGAAGGCCAGCGCCTCCTCGGGGCCCAGGCCCAGTTGGGCCAGCGCGGTGCGGTAGGGCAGCGGGTCGGGTTTGCCGGCGGGGAGTTCCTCGGAGAGCACCGTGCAGTCAAAATGCAGGCCCAGCCGCTTCAGCATGTGCTCTGCGTTTTGCCTGGGGGCGTTGCTGACCAGGGCTAGGCGCAGCCTATGGCCGTTGGCCCAGGCCCATAGCTCTTGCAACCCTGGCAGGGGGGTAACTCCAGCGGCCAGCTCACGGAAGCGGGCCTCTTTTTGCTCGATGAAGGCTGCAGCCTCGGCAGGCGAGAGCTGGGGCAGCAGCCGCGCCACAATCTCCGGGTTAAGACCCCCGCTGATCTGGGTCTGGTAGTAGTGGTGGTCGGCCTGGATGCCGTAGCGGGCAAGGCCCTCGAGCCAGGCCTGCTCGTGCAGCCGGTCGGTGTCGGCCAGGGTGCCGTCAAGGTCGAAGAGCAGCGCTTTGAGCTTCACTGTTTCTCCAGAGCAGGTAGGTCGTGCCCGCCATCCCGCCCACCACACAGAGCATACCCAGGGCCAGGCTTTCTTTGGGCACCAGGGCAAAAGCCGCCGGAACCAGGCTGCCCCCTACGGCGGCTGCGTAGAACAGGTAGGCCAGGGCCGGGTAGCCGATGTGCCGCTGGGTAAAAGCGTAGAGGGTGGGAAAAGTGGGGGCAAGCAAGAACCCCACCAGGGGAAACAACCAGGCTACCGGGGGCAGCAGGTAACACAGCGCCACCAGGGCGGCCCCTAGGTGAAGCCCGGCCAACCGAGCCAGCGGGTGCACGGCCATCAGACCCGCCAACAACCAGCGCCCTAGGGTAAGCCCTACCCAGTACAGGGAGAGCAACACCCCCACCACCTTAGCGTCGTAGTCCAGGTGGCGCAAATACAGGCCAGAGAAGCTAGAGATCACCAGCTCCACCGCTACATAGGCCAGGATGGAGGCCAGTACCCAGGGCAAAAGCTGGGGCCTTGAAGGGGTGCTCGAGGCCGAAACCTTGGGCTGTACGGCCGGGGCCTGCCAGAGCAACAACGCCGCCAAAACGGCTAGAAAAGCCAGAATGGCATACCCCCAGCGCCAGGGCAACCAGACCATTAGCAAAGGAGAAAGCACCGCCCTCAGACCAAAAGCGGCGTTTACTCGCCCCAGCACCAGCATCTGCCCCCGGGTATACAGCTCTAAAGGCAGGGCGTTGCAGTGAAAGTTAGCCGTAGAAACGCCAAAGCCTAGAAAGAGCGCCGCCAGGTAAATCCCCTCTGCCCTCCCGGCCCCAGCTACCAGCAGTAGCCCCAGGCCCTCGGCCAGCAAAGCTAGGGAAAGCCAGGGGTGGCGCCGGCGCATGCGGCTGCTCCAAAAAGTGCCCAGCAAAACCCCTACGAAGAACAGGTTGAAGTACCAGGCCAACCCTCGGCCCAGGCCCAACTCAGCCTGCCAAGCAGACACAACGGCCCCTACCGCTGCCCCAACGGCCCCGGTCATGAAAAGCCCCAGGGCACTCCCCAGCGTTAGCCGCCGGCGCAGGGCCTGAACACTCGTTTCCATGCACAACCCCTGGCAAGTTTCTTCACAATTTACCGACGCCGTTTTGATAAAAAACCCCGGCTTGCGCCGGGCGATCTGGTGACCCCAAGGGGATTCGAACCCCTGCCGCCGCCTTGAAAGGGCGGTGACCTAACCGCTAGTCGATGGGGCCAGAAGGTTCCTGAGCCTCTTCAATAAAAAACTGGCTGGGGCACGTGGATTCGAACCACGATTGACGGAGCCAGAATCCGTAGTCCTGCCGTTAGACGATGCCCCAGCGAGCTGCGCCTGTCTAAAGCAGGCAATGGGTATAGTACAAAATGACCCTGGTTTTGACAAGGTGTTGTAATCGGTCAACACATGTGAGACTGGGGAACCGACTCCTCCTGCATC